>PWTM01000301.1 GCA_003563855.1 PVC group bacterium | reverse complement strand
TCCAGGGCGAGCTCGAGGCGGCGCTGACCCGACTCACGGGCGAGCGCCCGCGCGTGCACGGCGGCGGCCGCACCGACGCGGGCGTCCACGCGCGCGGCCAGGTCGCCCACCTGGACATCGAGGCCGCCCGCGCCGAGGACCGGCTCGGCCTCGGGCTCAACGCCGTGCTCCCGCCCGATATCCGCGTCTGGCGCGTGCGCCGGGTACCCGCCTCCTTCCACGCCCGGTTCCGCGCAACCCACAAGGAGTACCGCTACCGCATCTGGAACGGCCCGGTCGCCGACCCCTGCCAGGCCCGCGTACGGACGCATGTCCGCCGTCCGCTCGACCCGGCCGCGATGGCCGCGGCCGCGCGGAGCCTCGTCGGGCGCCACGACTTCGCGGCGTTCGCCGCCAACCCGGACCGCGAGATCGACGGGACGGTGCGGACGCTCTACCGGCTCGACATCCGGCGGCGGGGGCCCGAACTCGAGATCCGCGCGGTCGGCGACGGTTTTCTCTACCGCATGGTCCGCAGCCTGGCCGGCTACCTCGTCCGCGTCGGCGCCGGCGAGCTGGACCCCGGGACCGCGCCCGTCATCCTCGCCTCGCGCCTGCGCACCGCGCGCGTGCCGACCGCCCCGCCGGAGGGCCTCACCCTCTGGCGCATCGCCTACGGCCCCGCGCCCGACGCCCGGCGGCGCTGACTCGTCGACCGTGCTTTTCGGGTAACCGCTCAGGTACCCGCCCGCGGCGGGCGGGTACGTGAACCGTCATCTTTTCGGCCGGTCAATTTTGGGGGTAGCGCTCGGCCGGGACCTGTGCTATGAGCGGTCGATGTCCGTTGTATATGGGGATCGGGAAGCGTGAACGAGTCGCTGTCATCCAAGCGCGTCGCGGTGGCCGCCGCCCTCGGACTGCTCGGCAGCCTGGCGATCTGGATCCTCGTCCCGCACAATAACTTCAGGTTCGATAACACCTACCTTGCGGACAGCTACCTGCCGGAGATCGTCATCGCATTCCTGCTCCTCCTGGTGCTGGGGCTGAACCCGCTGCTGCGGCTGCTCGGGGAGCGCTGGATGTTGAACCGGCGGCAGGTGGCGCTGGTCTGCAGCCTGATGCTCTTTGCCGCGGTCATCCCGAGCAACGGGCTGATGCGCATGTTCCCGCGCGCGGTGGCGGAGATCAACCAGGGGGTGCACCAGAACCTCACCACGGCGCGGATCGCGGCGGAAGGCGAATTCCGGCCGGCGCTGTTTCCGGATCCGCTGCCGACGCTGGACGCCGACGGCAACCTCCGCGTCCACGATACGCCGGTCTCCGACCAGTTCCTCGACGAGCTGGACGAGGGCGCGACCATTCCCTGGCGGGCCTGGGCGCTGCCGATGGCCTCCTGGGGGATGCTCTTCATGGCCCTCTGGGCGATGATGATCGGGCTGGGCGGGGTGGTCTACCCGCAGTGGCGGGACCGGGAGCGCCTGCCCTTTCCCCTCCTCCGCGTCTACCACGCCCTCATCGGGGATCCGGAGGAGGACGCCGGCCGCGTCTTGCCGGCGATGTTCCGCAGCCGCCTCTTCTGGGGAAGCTGCCTGGTCGTCTTCCTGATCCACGCCTTACGCGGGCTCGACGCCTTCACGGGCCGTTTCCCGACGATCCCGCTGGAGTGGACGATGCGCGAATACTACGCGGACAGCGTCCTGCGGTTCGCGCCTCAGGCCTTCAACTGGCAGCGCATCTTCTTCGCCGTCATCGGCGTGGCGTACTTCATGCCGAGCCGCTACGCGATCTCCATCTGGGGCTGGGTATTCGTCTATTCCTGGTACCTGACGCTCGGGCAGGCGTACATTCCCGCCTTTCGCCCGGGCCATGTCGAGGACCAGGCGTTCGGCGCCCTGCTGGCCATCGCGGTCTGGGTGCTCTGGCTCGGGCGCGCCCACTGGGCGCGCGTGGGCCGGGCGATGTTCGGCCGGGGCGGGACGGAGGCCGAGGACCGCCGGAACGCCGTCGCCGGATGGGTGTTCGCGGTGGGCTGCATCGGCATCTTCCTCTGGGTGCACTGGGCCGGCGCGCCGATCTGGTGGAGCCTGCTGGCGATGGTCGGGTGCGTGCTCGTCTCCCTGCTGATGGCGCGCATCATCGCGGAGACCGGCGTTCCCGTGCTGTGGACGAGCCGCCTGAGCATCGGCACGCTGACCGGCTTCTTCCCCCTCGCCTGGCAGTCGCCGACGATCCTGCTGCTGGCCGGCGCCTTCTACGCCTTCCTGACCCGCGCGACCGCCGTCAGCGCGGCGGTGATCAGCACCCTGGCGTTCGGCGCGGATCGCAAGGCGGATTCGACCCATCGTTCCCGGCTGGTGCTCGGCGGGCTGGCGATCATGGCGATCGGCTTCGTCGTCTGCGGGGCGGTGCACCTGCACATGCATTACAACAGCGCCGAGATCAGCACGCAGGCGAAGACGGGCGCCACCGCGATCAACGCCTGGGCGGGGGTCGATCGCGCGTCCTTCGAGTTTTTCACGCCGGGGCGCGGCCACCAGGCGGCGGGGCTCGGCATGGGCCTGGGCCTCCTGTGGGCCTGTTCCCGCTTCCCGGCCTGGCCGATTCATCCCGTGGGCATCCTGTTCGCCCGGATTTCGATCGGCGCCCTGCTCTGGTTCAGCGTCTTTCTCGGGTGGCTGCTCAAGACCGCGCTGACCCGCCTCTTCGGCGGAGGCGCCTACCGCAAGGCGCAGCCGCTCTTCCTCGGCCTCATCGTCGGTGAGCTACTGGCGGTGATCGTCTGGGCTGTGGTACCGTTGGTCGTCATTTGGGCGACCGGGGATCATCCCGGCGATGTTCCGCGGTACACGTTGATGCATTACCCATAGGACACGCGAAATCGCCATGCCTGACCAACGACATTCTGGGCACGCCACTCCCACCGGCCGGACGACGCCGCGACGGCGAACTGCCCCCTGCCGCTACCGCGCGCCAGGGGGCTTCCGACGGGGGATCGCCGCGCTTACGGCCTGCGTCGGGATCCTCGGCGGCGGCCGGGCGGCGCCGGCAGGAGCGGAGGACTTCGCCGCGCGGGTCCGGGAGGACACGCGGTGGCTCGCGTCCTTTGCGACGCGGCAGGTCGGCACGCCTGAACACGCGCAGATGCAGGACGAGCTCCTGGCCCGGATTCGCGAGATCCCGGGAGTCCGGGTCTGGACCCAGGAATTCCCCGTGGTGGTCCCCATGGACGAGGAGACGTTCCTCGAGGTCACCGATCCCGTCCTCCCCGGCCGGCACCCGATTCACCCGATCTGGCCCGATGTCGCGCGCCTGAACACCACGGGCCCCGGCGGCATTCGCGGCCGGCTGATCTACGTGGGGGATGCCGCCTTCGAGCGCCTGCCCGCGCGCAGCCTTCGCGGCCAGATCGCCGTCATGGAGATGTCGGCCTACGCGCAGCACCGGCGCGCGTTCGACTTCGGCGCCGCCGCGGTGATCTTCCTCGAGTCGGACCGCTCCGCCGAACCGTTGCCCTCGCGGCAGTCGCTCTACAAGCCGCGCTACTACGTCCCGGCGGGCCCCCTGGCGGATGCGCTCCGCACCGACGCGATCACGCTGGGCCGCGTCGTCAGTCGCGGACGCTGGGCCAATGTTACGGCGCGCAATATCTACGCGGCCGTCGTCCCCCCGGAGCCGACCGGCGAGCGACCGACCACGCTGGTGGCGCCAATCGACGCCATGAGCCGGGTGCTGGGCGTCGCCCCCGGCGCGGACGCGGCGCTGGACGCCGCCATGCTGCTGAACCTGCTTCGAAACGAGGCGCGGAACCCCACCCGCCCCGTGCTCTTCGGGTTCGTCGACGCCTACCACATCAACCAGCTCGGCATGCGCATGCTGGCGGCGACGCTGTCGGTAACGCCGGACGGACGGACGCGGCGCGAGTACGAGTCGATCGACGAGGCGGACCTCAGGGCCTACCGGGAAGCGGTGGAGGAACTGGACGCACTGGGCGACGCGGACGAAGGCTTCCCGCGCCTGCACGACCGGCGCGCCGCGCGCGATACCCGGCGCTACTTCAAGGACGCGGTCGGCGCCGGACTGTTGCGGCTCATGACGCTCCAGGGCGCGTTGCGGCTGGCGGCGCAGCGCACGGAAGAAGAAGTCACGCCGGCCGTTCGCGAGGAGATCGTGGCCGCGCTGACCGACGGCGCCTCCTGGCTGCTCCAGAACCACCAGGACGAGCTGACCGAGACGCAACGCGACCAGATCAACGCGGCGCGAACGCTCCTCGACGCGATCCACGCCGAGGGGCTCGAAGCGCCTTTCCCCCTCGAGGAGGCTCGTGAACACGCCGACGACATGGTGGAGATCTGCACCGGCCTGATCCGGGCACGGAACCGGATCCTGGAGGCGGCCTACTCGCGCCAGATCGAGATCGAGCCCGAAGCGATGCCGCTGATGCGCGCGCTCTGGGCGCGCATGTCCAACCGCGTCCGGGGCCAGTTCGAAGTGCAGGAACGGCGGGTCGCCTTCTTCGAGCCCCTGGACCGCCTTCGGGGGGAGATCGCCGCCAGCTTCGGCATCACGGAGGAACCCGAAGGACAGGCGCTGAGCCTCTTCGTGGTGGGGTTCGACCTTTCCGACTGCGGCGTCCTGGTCGGCCCGGGGGCGCACTGCGGGTACAACCGGATCGATGCCGTCCCGCGGGACTTCCAGCGGGCGCTCCGTTTCGCGGTCCGACGGGGCGACCTCTGGCCCGAAGGCGATCCCGATCGCCGCCTGGTCAACACCGAGGCGATCGAGGGCCGCCTGGGAAGGGGCGGCCACCTCGGAGACCGCGCGCTCATCACCGCCGTGGGCGAAAGCTTCCAGCTCCCCGGCGTCACGTGGGTCACGGACGACGCCGACCGGCAGCGCGTGGACTGTCCGCTCGACCGCTTCGAGGCGCTGGACTGGGCCCGGATCGAGCCGCAATTCGCCCCGACCCTGACGTTTCTCGAGTGGCTGCTGGCGACGGACGATTTCACGAGCACCCCGCGTTCCGTGGCCGAGGCATCCGCCCGGTGGCGGCATGGCATGGGCCGCGTCGTGGATGTCTCCGCGGGCGAGACGGTTCCGCGGGTCCCGCGCCCCGGCTTCCTGGTCACCCTCGTCGGGACCTCGCGGGCCGATATGGACGGCATCCGGGCCCAGGAGTTCACCTGGTCCCGCGAAGACGGGACCTTCCGCCTGCCGCTGCTCTGCGCGGAACTCCATTCCTGGATCATGAATTTCAACATGGCCGCGTTTCGCCTGGACGAGTGGGGCAGGATCACCGAATCGCTCACGACCACCGAGTCGCTGGTCACGGCGCGCCTGGCGACGACGTTCAGCCTCCGGAACCGCCCCGGCGACCAGTTGCCCCGCGCGGTATCCTTCGAGTGCGTGGAGCTGAACGGCCCGGCCTTCTTCGACGTCCGTTTCCTCGAACCGCTCGTCCAGGGGGACCTGCTTGACGCCGGCCGCGGGGGGCGGCCCAAACAGGCGCATTTCAGCGTGGACCCCACCGGCCAGATGTGGGGCCTGGTCGAGCCCGGAACCCGCTGGCAGATGATCCTGCGCGCAGGCGCGGGGCGGGTCCGGCTCGCACTGCTCAACGCCCTTCCGGGGGCGCGCGCGGAGCGGGAGCGGTTGAGCGTGCGCGAGGTCTTTCAGCGGGGCTTCCCCCTCGACCAGCCCCTGCCGTCCATCCCGACGCACGTCTCCGCGCGCGACATCTCGGAGCTGAACGCCTGGCGCCTCGAAGACTTCCGCGCGGCCGGCATCGAAAGCGCGGTCATCGACGAAATTCGCGCGGGGACGGCGGCCGCGCTGGAGACGGCGGAGGCGGCCATGGCCAGCGACGACGGCGCCGCCCTCCAACGATCCTCGATGGAGGCGTTGGCCAGCGAGATCCGGGCCTACCAGGCCGTCCGCGACATGGGGCTGGATATCGCGCGGGGCGCGATCTTCCTGTTGCTGCTGATGGTGCCCTTCAGCGTGGCGATGGAGCGCCTGGTCTTCGCCTGTTCGCGCATCGGGCGGCAGATCACGGCATCCCTTCTGATCTTCGCGCTGATGACCCTGATGCTGTGGAGCTTCCATCCCGCGTTCCGGATCAGCGCCCAGCCGCTGGTGATCCTGATGTCGTTCACGATCCTGGCCCTGAGCGTGATGGTCATCAGCATCGTGCTCCATCGCTTCAAGGCGTCGGTCCAGGAGTTCCAGACCCTGCTGGCCGAGGGCAGCGGCGCGAAGATGGGACGGGGCGGCCTGATCGGCAGCGCGGTGTTCCTGGGCATCGCCAACATGCGCAAGCGCAAGGTGCGCACGCTGCTGACCGGCACGACCCTCGTGCTGGTGACGTTTGCGCTGCTCGTCTTCTCCTCGGCCACCAGCTACGTGGACCGGCGGGATTTCGCGATCGAGGGCGTCCGGTCGGAGCGCCCCTCCGTCCTGATCCGGCGTCCCACACTCGGACCGCTCTCCTGGGAGGCGATCCCGGCGCTGGACAACCTGGTGTCGGACCCCGAGGTGACCCTCGGCGCGCGGGCCTGGATCACCGGAGGCCGGGGCGACGCCATGTGGCGGCTGCATCTCCTGAATCCGGCCACCGGGGACTATGCGCCCGTGCGCGGCGCGCTCGGCCTCCCGCCTTCCGAGGACCGGCTGACGGAGATCGATCGCGTCCTGACGGACTGGCCGGCATTCGCCGCAGAGGGCGGCTGCTACATCTCGCCGGACACCGCGCACCAGTTGGACGTCGAGCCCGGCGACACGATCGTCCTGCGCGGCCTGGAACTCGTGGTGCGCGGCATCTTCGACCCGATCGTCTTTGAAGACACGATCGCCATGCTCGACGGGAGCCCGATCGCGCCGATCGACTACGGGGCGCAGGAGCAGGACTGGATCCAGCGGGATACGCAGGACGCGATCGAGCAGGAGCTGGGCGCGGTCGGCGCCATGCAGCCGACGGCCGACGACATGGAAGAGCATGTGCCCGCGCGTGAGCTGATCGTGATTCCGACCGAGGTCGCCCGGGCGCTCGACGGAACCCTGCGCAGCGTCGGCCTTGCCTGCGCCTCCCCCGAGCAACCCGAGTCGGTCGCGTTCCGCCTGATGAACACGATCGTCTACCCGATCTACTACAACCGGCCGAACGGGGACGTGCGCGTCGTCCTCTCGACGCCGCTGGTGGCCGTGCCGCCCCGGAACCTCGCGATCCCGCTGTCGATCGCCGCGCTCATTATCTTCACGACCATGCTGAACTCGGTCAGCGAGCGCAAGCGCGAGATCTATGTCTACACGAGCCTGGGCCTGGCCCCGACGCATGTCGGCGCCCTGTTCGTCGCCGAAGCCCTGACCTACGGCATGATGGGGGCGGTCTTCGGCTACGTGGCCGGCCAGGCCACCGCCACGGGACTGACCCGCATGGGCTGGATGGGGGGCATCACGCTGAACTACTCCGGCACCGCGGTCATCACGACCATCCTGCTGGTGCAGGTCGTGGTCGTGCTCTCCGCGATCGTACCGGCGATCGTGGCCGGGCGGATCGCGGCGCCGAGCACGGAGATGGACTGGCGCGTACCGGAGCCGCAGGACGGGGTGATCCGCGACCGGCTCCCGTTCACCGTGAGCCCGGCGCCCGCCGCGGGGCTAATCGCCTTCCTGCACGAGTACCTCGAGGCGCACCGCGACGGCGTGCTCGGCGGCTTCGACATCGAGTCCGTCGAGGTTCTCCCCCCCGAGGACGGGGTCGTGGCCGGGCTCGAGGCCCGGCTCTGGCTTGCGCCCTTCGACATGGGGGTCCGCCAGCGCCTGCGGCTGACGGTCAACCCGCCAGAGGACGGCGCCTGCGCCATTTCCGTAGAGATTATTCACGAGGCGGGGGCGCCCCGGACGTGGTGGCGCCTCAACAAGCCGTTCTTCACCGACCTGCGGCGCCAGTTGCTGGGTTGGCGGAAGCTCGGGGCGCAACGGATTCTGAAGTACATGGAGCAGGCCGAGGCGGCGGCGCGAGCGTAGAGGGCGGGCGGTCCGCCGGCCGGATCCCAGGGGATAGTCGACCATGCGCGAGGACAGAGAGTTTCAGGAGTTCCGCAACCTGATGACGGCCCCCGACCATTTCGAGTCGGGCATCAGTTGGGGCACGGTGTTGATGGGCCTGTTCGTAGGGCTCGTGATGGCCCCCGCCAACGTCTACATGAACCTCGTGGCGGGCCTGCACATGGGCGGCGCCGCGCGCTGGGTGACGGTCCTCCTCTACGT
>PWTM01000203.1 GCA_003563855.1 PVC group bacterium | reverse complement strand
TCTGTCCCCCCATGCCAACCGGTCCCCTTGGTCGGCCAGGCTGGAGCCTGGCGTTCCCGGGGGGCGGACATCCACCCCCTTCGCTTCTGCGGGCGGCTCTTACGCTGCCAAAAGGGTGACGCGATATGGAGTGCGGCGGCAGAGGGCGAAGCCCGGCGACGCCGCTTTCGGTTGGAGGGGGCCACACGGTGTCTGGTGGGGCGAAAGCGGTGTCGCCGTCCCGGTCGCGCGGCGCGCCCGGGACTCTGCCACCGCAGTCCATAGGGTGGAGCCCCGGCGGCCGCGCCGCTGTGGAGGTGGGGCTGGCGTGGACGGGGGGGCAGCGGCCCCGTAGGTCCCGCTGTACTGACGGGCGTCCAACCGGGCCTCCAGTACAGCGGGGGCTGCGCACCCGCTGCGGAAACGCGGCCGGCGAGGGGTGGCGGCAGCGGTCCCGTGGCGAAGCGCCTCGCCCGGCCCGAGCTTGCTCCGTCGTCAGCCGTAGCCGTCGGCGTAGTCGTCGACCGGCTCGTCCCTTTCCGGTGGACGACTACGCCGACGACTACGGATCACGAGGGCCTCCGGCCCCCCACTTCGCAAACACCTAGCTGTCCCACTCCAGCACTCTGTGCGGAACGCGCCGCGAAAACTGGGGGAAGCCCGCGCTCTTCCCGCTTGCCGCGCGGGGGCGGCGGGGGGCAGGCTGGCGGGGATGCAACGCCTCGAACGCGGCTTCTATGACCGGGATACCCGCGCGGTCGCCCTTGACCTGCTGGGCAAGATCCTCGTGCGCCGCGACGGACGCCGACCGCGCATGGGGCGGATCGTGGAGACGGAGGCCTACCTCGGCGTGCACGACCGGGCCTGCCACTCCGCGCGCGGCCGCACGGCGCGCACGGAAACCATGTTCGGCCCGCCCGGCCGCGCCTACGTCTACCTGGTCTACGGCATGCACCACTGCCTCAACGTCGTCACCGAGGCGGAGGGCCGCGCCTGCGCCGTCCTGCTCCGGGCGCTCGAACCGCTCGACGGCCTCGACAGCCGGTGCGATGGGCCGGGCCGGCTCTGCCGGGCCCTCGGCGTGGACCGGTCGTTCGACGGCTGCGACCTCGTCGGCGGCCCCCTCGCGCTGATGGACGACGGATTCCAGCTCCCGGCCGTCGACCGGCGCCCCCGCGTCGGCGTCGACTACGCCGGCGCCTGGGCCCGCCGCCGCCTGCGCTTCCTCATCCGCGGCCATCCCTGTGTCTCACGCCCCTGACCCCCCGAACCCCTCGCCCCCGTCGCCCCATCGTAGTCCTCGACGGATCGGCCCGCCGGGCATCGTGACGTGGAATACCAGCCGTTCGCATACAGATACATTTCCATACGAATATATTGCTTCCTATCGGGTCGTGTGCTAGGTTGTCGGTATGGCACGCTTCGAGTGGGACGCCGAGAAGGATCGGATCAACCGGCAGAAGCACGGGGTTGGATTCCGTCTGGCACGATACGCGTTCGCGGACCCGCAGCGTGTCATCGCGGAAGATGCGGCGCATAGTTCGGAGGAACAGCGGCTCTTCTGTGTCGGGCGGGTGGGGAACGGCATCGTGACCGTACGATTCACTTACCGTGGAGACGTCATCCGCATCATCGGAGCCGGGTACTGGCGGAAAGGAAGGCAACTCTATGAAGAGCAGAACCGGATACATGGATGAACCCGTGGGCGAGTTGAAGGTCGTTCGGGACTTCCTCCCGCCTCCCCACGAGCTCGTCTTCGAGGAAGACACGGTCAAGGTGACGATCGGATTGAGTCGATCCAGCGTAGAGTTCTTCAAACGGGAGGCACGCCGCAATCATACGGCCTACCAGAAGATGATTCGGCGATTACTGGACGTCTATGCATCGCGATATGATCAGGAAGCCCCAGCCGACAGAAGCGCCGCACGGCGCTGAACGCGCCGTCGGTGCGCCGTGGCGTTGAACGAATGCGTTCGTCCCGGCGACGGTCTTGGATTCTCGGCGCCTGCGTCACGTTGGGCGCCAGCGGGGTCGTGGGGCAGGTGCTGCTCTGGCGTGAGCTCCTGACGCTGTACCAGGGCAACGAGCTGACGACCGGCATCATCCTCGCCAACGGGTTGCTGGCGGAAGCGCTGGGGGCCGCGTTCGGGGCGCGACGTCCGGGGGCGCGCCAGCCGGCGCTGCGCGTGTTCGCGCTCCTGACGGCGTGCTTCTGCATCGCCCTGCCGCTCTCCATGAGCGCGACCCGGCTGCTGCGAGGCTGGCTTGGCCTCGCCATGGGACAACCGGTGGGGCCTGTCTTCACCACGCTGACGTCGTTGCTGCTCTTGCTGCCGGTGGCGTTCTTTCACGGCGCCCTGTTCCCGGTCGCGGGCCGCCTGTACCGGGAGACGGGCGCCTCCGGTCCGGGCGCCGCCGTCGGCGGGCTCTACGTCTGGGAGAGCCTGGGTACGTTGCTCGGCGGCCTGCTGCTGCTGGGGCATTTCCTGGCCGGCGGGCAGGGGTTCCGTTTGGTCGCCTTGCTCTGGGTCGCCAATGGCCTGGTCCTGGCGAGCGGGAGCGCCGCCCCGGGGACGCCCGCGATGAGGCGCCTCCGGGCGGCAGGCCTGGCGGGGCTGGCGGCGGCGTCCTGGGCGGTGCTGGCGGCCGGCGCGGACCGGCTGCACGACTGGACCCGGATGCGTCGGCATGCGCCCTTCGAGGTGCTGGCCAGCGCGTCCTCGCCGCACGGGAACTGGACCGTGCTGGATAGCGATGGGCAATACCTGTTCGTGCTCGACGGCCAGCCGATCTACCTGGTTCCCGTGCCGGACCGGAGCGAGGTGGAAATCGCCGCGCATATTCCCCTGCTGCTGCACGAGCGCCCGGAACGCGTCTGCGTGCTCAGCGGCGGCGCCGGCGGCCTGCTGGACGAGATACTGAAGCACCCGTCGATCGCCGCCGTCGATGTCACGGAACTGGACCCCGCGCTCCTGTCGCTCTTCGACCGGTTTCCCACGGCCCTGACCCGACGGGAATTCGAGGATCCGCGCGTACGCCTGCATGCGTTGGACGGACGCCGCTTCATCCAGGAGCCCGGACCGCGGTACGACATCGTCTGGGTCGGCGTCGCCGAACCGAGTTCCCTGCATGCCAACCGCTACTTCACGCGGGAGTTCTTCCAGGCCGTGCACCGGCGTCTTGCGCCCGACGGGATGGTCGTCGTCGGGTTGCCGGGTCGCATGGCCTATGCGCCGGTCGACCTGCGCCGCCTCCAGGCCAGCCTGCTGGAAACGCTGCAAGACGTCTTCGCGCAGGTCCGGCTGCTGCCCGGCGAGGGCCGGTTTCTCTTCCTCGCCTCGCCGGCCGTCCGGCTGGACGATGCGCGCGAGGACGACCTGGCGCGCGCCGTGATGGAGCGGGGGCTGGAGGACGCCGTCGGCATGCCCTGGCACCTGGAACAGCGCCTGCACGCCGGCTGGCTGGAGTGGGCCGACGAGACGTTTCAGGACAAGACGGGGGAGGTGAACCGGGATCTGCGCCCCATGGCGCTGTTCCATCTCCTGTCCTATCAGCAGAGCGCGCACATGCCCCGTACGGCCGCGTTCCTTCGAGCGCTGCACCGCCACCGGGTGTGGGTGGCGGCCCTGGGCCTCGCGCTGCTGTTCGGGGTGCGCCGGTTCGGGCGGCGGCGTCGCGCCCCGCCGGACGGCGCCGGTCCGGTGCTTGCCCAGGTGGCCACGACCGGGTTCGCGGGCATGCTGCTCGACCTGCTCGTGATCTTCGCCTTTCAATCGGCGCTCGGACACCTGCACATCTGGATCGGGCTGCTGGTGGCCGTCTTCATGGCGGGCGCCGCGGGCGCGGCGGCCGTGGCGACGCGCTGGGCCCAAGACGCGCGGCGCGTGCCCGCGGCCCTGCGCATGTGCGACCTGCTGCTGTGCGCCTTCTGTGCCTGCCTGCCGCTCCTGCTCGGCCTGGCGGGACGCCTGGCCGCCCGGTCGCCCGCGGCCGCGATCGCCGGCTTTCTCGCGATCAATTTCGCGGCCGGATGCCTGACGGGCGGTCTCTTCCCCATCGCGGCCGCCCGCCGGGGACGGCAGCAGGAGGTGGGCCGGGCGGCCGGCGTGCTGCAGGCCGCCGACCTGGCGGGCGGATGGGTGGCGGGTCTCGTCGGTGCGACCCTGCTCCTGCCGCTGGGGGGACTGGTCGGCGCCGTCGCGACGATCCTCGCGCTCAAGGCGTTGATTCACGTGCCCGTCCGTGCTAGCGTGAAACATCAGCAAGGGCGGGAGTGAGGCTGAGCGACGGGAGCGAGCAATGAAGCCGAACACGGACGCCGAAGATGCCCGGAGGTCACGCCGCGCCTTTCTCAAGGCGCTGGGCGTCGGCGTCTTCGGGTCGGGTCTCGCGGCCGGTGTTCTCGTCCGCGCCTGGCGCCCTGCGTCGCGGGTCCTCGCGACCGATGAAACGCCGGACGCGGGGGATGTGCCGGACGCGGGGGACGCGGGGAATGCCGCCGCCGGATCCTACCCGGCCTACCTGGCGCTCCATGCCAGCGGCGAGCTCAAGCAGCGGGCGGAAGCCCTGTGGGACCGCATGCGGACCTGCACGATCTGCCCGCGCGCCTGCGGGGCGCGCCGATTGGATGGCGCGCGCGGATTCTGCCAGGCGCCGGGAGACCGGTTGGTTCTCTCGGGCGCGAGCGCGCATTTCGGCGAGGAACGTCCGCTGGTCGGGCGCCGCGGGTCGGGAACGATCTTCTTCAGCCACTGCAACCTTCGCTGCGTGTTCTGCCAGAACTGGGAGATCAGCCATCGCGGGCGCGGTTCGGGCCACAGCCTCGATGATCTCGCGGGCATGATGCTCCGCTTGCAGGACCGGGGCTGCCATAACATCAATGTCGTGACCCCCACCCATTACCTGCCGCATATCCTCAAGGCGCTCGACCGCGCAGCCGGGCGGGGGCTTCGAATCCCGATCGTCTACAACACGTCCGGTTGGGAACGGCTCGATATCGTCCGCCAGCTTGACGGGATCGTGGATATCTATCTGCCCGACATCAAGTTCGCCGACGGCGAACTGGCCGAGCGGCTTGCCGGAGCGCCTTCCTACCCGGAGGTCACCAAGGCCGCGGTCGCCGAGATGCATCGCCAGGTCGGCGTGGCGCGTACGCCCGACGATGGCGTGATGCGTCGCGGCCTGATGATCCGCCACCTCGTGATGCCGAACCAAACGGCGGACTCGATTCGCATCATGGAGTGGATTGCCGAAACGCTGCCGTTGGACACCTACATCAACATCATGGCGCAATTCAGCCCCCATTTCCAGGCCTTCAACCACCCCGATATCGCGCGGCGGGTGACCCGGGAAGAATACCGGAAAGTGGTCCAGAGGGCGCAGGCGCTGAACCTCACCAACCTCGACACCCGCACCCTGTGGTGGCGGTAACGTCCCCCGCGCTGACGGGATATGGGCGCGGGGGACGCTCCTGCGAGGATTGGTCCCCCGGGAACGCCACGCTCCAGCGTGGCACGGTAGCGGTCCTCATGGTTCTCGTCCCCTGGATCGGCCAGGCTGGAGCCTGGCGTTCCCGGGGGGATGCTTCTGCGCGACATGCCGGGCGTCGCAGCTCGCGCGCCACCACCCGCCCGTTCCGCGCCGGCCGCTGAGGGCCGGCCTACACCGATGCCGGGCAAGCCAGGTTCAGCGGCGCTGCCGCCGGGGCTTCAGCCTGTGGAGTGCGGTGGCAGAGTCCCGGGCGCGCCTCGCGCCCGGGACGGCGACACCGCTTTCGTCTCACCAGAGATCGTTTACCCCGCCAACCGAAAGCGGCGTCGCCGGGCTTCGCCCTCTGCCGCCGCACTCCATACCCCGTCACCCTTATCGCCCTCTCTGCCGGATCCCCCCGGAGCGGCACGGCCTGCCGCACCACGCCGCCCCGGGAGCCAGGCACACGCACACACACGCACACACACAAACACACACACCGCGCCGAAACGGTGGAAGAGTCTCTCCCATGAGCCGGGTTGACCGGGAAGGGCCGGCGGGGCAGGATGCGCGGGCGATGGAGGCAGCGGCGACAGCGGCGGGGGAGGGGCGGCGGGTTCTGCGGGAGCTGTTCGGCTTCGCCGACTTCATGCCTCACCAGGCCGAGGTGGTCGACGCGATCCTGGCCGGGCGCGATGCGCTGGTCGTCATGCCGACCGGCGGCGGGAAGTCCCTCTGTTACCAGCTTCCCGCCCGCATGCTTCCCGGAACCTGCCTGGTGATCAGCCCGCTGATCTCGCTGATGAAGGACCAGGTCGACGCCGCGGCCACGACCGGCCTTCGGGCCGCCTTCCTGAACAGCTCGCTGACGGCGGAGGCCAGGCGCGGGGTCGAGGCGAAACTGGCCGACGGCGCGCTCGACCTGCTCTACGTCTCGCCCGAACGCTTCGCGATGCCGGACTTCCTCGCGCGGCTCCGGCGCGCCCGGCTCTCCTTCGCGGCGGTGGACGAGGCGCACTGCATCTCGGAATGGGGGCACGACTTCCGGCCCGACTACCTCGACCTCGCCCGCCTCGTGACGGACTTCCCGCGGCTCCCGGTCGCAGCCTTCACGGCGACGGCGACGGCGCGGGTGCAGGACGATATCGTGGCGCGGCTCGGACTGCGCGACCCGTACCGCGTGCGCGCCTCGTTCAACCGGCCGAACCTCTTCTACCGGGTCGTCCCGAAGGACCGCCCGACGGACCAGGTCTTCCGGTTCGTGCAGGCGCGGCCCGGCGAGGCGGGGATCGTCTACCGCACCACGCGGCGGGACGTCGAGCGCACGGCGGCCGCGCTGGCCCGGCACGGGGTCCGCGCGCTGCCGTACCATGCCGGGCTGGACGACGAGGTGCGGCGCCGGCACCAGGAGGCGTTCAACCGCGACGCGGCGGACGTGATCGTCGCGACGATCGCCTTCGGCATGGGGATCGACAAGTCCAACGTCCGCTACGTCGTGCACGGCGACCTGCCGAAGAACATCGAGGGCTACTACCAGGAGACCGGCCGCGCGGGCCGCGACGGCGAGCCCGCCCACTGCCTGCTGCTCTTCGGTTACGGGGACCTCGCGCGGATCCGGCATTTCATCGACCCGATCCCGGACGAGGCGGAGCGCGCGCGCGCCCTGGCGATGCTGCGCGAGATGGTCCGGTTCGCGACGACGTTCGCCTGCCGGCGCCGGCGGCTGCTGGCGTACTTCGGCGAGACGCTGGATGCGGCGCCGCACCCGGGCTGCTGCGATGTCTGCGCCGGCGAGGTCGAACGCATCGACGCCACGCGCGAGGCGCAGATGGTGCTCTCGGCGATCGCGCGGACCGGCGGGCGGTTCGGTATCGGGCACATCCTCGCGATCGTGACCGGCGAGGCGACCGAGCGGGTGTGCCGGCTCGGGCACGACCGATTGCCGACGTTCGGGGTGGGGCGGGACCACGACCGGCGCCACTGGCGGCTGGTCGTTGACAACCTGCTCGCCCAGGAATTGGTCCGCCAGACCGACGGCGAGTACCCGGTCCTCGAGCTCGAACCGGCCGCGCGCGGCGTGCTCTTCGGCGGCGAGCCGGTCTCTATCCTGCGGACGCGCCGCGCGCCGGCCGCCCGGCGTCGCCGGGCGGCCGCGGCGACCGACGAGGCGCCGTACGACGAGGCGCTCTTCGAGCGACTGCGGACCCTGCGACGCGCGCTGGCCGACGAACAGGGCGTGCCGTCGTACGTCGTCTTCAACGACCGGACGCTGCGCGAGATGGCGCGGACCCGCCCGACGACCGAGGCGGCATTGCTCGAGGTCAGCGGCGTCGGCGCCGCCCGCCTCGCCCGCTACGGCGCCGCCTTCCTCGCCGCCATCCGCGAAGCGGAGGGAGGGGCGCGGGGGGGGGCAGTGAACGGTGATCAGTGATCAGTGATCAGTGATCAGTGGGCAGTGGGCAGTCGGCAGTAGGCAGTGGCAGTAGGCCGTTGGGGTTCCGGCGCGCGCAGCTTCCCGGCCGCGCGGTCGCTCGCGCTGGCGAATCGCGAATCGCGAATCGAAGATCGAGAATCCACGCCCCGGCGGGGAGGACATTCCCCAGTTTTCACCGGCCGGTTTGCGTAGAATGTTGCAGGCCCCATCTCGACAGCGGCGCTGCTGCCGGAGCTTCGGCGTATGGAGTGCGGTGGCAAAGTCCCGGGCGCGCCCCGCGTCCGGGACGGCGACACCGCTTTCGCCCCCGCCAGAGACCGTTTACCCCCGCCAACCAAAAGCGGCGTCGCCGGGCTTCGCCCTCTGCCGCCGCACTCCATATCGCGTCACCCTTTTTGCAGC
>PWTM01000347.1 GCA_003563855.1 PVC group bacterium | reverse complement strand
CAGCAGGAAGCATCCCGTGCCGTAGGTCGTCTTGGCCATGCCCGGCCGGAAGCACGCCTGGCCGAAGAGGGCCGCCTGCTGGTCGCCGGCCACGCCCGCGACCGGCACGCCGGCCGGATCGAGTCCCTCGGCCACGACCCCGTAGCGCTCGCTGCATCCGCGCACCTCGGGCAACATCGCGCGCGGCACGCGGAAGAGCGACAGCAGGTCCGGGTCCCAGTCCCCCGTGTGCAGATTGAAGAGCAGCGTCCGACTGGCGTTCGTCGCGTCCGTGGCATGAACCCGGCCCCGCGTGAGCTGCCAGATCAGCCAGGTGTCCACGGTGCCGAAGCAGAGCGCGCCCGACTCCGCCCGCGCGCGGGCGCCGGGCACCCGGTCCAGGATCCAGGCCGCTTTCGTGCCCGAGAAGTAGGGATCGAGGCGCAGTCCCGTCTTCCCGGCAACCGCGGGGCCGGCGCCTTCGGCTTCGAGGCGGCGGCAGACCGCCGCCGTCCGGCGGTCCTGCCAGACGATGGCCGGATGGATCGGCCGTCCGGAGTCCCGCTCCCAGATCACCGTCGTCTCGCGCTGGTTCGCAATGGCCACCGCGGCGATTTCGCCCGCGCCGATCCGCGCCCGGGCAAGCACCGCGCCGACGCAGGCCTGCTGGGTGTTCCAGAGGTCCAGCGGGTCGTGCTCGACCCAGCCCGGGCGCGGGTAATGCTGGGGCACCTCGCGCGCGGCGATCGCGCGGACCCGCCCGCGGCGGTCGAAGAGCGCTGCGCGGGAACTGGTCGTCCCCTGGTCGAGCGCAAGGATGAACCGCGGTTGCCGTTTCATCGTCCTCCCCCTCCCCCGCCCTCCGTCCAGGCCGCGAGATCGCGGACCGCCCCGGGGCCGACGTCCTCGATGTCGCCCGCCCCGACGAGCAGCAGCAGGTCGCCCTCGCGCAGGCCGCGCCGCAGCGCGGTCCAGCCGGCGCCGGGCGACGCGACGGTCTCCGTCGCGGTTCGCCCGTCGCGGACGAAGTGCGCCCGAAGGTCCGCCGATGTGCCGCCGGGCAACGGTTCCTCGGAGGCGGCGTAGACGGGCGCGATCCAGAGCTCGTCCACGCCGTGGAACGCCGGCGGAAAGTCGGCCCCGAGCGCGCGGGTGCGCGTGTACCGGTGGGGCTGGAAGAGCGCGCGCACGCGGGCGAACCCGAGCGCGCGCGCGGCGTCGACGAGGGCCCGGATCTCGGCCGGGTGGTGGGCATAGTCGGAGATCAGCGTGACGCCGCCGCCCTCGAAGAGGCGGTCGAACCGGCGGCGCGGAAGGCGGAAATCGGCCACGGCCGCGCGGGCGCATGCCGGGTCGACCCCGCGATCCAGCGCAGGTCCGAGCGCCGCCAGCGCGTTGCGCGCGTTGTGCTTTCCGGGCGCGGCGAGCCGGAAGCGGCCGAGCGGCCGGCCGTCGAGCGCCACCCGGAAGACCTGCCCCACCCCGTCGGCCCGCCAGTCCGAGGCGCGCAGCGCGGCGTCGGGTCCGAAGCCGAACCCGCGCGCGCCCGGCACGGCCTGTCCGATCCGGCGCGCCGTCGGGTGGTCCGCGCCGAACCAGAGCCCGGCCGAGGCCTGCCGCGCGAAGCGCTCGAAGACGCCGACGAAGGCGGCCTCGCCGTCGAAGTGCTCCATGTGGTCGTAGTCGACGTTCGTGACCACGGCGATGCCGGGGCGGTAGAAGCGCAGCGTGCCGTCGCTCTCGTCCGCCTCGACGACGAGGTCCGGCCCGGCGCCGGCGCGCGCCACGGCGCCGTCGAAGCCGGGGAGTTCGCCGCCGACGGCGAAGGACGGATCGCGCCCCGCGCGGTCGAGGATCCAGGCGAGCAGGGCCGCCGTCGTGGTCTTTCCGTGCGAGCCGGCCACGGCGATGGTCGCGTCCCCGGCGGCGAGCGCGGCCAGGAGCACGCCGCGGTCGAGGACCGGGATGCCGCGCGCGCGCGCGGCCTCCCGTTCGGGATGGCCGTCGGGCACGGCCGCGGTGCAGACGAGGGCATCGGCCGCGGCCACGTGGTCCGGATCGTGCCCGTGCCCGACCGGGATGCCCGCCGCGCGGAGGCGCGCGGTCAGCCGGTTTTCGGCCGTATCGCAGCCCGACACGCGGAAACCGCGCGCCTGGAGCAGGAGCGCGAGGCCCGCCATGCCGACCCCGCCGATCCCGACGCCGTGCACCCGCGCGCCCGCGACGGCCAGGGCCGTCTGCGCCTGCGCCCAGTCCTCCTCACGCGCGCGCACGGCCCACCCGCTCGACGAGGTCCGCCAGCGCCGCCGCGCCGTCGGTGCGGGCGCGCTGGCGCGCCGCGGTCCGCATACGGCGCAGCCGGTCCGGCGCCCGGAGCGAGCCGACGAGGTATTCGGCGAGCCACTCGGAATCGAGCGACAACTCGCGCACCATGTGCGCGGCGCCGGTCCGTTCGAGGGCAAGGGCGTTCGCCTCCTGGTGATTGTTCGTCGCGTAGGGATAGGGCACGAGCAGCGCCGGCACGCCGAAGGCGGCCAGCTCGGCGCAGGTCGCGGCGCCGGCCCGGCAGACGGCCAGCGCGGCGCGGCGGTAGAGCGGCGCCATATCGTGCTGGAACGCGTGGACCTCGGCCTCCAACCCCGCCGCGGCATAGGCCGCGCGGACCTCGTCGGCCTCGGCGGCGCCGGCGAGATGAACGACGGGGAAGCGGAAGCCGGCGCGCGCGGCGCGGGCGATCGCCGCGGTGGCGGTCCGGTTCAGGCGCTGCGCGCCCCGGCTTCCGCCCGCGATCAGCACGGCGTCCGGCGTCGGCCCGTCCGCCTCCGCATCGGCCGCCTCGGCGAGCGCGCGGCGCAGCGGCATGCCGGTCACGGTCAGGCGCCGGCGCCGCAGGTGGTAGCGCGTCTCCTCGAAGGCGGCGGCCACGGCGTCGGCGCGCACCGCCAGCAGACGCACCGCGCGTCCGGGCACGACGTTGGCCTCGTGAAGAACCAGCGGGATGCGCAGGCGCAGCGCGGCGGCGCCCGGTCCGACCGAGGCGAAGCTGCCCATGCCGAGCACCACGTCCGGCGGCCCTTCGCGCCGCATCGCCCGGACGCAGATCTGCACGGCCCGCCCCAACCGCGCCGCCGAACGCACGGCGCGCAGCGAGAAGCCGGAGGGGAACCCCTCGCAGGGCGCGACGAGGGTCGGCCCCTCCCAGGCCGAGGCGGCCTGGCGCTCGACGTCCTTGCCGGCCAGCCAGAGCGTCACCTCGTGGCCCCGCGCGCAGAGCGCTTCCGCGGTGGCCACACCGGGGAAGAAGTGCCCCCCCGTCCCGCCGCACGCCAGGTGGACGATCACCCGGTCCGCTCCTCTCGGTTGCTGCTCCAGGCGCGCGGCGCGGCGCCGCCGCGCAGCCATGCGGGCAGTCGCTTCCGCAGCGGCGCCGGCTGGAGTCCGAGCCGGTCGATTTCGGACGCGGGCGTCCAGGCGAAGTGCAGGTGCGGCTCGATGGCCCTCGGCGCGCGATCGGGATCGAGGTCCGGCGCACGCGCGCGGAAGACGAGGTTGATCTCGGAGCGCGAAACGCCGTCCTGCACGAATCCGTATTCGACGACGCCGAGAAACGCGCCCGTTTCGACGGCCACGCCGAGCTCCTCGTCCAGCTCACGGACCAGCGCGGCGCGCGCGCCCTCGCCCGGCTCGACGTGGCCGCCGGGCAGGAACCAGACGCCCCGTCGGTTCCGGCAGAGCAGCACGCGGCCCCGCGCCGTAAAGACCCCGCGTGCAATCACCTCGACCGTCGCTTCGGCTTCGCTCATGCGTTCCTCCCGCCGGCCTCGAAGAGCCGGCCTTCCCCGTACCGTTCGATCGCTTCCGCGGCAAGAAAGAGCGAGCCCGCGACACAGACCACCCCGCCGGCCTCCGTGGCGGCCGCGCGCGCCTCGGCCAGCGCCGTGACGAGATCGGTGGCCTTCGCCGGCAGGCCGGCGGCGGCGAACTCCGCGGCCAGCGACGCCGCATCGCGGCTCCGTTCGGAACCGGCCACGGGCACGGTCCAGCAGGCGCGCGTCACCGGCGCGAGCGGCGCGGCGAACCCCGCCGCGTCCTTGTCCGCCAGCAGACCCGCCACGAGGAAGACGCGGCGCGGACCGGCGATCCGGCGCAACGCCTGGGCCAGCGCGGCCGCGCCGGCCGGGTTATGCGCGGCGTCGAGCAGGACCGTCGGGTTCGAGGCCAGCCGCTGGAGCCGGCCCGGCCACTCGACCGCCGCGAGTCCCTCGCGCAGGGCGGCGTCCGGCAGCGTCACGCCCGCCGCCGCCTCGAACGCCTCGATCGTCGCCACCGCGACGGCGAGGTTTCGGAGCTGGTGGTCACCGGGCAGCGGCAGGAGGACCCGGCCCAGGCGACGGCCGCCCGCGGTCTCGATCGAGACGGGTTCCGCGAACCCGGCGCGGCCGCGGCGGGCAACCGTCACGGCCTCTTCGGCCCGGATCAACGGCGCCCCCGCCGCGCGCGCGGCGGCCGCGATCACCGCGCGCGCGCCCGCGTCGGTCGCGCCGCAGACCGCAGGGCGCCCCGGCTTGACGATCCCGGCCTTCTCGCCGGCGATCGCCTCGATGGTCGGCCCAAGGTACTCGGCATGGTCCATGCCCACCTCGACGATGGCCGAAACCGCCGGCTCGACCACGTTCGTCGCGTCCCACCGTCCGCCCATGCCGGTCTCGATCACGCCCACCTGCACGGCCGCCCGGCGGAAGTGCGCGAAGGCGAGCGCCGTGGCGATTTCGAAGAACGTCACCGTCTCGCCCCGCTCGGCCCCGACCGCGTCGGCCAGCGGCTCGATCTCGCCGATCAGCGCCGCCAGTTCGCCGTCGCCGATCGGGCGCCCGTCGACCCGGATGCGCTCGTGGAACCGGAGCAGGTGCGGCGAGGTGTAGAGCCCGGTTCGGAGTCCGGCCGCGCGCAGCACGGACTCGATCATCGCGCAGACCGATCCCTTCCCGTTCGTGCCGGCCACATGCACGACGGCGAAGGCGTGCTGCGGATCGCCGAGCCGGGCGCAGAGTGCCGCGATCCGTTCCAGCCCCGGCCGGATGCCGTGGCGCGCGCGCCGGAAGATCCGGTCGAGCGCGGCCTGCAACGACACGTCGGTGGCCATGCGCGGGCAGGCCACTCAGCCGGCGGCCGGCGCGGCCCCGGCGCGCGCGGGGTTGTCGGGTACGAGACAGGTCAGCAGCTCGACCAGCGTCGCCTTCAACCGGCTGCGCGGAACGACGCAATCGATCAGTCCGTGTTCGAGCAGGAACTCCGAGCGCTGGAATCCTTGCGGCAGTTCCTGCTGCGTGGTCTCGCGGATGACCCGCGGACCCGCGAAGCCGATCAGGGCGCCGGGCTCGGCCAGGATCACGTCGCCGAGCGAGGCGAAACTGGCCATCACGCCGGCGGTCGTCGGGTCCGTGAGCACGGTCAGGTACGGGAGCCCGGCATCGCCGTGCCGCGCGACGGCGCCGCTCGTCTTCGCCATCTGCATCAGGCTGAACATCCCCTCGTACATCCGCGCCCCGCCGGAGGCGCAGCACATCACGACGGGCATCCGCTCGGCCGTGCTGCGCTCGATGAGCCGGGCGACCTTCTCGCCCACCACGGAACCCATGCTTGCGCCCAGGAAACGGAAGTCCATCACGCCGAGTCCGACCGCGTGCGGCCCGATCCGCGCGCGCCCGCAGGCGATGGCGTCGGGGTAGCCGCACCGGCGCGCATGGCTCTCGAGTTTCGACGTATAGGAGGCGGTTCCGGTAAAGCCGAGCGGGTCCATGCTCCGCAGTCCGGCGTCCCATTCCTCGAAGGCGCCGGCCTCGGCCAGTTGGGCGATGCGTTCCGCCCGACCGAGCGGGAAATGGTGCCCGCACTTGCGGCAGACGCCCAGCGCCTCGTCCAGCTCCTGCCGGTAGAGGATATCGCTGCACCCCGGGCACTTGACCCAGAGTCCGTCGGGCATGTCGCGCTTGCGCACCCGGACCGTCGAATACTGGCTCCGCTTGCCAAACAGCGTCATCGGCCCGTCCTCGTTTCCGTGCCGGCGCGGCTAGCGCCGGACCAGGGTCAGCCCCCAGACGCGGGCCGCGCCGCCCGCCTTGAGCGCCGCCGCGCAGGCGTCCACGGTCGCACCGGTCGTCATTACGTCATCCACCAGCAGCAGCCGCCGGCCGTCCAGCCAGCGCCGGGATCGCGCCCGGAACGCTCCCCGGACGTTAGAAGCCCGCTGCTCGGCTGTCAACCGCGTTTGCGACCGCGTCCGGCGGATTCGCCGGACGCAGGCGCCGTGCCATTCGAGGCCCAGCCGGCGGGCCAGGGCGGCGCCGAGCAGCGCCGACTGGTTGAAGCCGCGGGCCCGCCGGCGGGCGGCATGGAGCGGGACCGCGCAGATCCCGTCGATCGCCCGGTCGCCGTAATGCGCGCGGGCGGACTCCGCCATCCAGTCGGCCAGGTCCGGCGCCAGCCAGGTGTGGCCGCGGTACTTGAGTGCGCGCACCGCCTCGGCCGGCGGGCCCTGGTCGCGCGCCACGGACCGCGCCGCGTCGAAGCGGATGCGCCGGTGGGTGCAGTCATGGCACTCGTAGTCCGCATCGAACGGCCCGGGCGTCGGCTTCCCGCACCGCCGGCAGAACGGCGGCTGGACGAAGGCGACCGTGGCGCGGCAGTCCCAGCAGAACCACCGGTGCGCCTCGGGGTCGGCGCAGCCGCAGCCGGCGCAGGCGCGCGGGAAGAGCAGGTCGAGCGCGGGCCGCCGCCAGGCCGTCCACCGGTCGAATCCGGTCCTCCCGCCCATGCGCTCCCTTCTCCGCCGCGGACGGCGGCCGGCGCCCGGCGCCGCGCCTCAGAGCTCGACCTCGTCCCCGGGCTCCGGGAGGAAGACCTCGAGGCCCTTGATCTCGCGAAGCCGCTCCGCGAGCGCGGACCGCGCCTCCGACTCGCCGTGCACGAGGAAGACGCGGCGCGGGGCGGCGTCCTGCACGTAGGTGGCGAGGTCCTCCCGGTCCGCGTGCGCGCTGAAGGCCGGCAGCGAGACGACCTCCGCCTTCCGCTCGAACAGGTCGCCGAAGATCCGCACCTCCGGGTCCCCGTCGTAGAGGCGGCGTCCGAGCGTGTGGGCCGCCTGGAAGCCGACCAGCACGATCGTGTTGCGCGGGTTCGTGATCCCGTGCTTCAGGTGGTGGAGGATGCGGCCGTACTCGCACATGCCCGAGGCGGCGATCACGATGCAGGGCCGGTCCGAGGCGGTAATCTGCTTCGACTCCTCGACACTGGCCGTGAAGTGCACCCACGAAGGCGTGATGACCCGCCCGATCCGTTCGCGCAGCGCGTGAAACTCCTCGTCGAGGTAAGGCGTGCTGCGTTCGAAAATCCGCGTCACGGCGGAGGCCATCGGACTGTCGACGTAGACCGGCGTCTCCTCGATCTCGCCGTCGGCCGTCAGCCGGGCGAGGTGGTAGAGCACCTCCTGCGCGCGTTCGAGCGCGAACGAGGGGATGAGCACCTTTCCGCCGCGCTCGATCGTACGGCGCACGACGTCGCGGAGCTGCGCCCCGGCCTCCGCCGGCGCGGGGTGGCGGCGACTCCCGTAGGTGCTCTCGATCACCAGCGTGTCGATGTCGCGCATCGGCGCCGGATCCCGGATCAGCGGGAGCCCGTGCCGGCCCAGGTCAAAGGCGAATCCGAGCCGCACCCGCCGGCCGTTCTCTTCGAGGTCGAAAACCGTCAGCGCGGCGCCCAGGATATGGCCGGCTTCGAGAAGCGCCAGCCGCGCACCGGGCACGACCTCGATGCCCTCGCCGTAGTGGTAGCCGCGCAGGAGCTTCAGGACCCGGTCCGCATCGGCGGCGGTGTAGAGCGGCTCGATCGGGGGCAGGCCGCGCCGGTTCGTCTTCTGGTTGAGGTAGGCGGCGTCCTGCTCCTGGATGTAGGCGGCGTCGTGCAGCATCACGTCGCAGAGCGCCACGGTCGCGGTCGTGGTATGGATCGGGCCGCGGTACCCTGCTTTCGCCAGCGAGGGCAGGTTCCCGCAGTGATCGATATGCGCGTGGGAGAGGACGACGGCGGCGAGATCCTGCGGGTCGAAGGCGAAGGACCGGTTCCGCCGGTTGGCCTCCGCGCGCCGGCCCTGGTAGAGGCCGCAGTCGCGGAGCACCTGCTTGCCGTTGACTTCGACCGCGTGGGCCGACCCGGTCACCGTATCGACGCCCCCGAAGAACCGCAGCTTCATCTTGTACTCCCCGTTCGGGCGCGGATGGCCTAGGATGACGGCGGACGGACGTGCGAACTGCGCCCGCGAGAGCCTTAGCATGCAGACCGCAATCGGACAAGGCCGTGGAACTGCCCGACCGGGCGCCGCGCGTCCATGCATGGGCCGCGCGGCGGCGGT
>PWTM01000304.1 GCA_003563855.1 PVC group bacterium | reverse complement strand
GCGGCGGTCGGCGCAGGACTCGTGTCCGCGCCGCGCCGCCGCAACGCCGCTCACGGGGCCTTCGCGGACGCGAGCGGCACGGCCTGCCGCACCACGCCGCCCGGGAGATACCCCCCGCACGACGAAAACTGGGGAAAGTCCACCTGATCGGCAGTCTTGACGCATTTCTCCAACTTCACTAGCCTTTGGTTCATGAGAACGCTATCTCGACCCCGAAGTCGTTTCCATGCATATCCCGGCCGGGCGCAGCGCTCGCCGAGAACGGGGCGATCCGTGTTGCCCGAAGAGCGCCGTCCCATCCGCCGCGGGCCTGCGGGGCTCGGGATCGGGGGGGTGGCCGTACTGTTCGTCCTGGCCGGCGTTGCGACGCTGCACGCCGACGTGCCGCGGGAGGCGTTCTCCGCGCGGGCACGGCAGCATATCCCCGACACCTCGCGGGTGACCTTGCGCCTGGCGGACGGCGGCGAGCTGTCCGGAGAGATCCTCGAAGAGACGGACGACCGCTATGTCCTGCTGGCGGAGCGCAGCCGGGGCATCACCTACGAGACGCAGGTGATGAAGGACCAGGTGGCCGAGGTGGACGCGTTCGGCGCCTGCGACCACCTGGCCGAATGGCTGCTGGGCCTGGAGCTTCCCCGGGACGCGGCGCTGGATGAGCGGGTCTATGTCGACACGCTCGAATTGTTTGACGAGTTTCTACGGCTGTGCGCGGAGCATGCCCGGGCCGAGGCCGTGCGGGACGCCCGCGAGCAATTCGACTTCGAGCTGCGCCAGGTCCGGGCGGGGCTGATCAAGCGCGACGGCGAATGGCTGCCGCCGGTCAAGGCTACGGTCCAGGACCATTCCCGACTGGTGGACCGGATCGCGGAGATGCGGGAACGTTTTGGCGGCATCGAACACCCGGACTACCGGCAGCATCCGGAGGCCAAGGCCGAGCACGATCGCCTCGTGCAGTCCCGGCGCCGGCTGGTGCGCCGCCTGACGACGCTCGTGGCGACCCGGATTCCCCAGTTGCTGGACGAGGGGGCCTACGAGGAGGCGATCGTCGAGGTCGATGCCTTCGTGCGCTTCTGGGTCGAGAGCGTGGTCGCGGCCGAGGCGGGGGGCCGCGACGCCGCCGTGGCGGAAACGCTGGCGGGCATGGACTTCGGCTACATGATCCGACTCCAGCGCGATGTCATGGCCGCGTACCTGCGGCATCGCCCCGAGCCGCCGGAGGTGGAGCCGCCGGAGGGCATGATCTACGTGCCGGGCGGTTACTTTCTCATGGGCAACCCGGATGCGGCCTACCAGGACGACGGTTTCCCGCAGCGGATCGTGTACGTGGCGCCGTTCTTCATCGACCGCTACGAGACGACCAACGCCGAGTACCGGGAGTTTCACGAGCATGTGAAGCGCGCCGGAGACGCCGACGTTGCGCATCCCGACGCGGTTCCGCTGAAGGACTACACGCCGCGCGGGTGGGACGACGCCGGGTTGTCCGGCGACGATCAGCCGGTGGTGGGCCTCGACTGGTTCGACGCCTACGCCTACACCCGCTGGCGCGGGAAGCGGTTGCCGACCGAGGCCGAGTGGGAACTGGCGGCGCGCGGTCGCGAGGGCGCCCCGTTCCCGTGGGGCACGGAGGGCCCCGAGGGACGGCTGGTCAGCGCCGAACCCGGCCGGCGATTCGTGCTGGCGGAACTGGACCGGCTGGACCCGCCGCCGGAACCGGAACGGCGGTTCTGGGGATGCGGACGGCCCCCGCCGCCGCCTCCGCCCCGAACGCTACCCGCGGAGACGTGGCCGGCGCGGGAGCGGGTGCCCCCCGCGGCGCTGGGCGTCGAGAGCGGGGTGCGGAATCTCGAGGATATCGAGAGCCCGTTCGGCGTCTGGCACATGGGCGGCAACGCGGCGGTCTGGGTTCAGGACGGCTTCGATGCCACGTTCTATCGCCGGATGCCCCTGCGCGATCCGGTCGGACCGGACCGGGCGCCGCGCGTCTACCGCGGGGGCACGTACCTGGGCGCATCCGCGGAGGATCTCTCGGCGTTTCGCCGCGGCCGCGGCGATCGTCAGGCCGCGCAAGGCCTCCACCCGGGCAGCGGCCGCCCGATGATCGGCGTGCGCGGCGTGCTTCCGGTTCCGTGACCGGCTTCCGGGTGTCCGTCTAGAACGGCAGGATCCGTACGACGCGGTATTCGCCCCCGGCGGCCGCGACGATGGCGGCGACGAGAACCCAGCAGACCACCGCGGCGACCTCGCCGACCATGATGCCGAGGAAAAGGCCGCGGCCGGCGCGATAGCCCCGGCCGCCGCCGTACTTGAGCATCGCCACCTTCAAGCCCCAGCCGAGCAGGACGCTGAACCAGATGCGGTGGGCGTACCAGTTGCCCACGAACATCAGGGCGACCGGATGGATGGGCCAGCCCGGACTGCGATGGCAGAGCGCCAGCAGCCCGGCGGCCAGCAGGCCGCCGAAGAGGATGTGGCCGGCCTGGTTGTAGCTGCGGGCGCCGGTGCGACCGTCCAGGAACTGGTGGAGCGGACCCTCGGCGAGCCAGCGGAAGTACCCCTCGCCGCCGGCGCCCATGACGCGGCGCGTAAGGTTCAACGATTCGGCGTGGCGGTAGGCCAGGGCGAGTTGGATGGCGCCGCCGACGACGACGGACAGCAGGATGACGCCCAGGAACAGGCCGGCCAGGCGGATGTGGCGGCGCGGAGTGGCCTTGCCGTCGAGCCCCAGGGCATGGCAGAGCATGGTGGTGGCGCAGACGCGGTTGAGATGGCCGGCCACGAGGCCGACGATGCCGCTGAAGTAGACGCCCGCCGCGGTCTTCCATTCGAGCGGGATGAGGTTGACCAGCGTGCTGACAAACGGGGAGTTGGGCGCCATGAGGGGCACGCCGGTTTCGGCGACGATCCGGGTCATGCCGAGCGCGAAGAGGAAGAGAATGCCGACCAGGCCGACGGCCCAGAGCGGGGGCACGCCCACCCAGAGCAGCCAGCACCAGACGCCGATCGCCCCGGCCAGCAGACCGATCCCGCCGATCTTCTTGCGCCGTTCGGCGTCGTTCTTTGCCGGGCGGACGACGGCCCGCGCGACGCTCCGCCAGTGTCGGCGGCCGAACCAGAGGATGCACAGCGGCACGCCGATCCAGGCGCCGAGGCGGTGATCGAAGACGACCTGCGCATTGAACGCCGGGGTATAGGCCGTGCCGAGCATGAGGTAGAGGGCGTAGACGACCTGGAAGAACCAGATCGACATTCCGACGCGGTTGGGCATGAAGTAGGCGATCCCCAGGAAGAGAAAGTGGATCTGGTTATGCCGGATGTAGTGCGGCAGGTAACGGGAGGGCCCTTCAGTGAAATGGGCCGACAGGTCGATCGTGAGGTCGATGACGGGAACGCGACCGGGGAAGTACTGCTCCAGGCCCTGGAGCAGGTGAAGGAAGGTGACCGTGCCGAAGCCGATCCAGAACAGCGACGATCTCATCGCGGGCGGCAGCGCGCCCCCGTCGGCCTGTTCGATGAGCGCGCGCTGGGCTTCGAGCAGGGGGAAGGGTTGCCGTTCCTCTTCCCGCCAATAGGGAAGGACGATCAGCGCCAGGGCCGTGAGCATGAGCCAGTAGGGGACAAAGAACGCGCCCCAGGCCAGCAGCGGCCCGCGCCACTTGCGCCAGGGGATCGATTCGCCCGCCGGAAGCTCATCGAGGAAATCGGCCGATGCGGAGACGTCGATGCCGTAGCCGAGCGGCTCGGGGAACAGGGCCGAGGGCGGGTCGAGGGTCTCGTAGGCCTCGGAAAGGCGCTGGTTCTGGGAGACCAGATGGGGCGTGGCGCCGATGGGGTAGAGCGTGTGCCGCAGACCTCCCTGGCCGGGGGTGATGCTGGCGGCGAGGAGGATGCCGAAGACGAGGGCCAGTTGCCCGAAGGTCAGGCGCAGACGCGGCGCGATGCGATGCAGGATCGGGTTGACCACGAGCACCAGCAGGAGGACCAGTCCCACGGCGCCGACGGGCATGAAGTCGTCGGAAATGAAGGCGTTGCCGAGGATGAAGTTGTTGTAGGGCGCCGCGAACCAGAGGAAGACGCTGGCCGAGAGGCCGATGCCGAGTGCTGCGATGACGCGCCCTGCGCTCATGGGGGGAATGGCGTACCTGGCAGGAGTCGAACCTGCAACCTTCTGATCCGTAGTCAGATGCTCTATCCAATTGAGCTACAGGTACGCGAACCGGCAGCGAGTATAGATGAACGGGCTGAGGGTGCAACCTGTTTTTCCGCGCGCACCGTTTGTCGGCTCGACAAGACGCGGCGGCGGCGCTAGCCTGTGATCGGGATTGGGACATTCGTCACGGGGAGATCGGCCATGAAGAGGCGGGACAGGCGCGGATTCACGCTGGTCGAGCTGCTGGTGGTGATGGGCATCGTGGCGGTGCTCGTCGCGCTCCTTTTGCCGTCGCTGGGCGCCGCGCGCCGACAGGCGAATCTGGCCCGGGCGCGCTCCGAGGTCGCCAACCTTCAGTCCGCGCTCCTGAGCTACTACACGCTCTACAGCCGGTTCCCGCGGCATGGCAGCTTCGGCTCCGGCATGGCCGATCCCGAGGCGTCGGTCAGCGGAGGGCTGCAGGTGAACGCGGCGCTGGTTCGAATGCTCAGCGGCGAGGACAACCCCGCGGGACAGAATCCGCGCAGGGTGGCCTTCATGGAGTTTCCGGGCGGTGACGGCGGCTTCCTCGATCCCTGGGACCGTCCGTACCGCTACATGTGCGACTTCAACTACGACAGCCGGGTGGAGATCAGCGGCTACGGCGGAACTGATATCGAGCTCTTCGGCCGTTCTGTCGCCGTCTGGTCGACCGGGCCGCGCGGGCTCGATGTCGTGGGCGACAATCTGACGAGTTGGGACTGACGGCGTGCCGCCCCTGGCCGGATCAGCCCGGCAGGCGTCCGGTGGCGTGCATCGCGCTTCGCATCCAGTCAATGGCGTTCCCGGCCAGGGCGTCGGGTTTCAGCCGCCATTGCCAGTTGCCCTGGGCCTGGCCGGGGGTGTTCATGCGGGCTTCGCTGCCGAGGCCGAGGAGGTCCTGGAGCGGGATGACGGCAAGCCGGGCACGCGCGCCGAGCACCTGCGCGACGAGCTGGCGGTAGAGCGGGCCGCCGGCGCGGGGGAAGCGGGCGCGCAGCCGGCGGTGGATGTCGCGTTCCGCCGGGGTGCCGCGGGCCAGGCGACGAAGCCAGCCGACGAGCGTGTCGTTGTCGTGCGTTCCGGTGTAGAAGGCGAGCTGCTCCGGGCCGTGGGCGAACAGCCGGTCGGGATCGTCGAGAAGCGCCTCGACCGAGAACTGTAGGACCCGCATCCCGGGCAGGCCGGCCTGTTCACGCAGCGCGACGACCTCGGGTGTGATCAGGCCCAGGTCCTCGGCGAGCAGCGGCAGGCGACCGAGCGCCTCGCGCAGGGCGTCGAGCAGGGTCATGCCGGGCCCCGGAATCCACTGCCCGCGCTCGGCGGTCGGCTCCGCGGCCGGGATTTCCCAGGCCGCCTCGAGGCCGCGGAAGTGGTCGATCCGGAGCCCGTCGGCGAGGTCCAGCGCGCGGCGCACGCGCGCGATCCACCAGGCGTGGCCGTCGGCGGCGTGGCGCGGCCAGTCGTAGACCGGGTTGCCCCAGCGCTGGCCGGTTGCGCTGAAGTAGTCCGGCGGCACGCCCGCGACGACGGTCGGATTCCCGGCGGCGTCGAGCCGGAAGAGCTCGGGATGCGCCCAGACGTCCGCGCTGTCGTGGGCGACGAAGAGGGGCAGGTCGCCGATGACGCGGATGCCGGCGCGGTGCGCCTGGCCGAGCAGCGCGCGCCACTGGCGGTCGAAGAGAAACTGGATGCGGCGGCGTCGCTCGATGGCCGGGGCGTGCGTACGGCGGGCCTCCCGCAGGGCGGCGGGCCGGCGGCGCGCGAGCGGCGTTGGCCAGTCGGTCCACGGGCGGCCGTCGTGCGCCGCCTTGAGCGCGTCGTAGAGCGCGAAGTCGTCGAGCCAGTGGGCCTCGCGTTCCGCAAACGCCGCGTAGTCCGCGCGCAGCCCGGAGCCGGCGGCGCGGGGGAAGGCCTCGGCGGCCCGGCGCAGCAGCGAGACGCGTGCGGGGGCGAGGCGGCCAAAGTCGATGTGGTTGCGGGGAAAGCGCCCGGGCCGCGCGTCGCGCGGCAGGAGGCCGTCGCGGCGAAGGCCGTCGAGGTCGATCCAGAGCGGATTCCCCGCGAAAGCCGAGAGCGCCTGGTAGGGCGAATCGCCATAGCCGGTCGGACCCGGCGGGAGGATCTGCCAGCGCGTGACGCCCATGGCGCGCAGCGCGCGCAGGAAGCGCCGCGCGGCGGCGCCCATGGACCCGATGCCGTACGGGCCGGGCAGCGAGGTAGGGTGCAGCAGAATGCCTGCGGCGCGGTCTTCGAACATCGGAACCTCCGGCGCGGCCGCGTCGGGCGGCCGCGCCGGACGGTAGCGCAACGCGGCGTCCGCGGCGAGCCCGGGTGCGGGGGGGCGGGTGCGGCGTTGCGCCGGGACCGTTGGCCGGGCATACTGCTTCGGGAAAAAGGAGGGTTGCCCATGCCAAAGGAAGAGCGTTCCGAAATGCCGCCCGAGGTCGGGCGTCTGCTGTCCGCGATGGGCGGCGTGCTCTCGGTCGCGATGGTCTTCAGTGTCGATCACGAGCGCACGGTGCCCAAGCTGGACGCTGCCTTCGCGGCGCTGGCGCCCGCGCTCGCCGCGAGGCCGCGGCTGCGGCTCGATATCATCGAGGGACGGCTGCACGTGGGCGGGCAGCCCCTGCCGCCGGGCGATGCGCTGGTTCGGTCGCTGGCGGCGCGGCTCGCGACCCTCCGGATTTCCGGCTTCTCCATGCGGCGGGGGATGCCGCGCGCGGAGTTCACGCGGCTGATGCGCGTCCTGGCCACCAGCCGGCCGGGCGGGTTCGAGAAGGCGCTGGATGCCGAGAAGCTGCAGTACGTACGCGCGGAGAAGATGGAGCTGCGGCCGGTCGACGAGGACGAGAAGAAGGAGGATCCGGAGGCCCCCGCGCCGCCGTCCGAAGGCGTCGCCGGGGTGTTGGACCTGGACGGCACCCCGGTCGCGGACGCGGCGCCGGAATCGCCGCCGGCGGCGAGCGTCGGCTCGATCGTCGCGTTCCTCAAGGGTGAACCGCTGGGCGCCGGCACGGCCGAGGACCTGGCCCGGCAACTGAGCGACCCCGAGCGGTTGGCCGGGTTGATCCTCGAGGCGGCCGCCATCCGCCAGGCCGACCCCGCGCTGGCCGGCGGCGAATCACTGGCCGACCTGGTGCTGGGATGCCTGCGCCGCACCTACGAGGGGCTGCGGGAGGCCACGCTTCCGCTCGACGACGAGTTGCGGATGGAGCGGCGGAAATCTCTGTTCCTTCTCGAGAAGAGCATTCTCGATCGGCTCCGCAAGGCCGCGGGGCGCGCCGATCCCGCGGTCGACGCCGTGATCCGGGAGAAGATGAGGGAGCTGCAGGAGGACTTCGATATCGGCGAGCACGTGGCGCAGTATGCGCGGGACCATGTGGCCCTCCAGCAGAGCGAGCGCGTGATTCTCGCGCACCTCCAGGGGCGCGGTCCCGAGGCCGTGGCGCCGTGGATGGCCCGGGCCGGGCTTCCGGCGTCCGACTGGCAGCGGCTCCTCGTGCGGGGCCGGCGCGAGGAGGACGGCGCGGCCTTGCCCGGCGGGCTGGAGGCGCTGGCCGAGATCCTGGAGCGTTTCGACGAGGTCATGCGCGCGGAGTCGCGGAGCCCGGATGCGATCGCCGCGACCGCGGCCCAGGTCGACGCCCACGTGGAGGAGGCGGAGCGCCGGGCGGAGACGCGCCTCGCCGAGATGGAGGCGGAGGTCCAGGCGCTGCGGCGTCTCGAAGCGGGCCGGACGGACGACCGGACGGCGCTGCTGCGCATGCTGGCGGATCTCGTCGAGGAGTTTCTGCAGCCCCTGACCGTCATCCATTGCGCGGTGGAAATGCTGCGGGACGGGTGTCTCGGCGAGGTCTCCCCGGACCAGCGCCGTACCCTTGTGCTGGCGGCGCATAGCAGCGAGCGGGCGAAGGCGCTCCTGGACCGGCTGCTGGCCGTAGTCGGGTTCCCCGAGCCCTCGTGATCCGCAGTCGGTACGCGTCGCCCGCTCTCGCCTGCCGCGCCGAAGCGCGAAGCGCGTAGGCGGGTCGTCCCCTCTCGTCGCCCGAGCGCGCGGGGCTGGCGCTCCGTTTCCTGTCGTGGCCGGTTCTTGCGGGTGTCTTCCGTGCGACGATAGGGGGCGACGATAGCGGCGGACGATTGGAGCCCGGGCTCTTTCCCTCGTCCTTCGTCCTCGTCCTCGTCCTCGTCCTCGGTTCTCGAAGGACGAGGACGAGGACCGCTCGCTTCGCTCGCTGAGGACGAGGACGAGCAGGACGGTCG
>PWTM01000221.1 GCA_003563855.1 PVC group bacterium | reverse complement strand
TCCCGGCAGGCGGCGCCCGACAGCTACAACGTCCGCGGCATCCTGCGGATGCTCCGGACGGCCTGCGCGGGCGGGGGGAACCTGCTGCTGAACATCGGGCCCGCGCCGGACGGGTCCGTGCCGGAGGAGGCGATCGCGCCGCTGCGGGATACCGGCCGATGGATCGCCCGGCACGCGGACGTGGTCTACCCGGCCAGCGACCGGTGGTCGGCGCGCCTGGCGGGGTGGGCGGACGCCACCCGCAGGGGCCGCACGGTGTATGCCTGGACGCGGATCTGGCCGGACGGCCCCGCCGGCTTTGGCGGCTTCATGACGCCGTTGAAATCGGCGTGCCTGCTCCCGGAACGGCGACCGCTGGCGTTCCGGCAGGAGGAGCAGCGGATCCTCTTCACGGACCTGCCCGCGACCTCTCCCGACGACATCGCCAACATGGCGATCATCGAGCTGGAATTCGAGAGCCCGCCAATTCACGTGCGGTGCAGCAAGCAGCCCGCGCTCCATGGCGGGAAGGCGTATTGATCAGCATCTCGACCATCCCTCTTCCCATCGATTCGCCGATGAGGAAGAAGGACTCGCCGTTCTGGTTCCAGTGGCTGACGTCGTTGCGGGGGGAGACCGAGACGTCGCGCCAGAAGGGCCGCGTGTCGGCGGTGAAGACCGTGCCGGCGAACTCGGGATGCCGCCGCGGATCGGCCACGGCGAGCTGCGCCTGCAGCACGGTGGCAAAATTCGGGCGCTGATCGAAACCGCCGTGGCCGGTGGCGCCGATCGAGACGGGCAGATCCGGCCGGCCGAACTCGTCCCGGATATCCCGGATGAAGTCGGCCAGGTTCGCCTCGTATTCGGCGGCGGTGGGTTCGTTCATGCAGTCGTTCCAGCCCTGGTGCCAGCCGAAACCGGCAATGCGGTAGCCGCGTCCCGCCCATTCGGGAAACTCCGTATCCAGGTGGTCCAGCACCTGGCGGACCTGCGCGATCATCTCGACGTAGTAGGGGCCCACCTCGCCCCCGCGCGCCGCCACGGCGCGGGGCGGACGAAACTCCCGGAACAGGCTCTTGCCGCCCCAGCAGCTCTTGATCAGCAGCACCGGCTGCTCGAAATGCTCGCCCACGGCCCAGCCGAAACCGTACTCGGGACCGAACCCTGTCGGCGTCGTGTCGGGGCCGACATACCCCTTGGTGATGTTGGCACGTCCGCCGATATCGGCGCGGTTCCACCATAGCCGCACATCGGTGCGGTCGCGCCAGGGACTGTTGGCCGGATCGCCGGGATCGACCAGCAGACGGGCGTATTTGGCGGGATCGCTGACCGCCATGTGCCGCAGGCTGCCGATCCCGCCCGGAACGTCGCCGTGACCGTTTTCGCGAGAACCGCGACCGACCATGTTCGACTGGCCCGAGAGGATGAATACCTGGACCCCGTCCGGGTTGTCGTCCCAGGTGCGGAACTGCGCCACCGTATCCCCGTCGATGGCATAGCCCGCGAGATCGACGAGGCGGTTCAGCGTCACGGTGTAGACCGTGTCGAGCGCGAGCGGCTCGGCCGTCGTCAGTACGACCGTTTCGCGACGCGGATGGAAGCGAGCGGACTCGACGGCGATCCGGCTGCCGCCTTGCCGGGTGACGACGTAATTCGAGGGATCGAGCGCCACCTGCCGGGCCATGGGTTTGGAAAACGTCACGCTGATGGCGCGGTTGTTGCCCCAGGCGCGTTCGAGCACGGGACGATACGGGTCGGGCTGCCCGACCCGGAACGTATCGCGGCCGGGATTCGGAACCGGACTGACAAACGGGCCATAGGTGGTCGATTCGGCGACGGGATGCGCCTCGACCAGGGGATTGATGAACACCGGCAATCCCTCGTCTTCGTCCATCCGGTAGATGCCATACGTATCGCCGGGGAAGGAACGCCAGGTCAGCGTGACCTCGCGCGTCGTCGGGTTATGGCGCATGTCCGTGATTTCGAGCGGGGGGCGCGCCCGATCGGCTTCGATGATCTGGATGCCGGAGGGCCCCAGGTGGTTAAAGCCGTCGCCCCGGATTTCCACGTGCAGCGTTGGGTCGGAATGCCCGCGAAATACGATATGGTTTCCCGGTGTGGTTCGATCGGTGATCTCGACCAGCGTCCCATCGGGCTCCGCCGTGATCATCGTGAAACGGCGTTCGGGTCCTCCGTTAATGCGGATGGTACCCCGTCCGTTGCCGCTTTGCGCCTGGTTGATGCCGAGGTAGATCACGAAGTCATAGGCGGCAAAAGGGATGTCCGTGACCTCGAAGACCGAGTGAAGCGAACCATCGCCGGGATCGAAGGTCCCGTTGCTCTTGGCCTCGAGCATTTTCGCATTGGGGATGTGGTGGCTCGCGGCGCTGCGAAGCCGAGCGAACTGCCTCGGTCCGGCGTTGCGCTGACGAATCAGGCGGAGGTTCGCGCTCGACCCCTGCGACGAGGCGATCGCGGTCGTCCCGATCCTGGCGAACACGTTCTGCCATCCGCGGGTGGCGAAACCCTCGGCGCCGGCCACATCGTCCGGTTCAAGCCTCACGGTCTGCTGGGCCGATTCCTCCCTCCATACATCGCCTTCGTGCTGCCTGCCGTAGGCATAGAAGTTCACGCTGAATATGTCCCGGGCGGGGCGCTCAGCGTCGGAAGGTGCGGCCATGACGAGGGTCAGCAGCAGGGCGGCGGTGCGGGGAAGGGTAAAAAGACGACGGTCATTCATGGGGTTCTCCGTATTCGGGCTGGACGGTGGAAGCGAATGATAGACTCCCGGCCGTCACTTCGCAAAGCGTTATCGTCGGATATCGTGTAACGTCTCAGAACCCCGTCTCAAAAACACCCGTAGCCATCCTGTCATCCGTGGTCAAAGAATCACCGCGCCCTTGCGCTACGGCCCGATAACAGGATAGGAACAGGGGGCGTCGAGCGTTACGAATGATGATGGAAAATGAGGAGGATGACCATGAAGGCCGCGTATCGATTCCTGTCCTTGAGTGCGCCGGCGGCCCTGATTCTCGCATGGGGGGCCGGCGCGGATGAAGCCCCCCTGGTGCGGGGGGAGGATCGCATCGATGTTCCGGCAATTCGCGAGGGGCTGTCGCCGCACAACCTCTTTCAATCCAACATGGTGATCCAGCGGGACCGGCCGGTCCGGATCTGGGGCTGGGCGACGCCGGGCGAGACGGTGACCGTCGTCTTCGCCGGACAGACCGAAACGGCCGTCGCCGGCGAGGACCGCGCCTGGGAAGTTACCCTGGCGGCCATGCCCGTGAATGCGGCGCCCCGGACGATGACCATCCGCGGGCGGGACCAGGCCCTGGCCTTCGAGAACGTGCTGGTCGGCGATATCTGGGTCCTGGGCGGGCAGAGCAATATGGAATTCCCCCTCTCCCGGCTTGACGGGGGCCGGCTCGAAATCGAGTCGGCCCGGTTCGGGTCCATCCGGCTGCTCAAGATCCCGCTCCTCCACGGGCCGGAGGAACAGGCCTCGTTTCCGCTTCAGTACCAGTGGAGCGGCTGGTTCAGCCGGCATTTGCGGCAGGGATACTGGGATGTCTGCGCGCCGGAGACGGCGGCGGAGTTCTCCGGCATCGGGTACATCTTCGCGCGCCGCCTTTACATGGCGACCGGCGTGCCGATCGGCGTCATCGACACCTCCCGCGGCGGCGCCACGCTGGAGACCTACACGCCGGACGCGGTCCTGCGGCGGATTGACACGCCCGAAGTCAGGGCCATGCTTGAGGAATGGGACGGCAAGGTCCGGGAATTCGATCCCCAAAAGGACCTGGAAGATAGGGTGGCCGGACATCATCGGTGGGTGGAACGGATGACCCGGGAAGGAAACCCCATACCGCCGGACCGGACGGTCCCGACGGATCTGCGGCCGGGCCCGGCCATGGACATGAACCGGCCGGGCGCCTGCTATGCCGGCATGATCGCCCCGATCGCGGGGATGACCGCCAGGGGAATCATCTGGCATCATGGGTTCAACAACGCGCTGCAGCCGAACGGGCACGTGGCCTATGCCCAGATCTTTCCCGAAATGATCCGGGCCTGGCGCGAGGACTTTGGCGATCCCCGGCTGCCGTTCGGGATCATCTCCCTGTGCACCGCCGGAACGCCGCAGGACCTGGAGAACTACCTCGAATCCATGCTGGACGAGGGGGTGTACATCCGCGCGGTCCAGTACCGGACCTTCCTCGATTTCGAGGCCGCCGGCGACACGAACGTCGGTTATGCCAGCAGCTTCGACCAGCGCCGGTCCTGGTATCATCCGCAGATCAAGATCCCGGTGGGCGAACGCATCGCGACGTGGGCGCTCGCGACGCAGTATGGCCGGCCCCTGCGCTGGCGGCCGCCGATCCTCCGCGAGATGCGCGTCGAAGACGGGAGTATCCATCTTCGCATGGCGGAGCGGACGGGGCCGTATCACGACGGCCCGATCCTGGGCTTCGCCATTGCCGGCGCGGACGGCCGATTCCAGCCGGCCCGGGCGGAATGGATGGAAACGGGCCGGGACGACCGGGGCCGGGTTCAACACGATCGAACGCACCTCGTGCTCTCCAGTCCCCTGGTCCCCGAACCCGTCCATTTCCGTTACGCCTGGAGCCGCAATCCCCTCGCGAACCTCAAGACCGCGGATCACACCGATATCCCATTCGCCACCCAGCGCAGCGACGCCTGGACCCTGGCGGATATGTACCGGGCCTACGTGGGCGAGGAGCCTGCCGGGGCCGCGCTGAACCGGGCGGAAAACAACCGGCTGCGGGCGGCGCTGCAGGCCGCGGATCTCCAGCGGCGGAGGCACGAAGCCGAGGCGTTCATCCGGCTCACTCCCCCTGCCCCGTAAGGTCCGCCTTCTTCAGGCCTTCGAGGTAGGCGTCGATCTGGCCGACCAGCTCCCCTTCCACGACCCCGGCGTTCGCGTAGACGGCCAGGAGGTTGGTTCCCGCCCGGAAGTGCCCCGCGTGGTCGGACCCGAGCCGGATTGCCCGGTATTCGGGGTTGTTGTTCCACCAGATGTAGGTGTGAATGTCCCGGCCATTGAGGTAGACCCGGAAGCCCTGGTTGGCCAGCACGCGGAGCCGGAAGAAATCGTAGGCGCCGGGATCCTCGATCTCGAACTCGCCGCGCAGGACGATGAACTCGCCGTCGCCCCAGGCCGAGCGGTTGTCGAGCGTGATGCCGTCGCGGCCCCGTCCGCGGAATTCGCCCTTGCCGATGGGCGCGCGGCCGGTTTCCCAGCCGGTGGCGGTGAAGTCCGGATCGTACCAGCCCTGGAGCGGCTCGGGCCAGGTCACGTCGCGGAACCGCCGGCCCATGTGGTAGGGCAGCTCATCCTCCGGCGCGGGCGCGAAGCTGGTGAAGCGCCAGACGCGCTCGGCGGGGTCCCGGTCGCCCAGGACCTGCCAATCGACCTCCGGCCGCTCCAACTGCACGAGCGCAAGGAGGGTGTCCAGCGGCGCGGCGGCGGCATCCGCTTCCAGCACCCGGAGGAATTCGCGCCGGTAGTCGCCGGTCAGGCGCGCCGTCAGCGCCGCCCGCACATCTTCGGGCAGGTCCTCGCGCGCCTGCAGGAGCCGCCGGGTCACCTGTTCGATGTCTCCCGGCTGGAGCTGCGGAAAGCGGCGTTGAAAGGCGTCCGCGACCGCGAGCGCGTTCGCGGGGCTCTCCTGCAGGGCGGCCAGGGCCGCCTCGGTCACGTAATACCGTCCCTCTCCGGAGCGCGGGTCGGGGCGGATGAGGGTTTCCTCGACGGCCTGCAGCAGGCCGGCAAGCGCCCGAGCGCCCACCGGTCCGTCGGCCGGGTTTCGCCGCAGCACCATGGCGATCTGGTGCTGCATGCCCGCGCGCGCCTGCGCGCGATCTTCGTTGTTCAGCATCTCCACCATGGTGGGCAGGACGCGCGGCAGCAGCGCCTCGTCCTGGGCGACGCCGTTCAAGGCCGTAAACGCGGACTGGCGAATCCACCATTCCTCGTGCGCGGTCCAGGGCATCACCTGAGGCAGGTTCTCCGCGATGATCTCGGGGCGGGCGCGGCTCAGCGCCATCAGCGCGCCGTCGATGACGAAGAGCGCCTCCTCCGGGTCGGTCAGCATCCGGCGGATCGAGGCGATCATGGCCGGGGTGACCTGGTCGCTCCGGGCGGGATTCCGGCCGATGGCGAACCAGTAGCGGTAGTCGGTCAGGCCATCGAGCCCGGCGCGCCGGACGCGGGGATCGGGGTCATCCAGCAACTTCTCGATCTCGTCCAGCGCCCCGATGCGCAGCAGGACCTTGCCCGCCTGCGCCCGGATCATGTAGCGCTTGTGGTGGACGTTCCGAAGAATCGGGGCGATGGGCCGGTCCATCACTTCGGCGGCGGGATCCGCGTATCCGCTGCCGAGCAGGCGGGCCGGCACATGAATTGGCTCCTCCTCGCCGGCGGCATGGTACCGCGCGCCGTGTTCCACCGAATGGAAGACGCGATCCGCCTCCCGTCCCCACAGGTGCTCGGGCAGCGTGAACGGCCGGGCATGCGGGGAGGGCGGCGCGCCGGTGATGCGCAGCGTCCGGCGCGGCGCCGTGTAGGCCAGCGCCAGTCCGGCGCCTGACCCGACATCGTCGAACCGGTTGTTCATCGCCATGCCGATCCCCCCGTCGGGGCGGCGGCTGAGGTCGAACCACCAGCGAAGTCGGTTCATGACCGCATGGTATTCCTCCGGCCGGGCATCCAGGCTGTACGCCGACACGATGCCGCGCCAGATGCCGTCGCCGCGCCCGTCGTCGCCGTGCCCCGCGACCAGCGACGGATAGCCGGTCAGTGTCGTCATGGTCAAATGGTCGCGCGCCTGCCGGTAGATCTCGACGTTGCCCTGCGCGCCGGAGGCCACCTGCATCATGGCCGCCACCATGCCGTCCTTGCCGTTGGAGCCCAGGCCGCCCTCCCCGCGGTGGTCGCCGTAGGGGACCGTTCCGCGCCCGACGAAGCGATACCAGTAGCGCAATGTCCCCAGCAGCGTTTCGTCGTCGACGTCCACGCCGCACTCCTTGGCCAGCAGCAGCGTGGTCGCCAGCTGCGCCCCGGCCGGATTCATCAGTCCGCCGCCGACATAGCGCGGGCTGACGGATCGCCCCCAGTGCCCCCAGCCCACGCCGTAGTACTGCCGGTCCCGGGCGTCGTCGACGTAGTATTGCAGCACGGGCAACGCCGTCTCGTCGCCGGTGCGCAGGTAGTACTCCGCGACGAGAATACCGTTGTAGCCATTGTTCCAGGTGTGGGCGCCAATGCCTTCGATGTTCGACGCCAGGTGGTCCACGTATTCCTTGACGCGCGGCAGGTACTGGTCGTCGCCGGTCGACAGCAGGAAGAGGGCGGCCAGGGCGCCGCCGACGCCGTGCGTCTGCATGTCGTCGGGCCGAATCTCTTCATCGTGGCCGCCGCCCGCATACAGCCGGCGGTTCGCGTAATACTCGGCGGCCCGGTTAATGATGATCTCTGACTTCCGGCAATTCATCGGCCAGGTCTCGGTGTAGGCGCCGAGTACCGGGATCTCGATCGTTACGGTGCGGGCCTCTCCGGTGTCGCCGTCCCGCACGTCGAACGCCAGTCGTCCGTCGCCGGCTTCCGCTTCGGTCAGGGACGCCCCCAACACGATGTAGGCGTTGTTCCCCTCCAGCGCGATGCCGTTGACGCCGGCGATGACGTCACCCGGCGAGAACCGGCCGACCGCCGGGGTGTCCGGCAGCACGCGCTCTACCCGGAGCACGCGGCCCGGGTGGAAGCGCAGCATCAGGCCCGTGACGCCCACGTGTCCGAAGTGCGCGTGATCCCCCTCGCGGGGCTGGCGCACGCCGAACATCTCGTGCTCGACCGGAAACGGCTGCTCCGCGGCGTCCGGCGGATCCGCGCGGCCCACGGAAGGCGCGGCCAGGACGACGGCCAGCAGCAGGCCGGCGGCGGTGCGACGAAGGGTGGAATGACGAGGGTCGTTCATGGGGGGTCTCCGGGTTGGTGCTGGATGGGTAGGGTGGACTACGGCCGGCTGCGCGTCAACCGTTCTGGCAGGTGGACTATCCCCAGTTCTTCGCGCCGTATTCGTATCGGTCGACGACGACGGCGACGACTACGGTGGACGATGGGCGGATCGCCGTCGTAATCCGTCGTCGTCGGCGCAGCTTGCCCGCGTAGCCCGAAGGGCGAAGGCAGGTCGTCGACCGAGCCGTCCGTCCAAGCCTTCCACGGCGTCGCCCCCCGGGAACGCCACGCTCCAGCGTGGCACGGTCCTGGTCCGCGAGGTTCTCGTCCCCTTGATCGGCCAGGCTGGAGCCTGGCGTTCCCAGGGGCACGCTCCGCGTGGCGGAGCAGCGCCTTGTTCGCGCCACAACCAGGCGAGTGGTGAAGGGGAAAGCGGCTTCCGGGAAGGCCAGTCGCTCGCCGCGGCGAGCCGCGGCG
>PWTM01000038.1 GCA_003563855.1 PVC group bacterium | reverse complement strand
TGCAGTCGGACCGAAACTCAGGTACGTTTGCTCATCAAGAACGCGGCGCATTGGCAACTCCTTTCTGTTTGGTTTTGCGTCCTCACAGAAGAGCCGATGCGCCCGTTCTTTTCAAGCCTCGATCGTCTTTCCGCAACAGAAACTACGTAACGCTCAAGGCGGGCGGGGGACGCCGGCCGCTGAGGGCCGGCCTACACCGATGGCCGCGCATGCCGTCTCCCCTTTCGCGCCTTTCGCGTGTTTCGTAGTTCCCATCCGATGCGCTTTGGCGGTTGCGGTCAGAACTCGTCGAAAGGGCCGAGGCCTTCGACGCCGTAGAGCTTTTCGGCTTCCCAGTTGACGGCGTTTTCGATGACTTCGAGGCAGTCGGCCGGGCCGGTGAGGAGGGCGGCCTGGGCGCCGGGTTGAAGGTAGCGCGGGCCGTCGGCGCGCAGGGCCTCCGCCCAGGTCCGGACCGCCGCGACCAGGTCGTCGTCCGGCGCCGTGCCCGCGAACTGGCGCCGCTTCGCCGCCATGGCGAGGGTGGCCAGGGATTCCAGGGCGTCGTGCTGGGCCGGGGTGGGCAGCGGAATCGGCATCGCCCGCATGTCGTTGATCTCGATGTCCTGGTTGTGCTTCACGAACTTCTTCAGCACGAAGCTGAACACGTGAGAGTTCGCTATGGCGACGAACGTCGCGGCGCTGAGCGACGGAATGATCGGGGTCAGCCTGGAGCTGCTTGCGTCGAATACGCAGGGCTCCTGGTAGCGGCACTTGGCTGCCACGTGGTTCGCATGCAGCGACCATGTGACGCCAGAGGTCAGGTAAAGCCGCGCATTCCTGATCACCGGCATGTTCGGGGAGCGGCGTCCGCTGTTGGCAAAGAGCCAGAGCACGGTCTCGTTCTGCCAATCGATGTACAGCGGCTGGTTATCCAGCCAGCGGCTGCCTTCGGGGTCCCCCTTCCGGAACGGCACGAAGCGGGCGCGGCCGTAGAGGCCGTTGTAGATCGTGGCGATGCGCGGGGCGTCGGCGGGGTCGGGGTAGTCTTCGCTCGACCGCAGGCCGAGGGTGTCGGCGGCGATCCGCTTCGCGGGCTTTCGCGTGGCGTTCTCGTTCGCGATCCAGCGCTGGAGATTCCGGCAGAGCGTGCAGAAGTCCGCGTCGGCGATCTCCTTCGCCTCGCGGATCGCGGCGTGGGTGACGGGCTTGCCGTCGGTCTCGATCCGTTCGTGCCAGAACGGGGCGAGGGCGGGGGCCGCCTGCCAGCGGGCGAGCAGCTCCGCCTTGCGGTGCTGGAAGGCGTAGGCGAAATCGGGCTCGCCCGCGACGAGTTCCGGCGGGGCGATGCGGTAGAGCGCGGTGCGGCCCAGGCCGAGCCGGGCGGCGGGGAACGCCTCGCGCAGCGTCTGGACCGCCGCCTCCCAGGCGGCGCGTTCAGCCGTCCGGCCGCCGGACCGGGCGCGCCTGGAGGAAGCGGAACCGGTGGTCGGGTCCGGGCGCGGCTTTGCGGGCGACGAAGACGGCGGCGTCGACCGTGGCGTCGAAGGGATCGCAGGGGCCGAGCCAGTCGAGCGCGTGCGCCTGGAGCAGCGCGCGCATGCGCGCTTTCGAGGCGAGGGTGAAGAAGGTGTCCGAGACGATGAACCCGAAGCCGCCGCCCTCGCGCAGCCGCGCGAAGCCCAGGTCGGTGAAGTGGACGTAGAGGTCCTCGATGAACCCCGCGCGCCGCTTCAGGGCGTCGCGCATGTTGCGGTTGCCCGGCTCCATCGCGGTGTGGATCGAGACGTACGGCGGATTGCCGAGCACGGCATCGAAGCCGCGGCGCTCCGGCGGATGCAGGCTGCCGTCTTCCGCGAAGAAGACATCCGGGAACTCGAGCTGCCAGTGGAAGGGCAGCAGGGTGCGCTTCTTCTCCGCGAGCGGGCCGGCGATCGACCTGAAGAACCGCCGGGCCGCGCGCCGGTCGGACGCGGACATCGCCGGCTCGTCGAGCAGCAGCCGCGCGCAGGAGAGGTAGCTGAGCTCGTCGACCGGCAGTCCGTCCTGCGCGGCGAGCCAGAGGTCGGAGAGGTCGAGGAAGGGCTGGAGCCGCGTGCGCACTTCCTTCCAGAGCCGCTCCTTCTCCTTCACGGCCTCCATCTCGGTCGTGGGCTGGCCTGCAATGCGGTGCGTGTCCTCGATGGCCCCGGCGAGCGCCGTCTGCAGGCGGTCGCCGAGATCGAACGCTGGCGGCTTCGGGGCGGCCGGATCGGGGATGGGCGCGCGGCGCAGCTCGTGCGGATCGACCGCGAGCAGCGCGTTGCCCTGGCGCAGGTGGTGGTCGAGGAAGTTGAGCGGCTCGTCGACGGCGATGCAGGTGAGCCAGAGCGAGAGCTTGGCGAGCTCGACGGCCATGGGGTTGATATCGACCCCGTGGATGCAGGCCTCGACGATGCGCCGCCGCCAGTAGGCGGTCTCGGCCTGCTCCTGGGGAACGCCGGGCGCCACCGGGATGCGGCCGCGGGCGAGGATGTCCTCGCGGCTGACGCGGCGGTCGCCCTGCGCGACGATCGGCTCGGTCATCGGCTGGGTCGTCGGGTGGCTCATGATCCGCGCGGCGAGCCATTCGGTCGCCCGGACCAGGAAATGGCCGCTGCCCATCGCGGGGTCGACGAGATTGAGGTTGAGGACGCCGAGCGCGAAGGCGTTGTTCCGGCGGCGCTCCTCGGTCTCGGCCGCGAGCGCGCTCCGGACTCCGGCGGACTGCTCGACCTGCTCCAGCAGCGGGGTCAGCGTCTCGCGGACCAGGAAGAGGACGATCCAGTCGGGCGTGTAGAAGATGCCGTGGCGGTGGTTCTCGCCGTTCTCGTTGCGGAGATCGAGCCGGCCGTTGACCCGCTCGAAGTGGGCGCCGAGCAGGCCCTCGTAGATATCGCCGAGCTGGCGCACTTCGAGGGTGCTGTAGTCGATCGCCTCGTCCGTGCGGAGGACGCGTTGCGCATCGCGCGCGCGGGCGGGCGGCTGGGCGAAGACCAGTTGCCGGAGGATGTCGGCCAGGTCGCGGTCGCCGATGCGCCACACTTCGAGTTCGTCGTGCAGCCGCGGGTTGAAGAGGCCGCCGTTGTAGCGGGTCACGCCCAGGGCCGCGTTCTGCGCGGGGAAGGTGCCGTGGACCAGGTTGAAGAGCCGGAGCAGTTCCTCGTAGAGCCCGCAGAAGACGTTGTCCTGGTAGCGGTCGCGATCGCGGAGCCGATCGGTGAGGCGCGCGAGCGAGAAATCGGCCAGGTAGCGGCGGTTGGCGCCCGGCCCGAAGGCGCGCACGGGCAGGAGGTCGCGGCTCTCGGCGTAGAGCACGAAGAGGAGCCGGTAGAGGAAGATGAGCGACTTCTCGTAGACGGCGGGATAGTCCGCTTCGCGCAGCTCGTTGTCGGCGTAGGCCACGAACGCGCTGCCGAGGTCTTCGAGCACGCCGAAGATGCGCCGGCGCAGGTTGCTCTCGAGGTCGGCCTGGACCCGGAGCGATTCCTCGCGCACGTCGTCGAGGAAGCAGCGGCCCTCGGGCGAACGGTCGAAGGCGGCGGCGCGGAAGAGTGTGACGAAGAGGCGGAAGTCCTCGCGGGCGCAGAGCTGGCCGCCGCGGACGAGGTGGAAGCCGAAGAAGGCGCCGACGGCGGACCGGTCGCCGTAGAGCCGCCACTCGGCGCCGTTGGTCAGGATGGCCCAGTCAAAGAAGCGCTTCCCCTGCGCGTCCTTCGCGTGGTTGAGGTAGTCCTGGATCTGCTGGCTCGGGAACCAGCCGGGGGTTTCCTCGGCGGAGATGCGGTCGAGGGGATGGCCCCAGCGCTTGGCTTCGAGCACGGCGGCGCTGCGCCGAAAGAGCCCGAGGGCGTCCGCCCGGGCGGCGGCGGCGAACGCCGCTTCCGAGGTCATGAGGCAGTAGTCGGGGCGCTTACGGACGCCCGGCAGGGCGGGCATGGCTTCCTGCGGGAGGTGATGCCAGCCGAGGGCATCGAGCACCGGCTCGATGAAGTGGGTGCAGGCGAAGGACTCGTTGCGCCTGCGCAGCGCCGCGGCCTGCGCGCGGTAGAGGGCGTCGATCCGCTCGTGGAGCGCGTCGGCCTCGTCGGCCGCGGCGTAGCCGTCGGACCGGGGCAGGTGGCGCTGCAGGTAGGGGAGCGAGAGGAGTCCGCGCGTTTCCGCGGGGCCGCCGAAGTCCCGGCCGGTCAGGGCGAGCCCGAGCTGTTCGGGATGGTCCCGCGCTGCCGCCGGTCCGCCGCGTGCGCGCCTCATGGTCCCCCCTTCGGTCCCGCGATCCGTGCCGCCCGCGCCGCCGGCCCGGGTGCGTACCGGAGCGCCGCGGCGTTCATGGGGAGAAGACTAGCATGAGGCGGGGGGCGGGGGAAGGGGGAGTTGGGGGGCGCGGGGGGGGCGGTGATCAGTGATCAGTGAGCAGTGAGCGGTGAGCGGTGAGCGGTGGGCGGTGGGGGCGGGGCAAGACACCGGAGGAAAAAGCTGAAACGCTGAAAAGCTGAAAAGCTGAAAAGCTGAAATGCTGAAATGCTGAAAGGGGAAGGCCGGAGGCCCTCGTGATCCGTAGTCGTCGGCGTAGTCGTCGACCGAGAAGAAGACGCCACGAAAGACGGGGGCCGCCCCCCCCCGGGAACGCCACGCTCCAGCGTGGCTCGGTTATGGTCGCGAGGTTCTCGTCCCCTTGGTCGGCCAGGCTGGAGCCTGGCGTTCCCGGGGGAAACGTTCAACGTTCAACGCTCAACGCTCAACGTTCAGCGGGGATTCGTGCTCGGATTCGTGCTCGTCGTCCTCGGGGGAACGAGTGGCGGGGCGGGGGCGGGCGTGGTAGGTTCTAGTGGGGCGGCGGCGCGGGCGCGGCATCGGTCCTGGGAAAGGGTTGAGCAGGTACCATCAGTCACGATCGTCCGGCGGCTGATCGTCCGGGCTGAACTGCTGCAGGAATTCGGCGTCGCGCGGCACGGCGAGCAGCATGGCGTTCGAGCGCCGGTCGGCGCCCGTGACGGCCAGCAGGAGCACCTCGTCGCCTTTGCGGAAGAAGTCCATGGTCATGGCTTCGCCGTCCGCGGACTCGGTGACGAAGGCGAAGGCTTCCGCCAGGTCGTCGTCGCGCAGCGGCTCCCAGCCTTCGTTGCGCAGCGCGGCGGCGAACGCCGCCGCCGTCGCGGCGGGCGGTTGTTCGCCGGAGAAGGCCGACGATCGGGCCCCCCGGATGGTCCAGGCCACCGGGAAGGGAAACGGCTCGAAGCCGTCGGGCGCCGCGACCTCGACGCCGCCGCCCGAGAGGCGGTCGGTCCCCCATTGCAGCAGGCGTGTGCCCTGGGTCCGCGCGATCACCACGGCGGCCACGCTGAGCGCCACGCCCAGCCCCAGCACGACCAGGCAGCCGACCAGGCACCCCTTACCTTTCTTCTTCGGCGCGTCCGGTGTCGTCATCTGTGCTCCTCCCCGTGCCCTGGGTCCGCGCCGACGTCCGGCGCGACCGTGCGAAGGATACTGCCTCCGCCGGCCGGGCGTGTCTACCCTGATCCAGCCTTGCGATCGGCTGCGGCTGCGGTTGCGAAGGGTGGCGGGCAGACTCGGCCCGTTGCAGGAGGCCGAGGGCGGCGCGGGTGGCGGCGGCGCGGTTACGGACCCCAAGCTTGTAGAAGACGCGGTCGACGTGCTTGCGCACGGTGCCTTCGCAGACCGTCAGCGCGGCGGCGATCTCGCGGTTCGAGGCGCCCTCGGCCATCAGCGCGGCGGTCTCGGCTTCGCGACGGTTCAACCCCTTGGCCGCCAGCGCCTCGATCAGGACGGGACGCGCCTGCTGCGTCAGGGCGACCCCGTCGTGGGCCAAGGCGGCTTCCGCCAGTTGGCGCAGCCGGCGATGGGTATGGAACAGGGGATCGCGCAGCGCGTTCAGTATCGCCTTCTCGCGTTCCGAGAATCCCCACGAGTCGCGATTCAACGTCAGCACGACGAGGCGGTTCGCATCGAAGTCGGCGGCGATGATCAACTGGTCTTCCGAGCGGTACTTCTTGAGAAACCGGCAGTACAAGGCCGAGGCGCGGTAATCGCGCCGGGCGACCAGGTCCGAAATCGCGCGCGCCCGCCCGTCGCCGGTGCGCTGAAAGGCCTTGAAGACCGGGTGTGCGTGAATGACGTCCGCCATCTCGCGGGCCACGGCTACCGGATCGACCGGGACGTTCATGGTGCCGTACGAAAAGCCGGTCTCCGCATGAATCTCGATCCAACCGCACGCATGCGTCGGAATCAGCTCCGCGGCGTCCCGGACGATCCGGTCGGCCAGCGCCTCGGGCGTCTCGCTTTTCGCGATCCGGCCGATCGTCGTCAGAATGCGTGCGTAGTCCGAAAGACCTAATCCGTCCACGGGCCCACCCTCGTCCCACAGTCTACCCAGAGGCCCTGCGGGCGGCAATAGTCTGGCGCCCATGGTCTTCGTCCCCGGCGGCCCCTCATGCCGGACGACCTCGCGCCGGGGCGACGCGCGCTCCGGCGGGAAGGACCCCGCCTACGGGGGGGGGCTCCGGGAATCCGTGGCCCCGAGCAGGGTGGCGCCGGGGCTTCCTGGCGCCGCATCGCGTTACGTAGTTCGTCCCATTGCGGGGGTCGCGTGCGGGCGTGCAGGGTGGGCGCGACGGTGCGGGTGGACCCCCGCGGCGATGGAGCGGGGGGCCGGCGATGCGGGGGTAGTTCCCGCGGATGAACGAAGGGCATCACAACGAATTCGGATACGCTGCTTCGCGGCGGTTTCAGCGGGCCGAAGCCTGCGCCCCGGGAAGGCGTCTCCGGCAACCGAGGAGAAGAGAGATGAAAGCATGGACGACAGCGGCCGTGGGACTTCTCGCCTGCGTCCTGGCGACGGGCTGCGGGGACGACGATCCAACCGCGCCGGACCTGGCCGTGGAACGCATCGAGTTCAGCCTCCTGAACCGCACCGGTCCGACGACCGGCCGCGTGCGAATCACCGGGCATATCCGGAATATCGGCACGGACTACCTATCGAGCCCGGGGCAGCAGCAACTGCAACTGTGGGAACTTGTTCCGGGCGCCAGGGAGAGGCTGGTCGCAAGACGCGACTTCCAGAATCTGCCGGCACAGGGACGCCTCTCGGTTTCCTATGACCGCACCTGGAACGCGGCAACGATGCGCGAGTTTCCCCCGGACTACCGTGTTGTGATCAGTCTCGACCCGGATATCTTCATCGACGGCAACCCGGACAACGACGATTCCAACCTGCGCAACAACACGCATACGGAGAGCGGACGGCGCATCAACGACCTTTTCGACGAGTAGTCGGGCGCTGAAGGGCGCAGAGGCGGGCGCCTGGGCCTTCCCCTGGCGCCGCGCCGCGCGGCAGGTCAGGGCGCGAGCAGGCGCAGCGGCGCGGTCTGGCGGAAGAAGAGCAGGGCGTCGTAGCGGGCGGCGGGGACGGTCGGGACGTAGTTCTGCGCGTAGTCCAGCGCGGGCCGGTAGACCACGCCGACTGCGCGGTGGCCGATCTCCTCGCGAAACGGCTGCCAGCCGGGATCGTCGTCGAAGAGCAGCAGCAGCCGCTCGGGACCGGCGCGTTCGAGCCGGGCCTCGAGGCTCCCGGGCCGGGGCGCCGGCATGCGCATCTCTGCCCGCGCCGCCCCCCATTGCCGCGCGGCCACGGCGCGGCCGCGCGCCGCGGTCATGCCGACGAGCAGGACCGCGTCCCCGCCCAGCCGCTCGCGGGCGAGCTGTCCGATGTTGCGCTGGCCCCGGGCGGCCATCGCGGTGGCGCGCGCGTCGCCGATGTGCGTGTTGTGCGCCCAGACGATCCCCTGGGCGTCCGGTCCGTAGCGGTCCAGCAGTCGGTCGAGGACGGTGAAGAAGTGGTCCGCGCGCTTGTTCCAGGAGGCTGCGCCCGGCTGCGGCATCGCCCGGTAGTGCCGTTCCGCGTCGCGGATGCCCAGCGCGAGGTGTTCGATCCTGAACCGCTCCGCGGGGTCCAGGTCCGGCTGTGTCTCGAGCCAGGCGCGGATCCGGCGCAGCGCCCGGTCGGCGCCGTCCGTCGGCGAACCGCCCCCGGCCACCGACCGCGCGTAGCCCGTCCAGTCCGACCCGTAGGCGCGCAGCGCGCGGTAGTCGGCCGCGAGCGCGGCGGCCTTCGATTCGTCGTGCGCGCCCACCGCGTCGAGCACGTCCCGGATGGAGGTGGGCGCGCCGTAGAGGTCGAGGCCATAGACGAAGACCTGTTCTTCCGCCGGCCGGTCCCGGTTGAATTCGCGCAGGACGTCGAGCAGCGCGGCGGTTTCCTCGTTCGCCCAGAGCCAGGTCGGCCAGCGGCGGAAGGCGCGGAGCGCTTCGGCGGCGGTCTCGGGGGCGCCGTCCTCGCCCGCCAGGTAGGGGCGCACCCGGTACCAGGCATCGGCGTCGCCCTCCACGACGACGAACCGGAACCCGTGCTGCGTTATCAGTTCCTGCGTCAGTGCGGCCCGCCACCGGTA
>PWTM01000236.1 GCA_003563855.1 PVC group bacterium | reverse complement strand
TTCGCCGAAGGCTACGTCGGGCAAGCCGGGCGCGCGAGCCGCGATGCCCGGCCTGTCGCGCCGTAGCCCCCGCCTCGGGGGCGAAGGCGGACGCCCCACGCCTGCCTCCCTCCGCGCGAGAACCACCCCGAGAATCACCCCGCGCACCACCTGCGGGCTTTCGCACTTCGGAAACGCGCTACGCCGTTCCACTCCCACACATCCGGAAAACGCAATCTTCACCGTTGACGCGGAGAAAAGCCGGCCCCTATACTGCCTATTCAGTGGGTTCGCTGTAGCGGTATACTGCGGGAACGGGCCCGTAACGCGCGGGGGAGACAGGGCACATGAACAGGCGTTTCGGTCGATCGGCGATACTGGCGGCACTGTGTTTCGCGGCGGCGGCAACGGCCTCGCAGGCGGAGGACATCCGCATCCGGCGGGTCTCGCACAGCGTTTTGAACACGCCCTCCTACAACATGGACCTGCGGCAGCCAACCGCCCGCGCCCGGCGCTGGGTCCAGCTCGAATGCCAGTTCGACACCCGGGAGGACTGGACCGACGACCTCGAGTTCACGTTCTACGTGCTGTTGCGATCCGACAACCCCCGCGAGCCGCTGGTCCTGCTGACCGGGACCGTCGCCTACGTGCATGTTCCCGCCGGGCGCCAGCATGTGAGCTGGTTCTATATCCACCCGAACGTCATTGCCCGCTTCGGCGCGGTAGAGGGCGTCGCCGTCGAACTGCGGCAGCGGGGCCGGCCCATCGCCGCGGAGGCCTCCTCGGCCCAGCACCGGCAGCAGTACCGCCAGTGGATCGAGCGATTGCCCGCACGCGAGGGCCTGCTGATGCTTCCGGCGGACACCCCGTTTGCGATGTACGCGCCCGATCTTCAACAGATGATCCGCCAGCGCCAGCAGTAGCAGGGGCGGGGGAAAGGCCAACCATGTCCAAGCGTGACACGATCTTCGCTCTTGATGTGGGCGCAAGCAGCCTGAGGCTGGGCTGCTTCCGTCCGTTGCGCGGCAACGGGATCGAGTTGATCCGGTTCGCGATCCGGCCCCTGAACGCCGACCCGGCCGCCGAGGAGACGCGCATCGAGGAGCTGACGCATGTCCTTCGAGAGCTCGTGCAGGAACTGGGCATCGGCCGTGCGCCGGTCCTCCTGAGTGTGCCCGGCCAGTCGGTCTTCACCCGCTTCGTCCGCCTCCCCATGGTCGGCCGCGACAAGATTCCGCAGCTCGTCCGCTACGAAGCGCAGCAGAACGTCCCGTTCCCGATTAACGAGGTGGTCTGGGACTACCAGTTGATCGGTTCCGGCGAAGGCGAGATGGACGTCATGCTCGCCGCCATGAAGTCCGAGATCATCGAGCGCCTCACCGATGCCGTGGCCACCGCCGGACTCGACCCGGAGCTGGTGGACATCGCGCCCATGGCGCTCTACAACGCCGTGCGGTTCAACTACCGGGAACTGCCCCCGTGCACGTTGCTGATCGACATCGGCGCCCGCTCCACGGACCTGGTGTTCATCGAGGAAGGGCGCACCTTCAACCGCAGCATCCCGGTCGGGGGCAACACGATCACCCAGCAGGTCATGCGGGAGTTCAGCCTGTCCTACGAGGACGCCGAGAAGCTCAAACGCGCGCACGCGTTCGTCGCGTTCGGGGGCGCCTACGAGGCGCCGCCCAGCGAGGTGGCGGACAAGGTCTCGAAGAACGTGCGCTCGGTCATGACCCGCCTGCACACGGAGATCAACCGCTCGATCAGTTTCTACCGCACCCAGCAGTCCGGGCGGCAGCCGGCCATGGCGCTGCTCACCGGCGGAAGCTCGGTGATTCCCTACACGGACGCGTTCCTGAAGGAGAAGCTGAACATCGAGGTCGACTACCTCAACCCGTTCCAGAACGTGGCCGTTGACGGATCGATCGACGCCGACGAGATCGGCGCCCAGGCACACCTGCTGGGCGAGCCGGTCGGCCTGGCCCTGCGGCGCGGCCTCGCCTGCCCGATCGAATTGAACCTGCTGCCCACGCGGATCGCCCGCGAGAAAGCGTTCCGGCGAAAGCAGCCCTTCTTCGCCGCGGCGATGGCCGTCCTCGTGCTGGTGCTGGCGGTCTGGGCCGTCTTCTTCCACCAGCTCGCCGTGCTGGGCGAGGCGCGGCTCGGCGCCGTCAGCCGCCAGCTGGAAGACCTCCGGAGCGTCGAGCGGCAGCTCCAGCACCACGAAGGCCGGATCGCCAGGGTCCAGACGCGTCTCGATGCGCTCGTCGCGCTGCCGGCTCGGCGCACGCGCTGGAACGCGCTGCTGGAGGCCGTCTACGCCCATATCCCGAACGGCATCTGGATCACGGAGCTGACGCCGATCCTGCCCGAAACGGACGCGGCGCCGGAGATCGACGAGGCCGCTTATTTCGCCACCTACGGCGAGCTTCCGTCGCCGGACCTCGAAGCGCCCACGGCGGAGCCGGAGAAGATTATCGCCCTGCGCCTTGCGGGCTACGGCTACCTGGACAAGGTCGGCACGACCGGCGCGATCGAGCTGCGCAACGCGCTGCGCGCCTCCGACCTGTTCACGGACGAGACGGATATCCTCGAGATGACGACGACCGGGCAGGACAACGTCTCGATGTCCTTCAAGATGCAGGTGGTGCTCAGCGAGGCAATAGAACTATGAAGACACGCGACCTGTCCACGCTGTTCGTGAGCGGCGCGATCGCGCTCGTCCTGGTGGTCGTGGCCACGGCGTTGCTCGTCCGCTTCGTCGGCCGCTACCGACGCGTCACGGCCGAGTTGACTTCGCAGACCGAGCAGCTCGACCGGCTCCGCCGGCGCGACCCGTTCCCCAACGAGGCGAACGTGGCGGCGGCGGAAGAAAAGCACCAGCGGTTGCAGCAGGCCTACGCGGAATTGCGCAGCGAACTGGCGCGGGCGCCCTCGCGCCGGCCGCCCAGCGAGTCCGCGCACTGGGGGCTGCTGCGCGACCGCCTGTTCATCGCGCTCCGCGAGCAGGCACGGCAGGCGGATATCGAGGTTCCGGATGCCTTCGCTTACGGGTTCGAGCGCTACGTGGGGGGGCGGCTTCCGCGGCGGGCCCATCTGCCGCGCCTGACGCGCCAGCTCCACTACGTCGACCAGCTCGTCGGCACGCTCTTCGAGCACAAGATCCGCGGCATTAAACGGATCGACCGGCACCTCTTCGAGGATGATCTGCCCGAGAGCGTGCCGGACGATTGGGCGGTCGAGCCCGTCCGTGAACGTCGGCCCCGCCGACGCGAGGACAGGCCCGCCGACGGGACGACCATGGCGCCGGGCTATTTCGAACATCCGGAGGGACTCTACACCCGCGAGCGCATCGTCGTCACCTTCACCGCGCGCGAACCGGCCGTCTGGTCCGTCCTCGACGCGCTCGCCCACATGGACGTCTTCAGCGCGGTCTCGCGTGTACGCATCGAGAACCCGACCCCGCCCCCTGCGGCCACCCCGCGCGACCCGGACGAAGAGGCCCGTCAGGACGGACGCGCTCCACTGCGCCCTGCCCCCGCGCCTCCCGGCGAACGGCGGCCGCCCGCCGACTGGCCGGTGGACCCGAGCGACCCGGAGACGGTGCCCCCCCGGGGGCCGCGTCCGATCGAGGAGCGCGTGGTGGCCGGCTTGGACGAGCTCGTCACGGTCTCGTTGGAAATCGATTTCTTCGAGTTCGGGGACAGCGTCCCGACGCAGGAGGAGACCCCATGAGTTCCGGTCCCGAAACCCGTTCCGCATGGCTCGACCAGAACTACGAGAAGCTGCTGCTGGTGGCCGCGCTGGCAGGCCTGCTGGTGTCCGCCGCCGTGCTGTTCCTCCAGGTCAACCGTAGCCGCCGCCTCCTGGCCGACACGGATCTCGACGTGCCCGCGTCCCTTCAGCGCCCCGTGCCGCCCCCCGATCTTGACGCCGTCCAGGAGGCCCGCGCCATTCTCGCCTCGCCCACAACCTCGGGCGAGCGACCGCGCCCCATGTTCATGAGCAAGATCCGCGTGACCTGCGTCGAGGAAGCGTGCGGAAGCCCGATCGAACAGGAAGCCGACCGCTGCCCGTTCTGCGGCACCGAGCAGCCGGAGCAGGCGGTCTTCAGCACGGTCAACGACGGAATCCCCGATGTCTGGAAGCGGCAGCACGGCCTCGACATCTACGACCCCCATCTCGCGCGACGCGACCTCGACGGCGATGGGTTCACGGTGCGCGAAGAGTTCGAGGCGGGCACGGACCCGCTCGATCCCGAAAGTTACCCGCCGATCGTCTACAAGCTCCGCGTCGAGCGGATCGAAACCACGCCGTTTGATTTCACCTACGTCTCCCGCCAGCAGCTCGGCGAGGACGACTGGCGCTACCAGATCAACCAGCGCGCCACGGGCCGAACGTTCTTCCGCCGGCTGGGCGAGACGGTCGACGGCTACACGCTCGAATCCTACGACGAAGAGCACGATCATCTCGTCTTCCGCAGCGGCGAGCAGCGGATCACGCTGCGCCGCGGCCGCATTCACGACGACCATCAGCGCACGGTGCACTTCGTTCTGCTGGTCGACGGCACGCGCCTCTCGGCCCGCATCGGGCAGTCGTTCGACATCCGCGAGTCCACCTACACGGTTCGCGAGATCGCGGCCGACGGCACGGTCAGGGTGACCGAGCCGGACGCGCCCGACGCGCATACCGTCCCGCGGATAACCGACGAGGAGCGCGCAAGTCTGCGCCACCTCCTCGACGGCGTACCCGATCCGACCCTGATGGAGGAAGAGTTCATCATCCCGCCCCAGGACTACATGCGCCTGCCGATGCGCCCCCGGACCGATCGTCCGCCGGGCGCGCCGCGACCGGCGCCACGGCCGGCGCCACGGCCGGGACCGCCCGGGCGGCCCGCCCCGGACCTGCCTCTCTGGGGCGACTAGGCGGGGCTTCGACCATGGGGTTATTGCTTTGACATCACCGAAGCGTTCGCCCACCATGCGCAGCGCACGGTCCGCGTGCGGGGCGCTCGGGCGAGGCCTGCCGCCGCGGGCGAGTGGAGTTCGCTGCGCAGAGGGGCATCGGTGAAACAACGGATGTACGGGGCGCTCGGCGCCCGGTGGTATAGACGGCAGATCAGGCAACACGCGAGAGGCAGGAGGGAGTCCGAATGAAACGACGCTACGCGCTGGCAACACTGGCGGTTCTTCTCACGACGGCGCTGACCGGCGTGGTCACGGCCCAGGTCGATCTCGATCTGGATGCGCTTCTGGGCGAAATCGACGCGCCCGATGCGCAGGACCCGCCAGCCGAAGCGGCTCCCGAGGAAGCGATTCCGTCGGCCGAGGATGCCGACGTCGAACTCCCGGAGGATCCGGTCGAGGCGGCCGAGCTGACCGCCGAACAGGAGGTTGTCCTCCGGCAGGCCCGAGAACAGCAGGGCCGGGATGCCTACGCACAGGCCCAGACCGCCCTCCGCCGCGGGCAGTACCGCGAAGCGGCCGAAGGCTTCGAACGCAGTCTCCAGCTTATCCCCGTGCGGGCGGCGACCGACGAGATTCGCATTCGCGCGCGGCTAGGACGCGCGGAGGCGACCCTACGCCGCGCCGAGGCCGCGTTCGACCGCGACGAGCTTGATGACGCCCGCAGCTTTGCGAACGAAGCGATCCGCATCGACGAAGAACGGTTTGGCGACCGCGCCCGCGGGCTGATCCGGCGGATCGATCGGCGGCGGGACCGATTAGAGGTGATCGAACGCATGCCGGTCGACGTACCCGACCGGCCGGCCGTCCGGCGCAGCAGGGAGACCGCACACGAGAACTTCGAGGAGGGCCGCCGATACTTCGAGGCCGGGGAATACGACCGCGCCGAAACGCTCTTCGAGCAGGTCCTGCTCGTCTCGCCCTATCACCGCGACGCCATGCGCTATCTCCGCCGGATCGAGGAGCGGCGGCTCGAGGCCACCAATATCCGGCGCCAGACCACCGTGGCCGAAGCCGTTCACGAGGTCCGGCGCCGCTGGCACCCGCCGATCCGCGAGGTCGTCCGCGCCCCCGAGCGCCCCGAGGATGTCGATCCGACCGACCGGCGCTTGGCCCGACGCCTCCGCGAACGCATGGAGGCGATCACGATTCCGCGGATCGATTTCCGCGATGCCGACATCCAGGATGTGATCGCATTCCTGCGCGACGTCAGCGAAGAGCAGGATCCGGACCGCATGGGCGGCGTCAACATCATCCTTCAGATCGAGGGCGCCGCGCCCGCGCGCCCCGCCCCGACGCCCGCCCCCGTCGATCCCGGCGATTTCTGGGGCATCGATCCCGAACCGCTCCTGGACACGCCTGCAACACCGCGCGCCCCGTCCCGGGTCGACCCGATCAGCCTGACCCTGCGGAACGTCTCGCTGCTCGACGCGATCCGCTACGTCACCGACGTGGCGGGCCTGCGCTACCGGATCGAGGACAACGCGGTCATTATCACCCCGAAGGACCGGCCGGTCGGCGCGTTGATCACGCGGTTCTACCCGGTGCAGCCATCCATCGTGGACGTGGTGATCGAGCGGGAGGAGCAGCCCGACACCGGGTTCGGGCGTCCTGCGGGCGACTTCATCGGCATGCCGTCGGCCCAGGCCGAGGTGCGGCGCGCCGACGTGCGCAGCTTCTTCGAGCAGTCCGGCGTGCCCTTCCCCGAGGGGACCTCGATCACCTACAACGCGCAGATCAGCCAGTTGATCGTCACGAATACCGCCGAAAATCTCGAGCTCTTCGAACGGATTCTCGCGCAGCTCAACGTGATCCCGAACCAGGTCGAGATCGAAGCGCGGTTCGTCGAAATCGGGCAGGACGACCTCGAGGAACTCGGCTTCCAGTGGCTGCTGACCGACAACATGAACTTGGCCATCCGGCGGGGCTCGGGCCCGATCGCCAGCCGCGAACGCATCCAGCTCAACCGCAACATGGACACGGGGGGATTCACCTCCGGGCTCCGACGAATCTCGGAGACCGCCCCACTCATGAGCGTGTCGAGCGTGCTCACGAACCCGGAACTCTCGTTCCTCCTCAATGCCATGCAGCAGAGGGGCGGAACCGACCTGCTCTCCGCCCCGCGCGTCACCGTCCAGAGCGGTGCCACGGCGCAGATCCAGGTCGTGCGCGAGCTGGTCTACCCGGTCGAGTGGATGGAGCAGGCCCCCGGCGAGTTCGTTGCAGCCGAATTCCGCGTCCCGTACCCGACCGCCTTCGAGACGCGCGAGGTGGGCGTGATCCTGAACGTCACCGCCGACGTCGGTGCGGACGGGTACACCATCCGGCTCAGCATGGTGCCGGAGGTCTCGGAGCTGGCCACCTGGATTGACTACGGGCCGCCGGAGATTTTCCCGATCCTGAAACCCATCTTCCAGAGCCGTAGCGTGACGACCAGCATCGTGCTCTGGGACAGCCAGACCGTGGTGATGGGCGGGCTGATCCGGGAGGAGATCGAGCACATCGATGACCGTATCCCGCTGCTCGGAGACCTGCCGCTCATCGGCCGGCTCTTCCGCAGCCGCGGCGAGCGCAGCTCGAAGCAGAACCTGATCGTCTTCGTCACGGCACGACTGGTCGATCCGGCGGGTAACCCGATCCACCAGGCGGGCGCACTGGGCGCAGGACTGCCGACTCCGCCCGAGTCGCCCTGACCGACGCGCGGCGCCGTCCGGCCACGGCCGGACGGCGCCCCGGCGGGACCACGAAGGAGACCCGGCCTCGGGTCTCCTTCGTCGCTTCGGGCAGGGGTGTAATCCGCCGGCCGCAGGATCAAGACATGGACAATATCTTCCTGGCCATCGACGGACACAACCTGGCCTACCGGGCATACCATGCCATCCGCTCCGGTCTCCACGCCCGTGACGGACGACCGACCCACGCCCTCTTCGGATTCGTCCGCACGACGGAAGCGCTTCGCGGCGCGCTCGCGCCCACGCACCTCTGCGCGGTCTTCGACGGCGGCCTTCCGCCCGAACGGCACGCCCTGCTCCCGAGCTACAAGGCCAACCGGCCGCCCATGCCCGACGATCTCCGCTCTCAGTTCCCCCTGATCGAATCCTGGCTCGACGCGGCCGGCATCCGCCGGCTACGGCTGCCCGAAAAGGAGGCCGACGACGTCCTGGCCACGCTGGCCCGGCAGGCCGAGACCGACGGCGCAACCGTCTACCTGGCCTCGACGGACCGCGACTTGATGACGCTGGTCTCGGACCGCGTCCGCCTCGTGACGCCGGCCGCCCGGCCGACGGTCGCCGGCCCCGAGGCGGTGGAGCAGCGCACCGGTGTGCCGCCCGCACAGGTCCTCGCCTGGCGCGCGCTGGTCGGCGACCCGTCGGACAACATCCCCGGCGTACGCGGCGTCGGTCCTCGCACCGCGGCCCGGCTGCTGGCCCGCCACGGCACGCTCGAACGCCTCTGGGCGGAACTCGACCGCGTCGAACCCCCGCGCATCCGCGCGGCGCTGGCCGCCGCGCGCGCAGACGTCGAACGCAACGTCGCGCTCAT
>PWTM01000194.1 GCA_003563855.1 PVC group bacterium | reverse complement strand
GCCATGGCGCCGTAGCTGACGAGAAGCACCCCAAAGAGGATGACGGCAAACCGCGGGTGCGCGGGCAGCGTTGCCAGCCACCGCTTCCACGACAGGGGAACGATAAAGGCCAGGGCGGCCAGGGACGCCAGGGCGGGAAGGACGACGCCGACCATGGGCGGGAACGCAGCCGCCCGGGCCTGCCATGCAGGCAGAAGCGTCACCAGGTTCAGGGCCAGCAGCGAAACGAAGGACCATTCGAACGGTCGGTTTCTTCGAATTTCGACCGCGCGGACAGCGACGACAAGTACGGAGCCCAGCAGGACCCGCACCGCGATCCGCCCGATCGGCGACATGCCTGTTTCCGCCGCTCCCCACTGAACGCCCGGAACCACCGCCCAGACCAGCGTGGCGCCCCAGGCAGTCCGCCAGGAGGAGAGCGCCGACCGCAGCGCGCCCCAGCCGCGGGTCGCGGGGGACGGACACCCGCACGCGGCACGCCGCGATCGAAAGGACCCGTCCCGGTCTCGACTCCTATCCACGATGCCTGGGAACCCCAACGGCGGAGGGACCGCGCGGCGCTTCGCGGAAGACGCGCATGGCGCAGAATTTGGGCCCGCACATGGTGCAGAAGGCACCCTCGCCGCCGGGTTCGGGGCCGGCGGTCTGCTCGGCGAGCGCCTCGGCGCGCACCGCGCGGGCGCGGTCGGGATCGAGGGCCAGCCGGAACTGGCCTTCCCAGTCGAAGGCGGCCCGCGCCCGCGAGATGGCGTCGTCGCGCGCCCGGGCGCCGGGGATCCCGCGGGCCGTGTCGGCGGCGTGGGCGGCGATGCGGAAGGCCATCACGCCCTCGCGTACGTCTTTTGCGTTGGGCAGGCCGAGGTGTTCCTTGGGCGTGACGTAGCAGAGCATCGCCGCGCCGTGCCAGGCGCCCAGCGCGGCGCCGATCGCGGAGGCGATGTGGTCGTAGCCCGGCGCGCAGTCGGTCACGACGGGACCGAGCACGTAGAACGGCGCGTCGTCGCAGACCTCGCGTTCGCGCTCCATGTTCATCTGGACCTGGTCGAGCGGAATGTGGCCCGGCCCCTCGACCATCACCTGCACGCCCGCCGCGCGGCACCGCCGCACGAGGTCGCCGAGCGCGGCGAGCTCGGCGAATTGCGCCTCGTCCGAGGCGTCGGCGAGGCAGCCGGGGCGCAGACCGTCGCCCAGCGAGAGGGTGACGTCGTGGGCGCGGCAAATGGCGAGGAGCTCGTCGAACCGGGCGTGGAAGGGGTTCTCCGCGCGGTGCCGTTCCATCCACCGGGCGAGCAGCGCCCCGCCGCGGCTGACGATGCCGAGCAGGCGCCGGCGCGCGGCCGGCAGGTGCGCGCGCAGGAGGCCCGCGTGCACCGTCATGTAGTCGACCCCCTGCCGCGCCTGGCCTTCGACGACCTCCAGCAGGAGGTCGCCCGTCAAATCCTCGGGCGCGTCAACACGGCAGACCGCCTCGTAGACCGGCACGGTCCCCAGCGGAACGGGGCAATGCGCGAGGATGGCTTCCCGCACGGCACCGAGGTCCGGCCCGGTACTCAGGTCCATGACCGTGTCGGCGCCGAACCGCACGGCGGCGTCCAGCTTGGCGAGTTCGCAGCCGGCATCGCCCGCCAGCTCCGAGTTGCCGAGGTTGGCGTTGATCTTCGTGCGCAACGAGCGCCCGATGCCGATCGGGCGAAGCGCGGCGTGGCTGGGGTTGGCCGGGATGACGAGGGCGCCGGCGGCGACTTCGTCCCGGATGGATTCCACGGTCCGGCACTCGGCCGCGGCGACCGCCCGCATGGCGTCGGACACCTGTCCGGCCCGCGCCTGTTCAAGTTGGGTTTCGCGATTCACGGGTTTCCTTTCGGGGCTTGGATTCGGCTGCAGGCGCGGGGGGCTTCGCGTCCGTGCCGGCGCTTCCGGCATCGGGAACTCGCGTCCCGGCGGATTCCCCGTCGGCGGGATCCGCGGGCGGCGCGACGCCGCCGATCCGGGCGATTTCTTCCATGACCAGTCGCGCGATGCGCGCGTACCCCTCGGGGCCCGTGCCGCAGGCGGCGATCCGTTCCGGCGGGATCGGCGGCCCGTAGGTGATGGCGACGGCCCGGGGCCGGGGCAGGCGGCGGTGCCGCGGCCAGGCGCGGAAGGCGCCCTCGATGAAGACGGGCACCACGGGCGCACGGCCGTGGGCGACGAGGAACCCGATGCCGCCCAGCGCGGGGTGGAGCCGCCCGTCGGGACTGCGGGTTCCCTCGGGGAAGAGGCCCAGCGCATCGCCAGCGCGCAGCGCACGGACGCCGGCCCGCAGCGCGGCGACGTCGCCGCTCTGCGGCCGCAGCGGGATGACGCCCAGCCGCGGCAGCAGCGTCCGCAACACGGGAAAGCGAAAGAGCGACTCGCGCGCCATGAAATGCACCTGGCGGAACCGGACCGGCGAGCCGAGCATCGGCGGGTCGAGAAAGCTCGCGTGGTTGGCCGCGAGGATACAGCCGCCGGTTCGCGGCACGTTCCCGGCCCCGCGTACGCGCATCCGGAAGAAGAGGCGCAGCCCCACGTAAAGACACGCGGCCCAGAAACGGTAGGTCCGCCCGGGACGCACAGGATCAGCCATCGCCCCCCTCCTCCACCGCCGCGATGCACGCGAGGATGTGCGCGGCGACCTCGTCCGCGTTCAGGCGGGTCGAATCGATGACCTGCGCGCCGAGCGCCACCTGGAGCGGCGCGGTCGCGCGCGAGCGGTCGCGGGTGTCGCGGCGACGCAGCGAGTCCTGCACCTCGGCTTCGCTCCCTGCGCCCTCGAGGGCCACGATCTCGCGCAACCGCCGCCGGGCCCGCTCCTCGGCGTCGGCGTCGAGGTAGAACTTGTGGCGCGACTCGGGGAAGACCACCGTCCCGATATCGCGCCCCTCCATCACGATTCGGCCGAACCGGACCGTCGCGCGCAGTTGCGCGACGAGGAAGGCCCGCACCTCGGGCACGGCGGCATATTCGGACACCGCCTCGCGCACCGCGCCGCCGCGCAGCTCCGCGCCGGGGTCCGCGCCGTCGAGCGCGAATCCCACCGCCCCGTCCCGAGCGGCCAGCGACCAGCGCGCCGGGTCGAGTACGGGGGCCAGCGCAACCGGATCGTCCGCGGGTGCTCCTTCGCGCAGGGCAAGCCAGGCGGCGCCACGGTAGAACGCGCCGGAATCGACCACCAGCGCGCCGAGCGCCTCCGCGACCTTGCGCGCCACCGTCGATTTGCCAGAGGCCGCCGGCCCGTCGATGGCCACCGCCTCGGCGCCCGTGGTTGCCCGCATCGCCATCCCTCCCCTCACAACCGCTCCACTCCGCCGCCCAGCCGGGCGAGGTCCGTCCAGAACCCGGGATAGGACGTGGCCACGCAGGCCACGTCCTCGATGACCGAGGGGCGCCGCGCAAACAGGGCGAGGACGGCGAAGGCCATCGCGACGCGGTGGTCCCCCCGGCTGCGCAGGACAGCGTCGCCCGCCAGCCGGGTGGGCCCGCGAACCGAAAGACCGTCGGGATGCTCTTCCGCGTCGACGCCCGCCGCGCGCAGGTTCGCGCACAAGGCGGCGATCCGGTCCGACTCCTTGACCCGCAGTTCGGCGGCATCGCGGATGCGGGTCTCGCCCTCGGCCAGCGCCCCAACGACGGCCAGGATCGGGAGCTCGTCGATCAGGTTGGGCACTTCCGCGCCGCCGACCTCCGTCCCGCGCAGCCGGGCCCCGGTCACGCGCAAGTCCCCGCGCGGCTCCCAGTCCGCTTCGCCGTCTGCGGCCGGCTCGACGTCGATCCCGGCGCCCATCCGGCGCAGCACGTCGAGCAGCGCCGTGCGGCGCGGGTTGAGGCCGACGTTCCGAACCCGCAGCCGCATGCCCTCGCGGGCCGCGGCGGCGCCGATCCAGAACGCGGCGGAGGAGAGATCGCCGGGCACGGCCCAGCGGTCGGCCCGAACCCGCGGGCCGCGCGAGCCGAAGCCCCGCACCGTGACCGCCGGCCCCTCGACGCGGACGGGGAGGCCGAGCGCGCGCAACAGCCGCTCGGTGTGATCGCGCGTGGGCGCCGGTTCGACGACGGTCGTGTCGCCCTCGGCGTAGAGCCCGGCGAGCAGCACGGCGGACTTGACCTGGGCCGAGGCCACCGGCATCTCGTAGCGGATCCCGTGCAACGGCCGGCCCCGGATCCTCAACGGGGCGCACCCGGGCTTCTCCCCGCGCAGCTCGATATCCGCCCCCATCCGTTCGAGAGGGTCGCAGATACGGGTCATTGGCCGAGTTTGCAGCGAGGCGTCGCCGGTCAGGACCGCCTCGACGGCGCCGCCCGCAAGAAGGCCGGTCAGCAGGCGCAGCCCGGTGCCGGAGTTTCCGAGGTCGAGCGGTCGCACCGGCGTCATCAGCCGGCCCGCATTTCCGTCGATCGCGACCGTATCCCCGCGTTCGACGTGCACGCGGGCGCCGAGCGCCCCCATCGCCCCGAGCGTGGCCATCGCATCCTCGCCGCGCAGAAACCCGGTCAGCACGGAACGGCCGCCGGCCAGCGCAAGCAGCAGGCCGAGCCGCTGCGAGATGCTCTTGTCCCCGGGCGGGGTCACCTCGCCGTCGCGCGCAAGCCCGGGCGTGACCGCGACCGTTGCGACAGCCCCGGTCACGCTCCGCCTTCCTCCCCGCCGGCCGCCGCATCCTCCGTCCCTTCGGCCAGTAACCGTCGGCGCGCATCCCGCGCCTCGCCGAGCAGCCGTTCCAGCCGGTCGTCGCGGCCGTCGCGAACGGCCGCCGTCAGCGCCTTCAGCGCACCCCCGAGATCGTCGAGCGCATCGAGGATCGCGTCCCGGTTCGTAGCCACGATCTCGCGCCAGAGCTCGGGGCCGCCGTCGGCGATGCGTGTCGCGTCGCGGAAACCGGGCCCGCAGAGCAGACCGCGGGCATCCCCGTCCCCCCGGGCCGAGGCGAGGGCCAGCGCGGCGGCGGCCAGGTGCGGCAGGTGGCTGGTCCGCGCCAGGATGCGGTCATGCCGATCGGCCGGCATACGAAGGACGCGGCAACCGACCGCGCGCCACAGGTCCGCGACGCGCGCCTCCGCCGACGGCGCCGCGTTCACCCCGGTCACCACCGCCACGGCGCCCTCGTAGAGATCGGCCCGCGCCGCCTCGAGGCCCTGGCGTTCGGAGCCGGCCACCGGGTGCGAGCCGACGAAAGCAGCCGGCGTGCCCGCCAGCGCGCGGAGGGTCTCCGCCTCGACCCACGCCTTGGTGCTACCGACATCCGTCACCACCGCGCCGTCGGCGAAGCCGGCCCGCGCCTCGAGGGCGACCTCGGGAATCCGTTCGACCGGCACGCAGATCACCGTAAGGCCGGCCCCGCGGACCGCCTCGGCCGGATCGGCGAAGACGGCATCCGCCAGCCCGCGGCGCTCCGCCTCGGCCCGCGTGGCCGCGCGGCGCGCGCAGGCGCGGATCGTCACCCCGGGCTCGCGACGGCGCAGCGCCAGCGCCAGCGAGCCGCCCATCAGGCCCAGTCCGAGCACCGCGACCGTCCCGTCCATCGGTTTCCTCACACCGTCCGTCCGACCGCCGCCGCCACCGCCGCAAGCTGCCGCATGAGCTGCGCGAACGTGTCCGGCAGCAGCGCCTGCGAACCGTCCGAGAGCGCGCGTTCCGGGCACGGATGAATCTCGACCGCGACGGCGTCGGCGCCGGCGGCGACGGCCGCGCGCGCCATGGGCGCCACGAGGTCCCAGTGGCCCGTACCGTGGCTCGGATCGACGACGATCGGCAGGTGCGTCTCGCGCCGCAGCACCGGCACCGCGCTGAGGTCGAGCGTGTTGCGCGTCGCCGGTTCGAAGGTCCGGATGCCCCGCTCGCAGAGCAGCACGCGCGGGTTCCCTTCGCTCAATACGTATTCCGCGCTCATCAGCAGCTCTTCGATCGTGTTCGCCAGGCCGCGCTTGATCATCACGGGCGTGCCGCAACGGCCGACGGCCTTGAGCAGGTTGAAGTTCTGCATGTTGCGCGCCCCGACCTGCACGACGTCGGCCACCTCCGCGACGAGCTCGACGTCGCGCGTATCCATCACCTCGGTCATGACGGGCAGCCCGGTCTCGCGCCGCACCTCGGCCAGGTATTGCAGGCCGCGCACGCCCAGGCCCTGGAAGGCATACGGAGACGTCCGCGGCTTGAACGCCCCGCCGCGCAGCACGCGGCCCCCGGCCTCCTTCACGCAGCGGGCCATCGCGAGGAGCATGTCCGGGTCCTCGACCGAACAGGGGCCGGCGATGACGACCACGCGGGCGTCGCCGAAGACGACCGGTTCGCGGCCCGGCGAAACCGGCGGGATCGTCACGCAGGTGCGCTGCGGCTGCGCCGCTAGGCTGGCCAGGCGGTACGGCTTGACGACCTGCATCACGTTCTCCACGCCCGGCAGCATGTCGAGCGGCCGGTCGCGCAGCTTCGCCTCGTCGCCGATGGCGCCGATGACAACGCGTTCCTCGCCGGCGCTCACGTGCGGCGTCAGGCCGAGCTCGCGGATGTGCGCGGCTACGCCTTCGACCTGGTCGGGCGTCGCGCCCTGTTTCATCACGATAATCATGAGTCTTCCCGCTCTCCCAGCGCTTCTTCCAGGGCGGCGATGCACCGGCGGTTCTCCGCCGGGCGTCCGACGGTGATCCGCACGTGGTCCGGCATCCCGTAGGCGTCCATCGGCCGGACGATCACGCCGCGGCGCTGCATCGCGGCGCAGAGGGCCCGGCCGTCGCCGGTATGCACCAGGACGAAATTAGCCTCGGACGGCACCGATCTCAACCCCAGGCGGTCGAAGGCCCGCACGAGCGCGCGCCGGCCGGAGCCGGTCATCCGCCGCGTGCGCGCCACGTGCGCCTCGTCCCCGAGCGCCGCGATCGCCGCGGCCTGGGCCAGGGCGTTGACGTTGAACGGCTGCCGCACGCGGTCAAAGGCCTCGATCGCCTCGGGATGGGCCACGGCGTACCCGATCCGCAGCCCGGCCAGTCCGTACACCTTCGAGAACGTGCGCAGCAGGATCACGGGCAGGCCGGCGCGCACGTGCGGCCGCAGGTCCGGCCGGCGCTCCGGCGCCAGCAGTTCGATGTACGCCTCGTCGACCACGACGGGGACGCGCGGGGCGACCTCGGCGACGAAGCGGTCGAGCGCGCCGGGATCGACGGCGGTCCCGGTCGGATTGTTCGGGTTGGCGATGAAGACCAGCCGGGTCCGGGGCGTGATCGCCGCGCGCATCGCGTCGAGATCGTGCGTATGGTCTCGCATCGGCACGGCGACGGTCTCGGCGCGGTAAAGCGCGGCGACGAGGCGGTAGACGGCGAAGGCGCGATCCGCCATGACCAGGTTCGTGCCGGGCCCGAGGAACGCGTGGCCGAGGAATGCGATCAGCTCGTTGCTGCCGTGGCCGGGCAGGACGTGTTCGACCCCGACGCCCAACCGCTCCGCCAGCGCCCGCCGGAGCCGGACCGCCCCGCCGTCGGGGTAGCGGTGCACCTCGCGCGCCGCCGCGCGCAGCGCGCGCAGCGCGAGGGGCGAGGGGCCGAGCGCGTTCTCGTTCGAGGCCAGCTTCACGACGGCCGCGACATCGGAGAGGCCGAGTTCCCGGGCGACTTCCTCGATCGGCCGGCCGGGCTGGTAGGGCCGCAAGTCGCGAATCCAGGGATGGACGGGCAGCGGCACGGCGGCTACCCCTCCCGTCCGACGGCGCGCGGATAGGAGCCGAGCACCGTCAACGTCGTGCAGTGGGCGCCCAGCTTCTCGAGGGCCGCCCGCACGGCCGGCTCGTCGGCGTGCCCTTCGATATCGACGAAGAACCAGTACTCCCAGACCTTGCGCCGGCTGGGCCGCGACTCGATCTTCGACATGCTGATGCCGGCCTTGTTGAACGCGGCCAGGGCCTGGTAGAGGGCGCCCGCCCGGTCGCGAACCCCGAAGAGCAGCGAGGTGCGATCCTTGCCGCTGGGCGGCCCATAGGCGGGAGCGATCACGAGGAAGCGGGTGGTATTTCCGCCCAGGTCCTGGATGTCGCGTTCAAGCACCTCGAGCCCGTAGAGCTCGGCCGCGAGCAGGCTGGCCAGGGCGCCGGCATCCGCCTCGGACGCCGCCTGCTCGGCGGCCCGGGCCGTACTGGAAACCGGGACCTGGTCCACGCCGCGAAGATGCTCCTGGAGCCAGTGCCGGCACTGACCGAAAACCTGGGGGTTGCTGTAGACGCGGCGCAGTCCCGCGCGCGGACCCCGGGCGAGCAGGTGGTGCGCGATCGGCAGGTAGATCTCGGCACAGATCTTCAGCGGCGTCTCGACGAAGCGGTCGAGCGTGTGCGTAACCGCGCCCTCCGTCGAGTTCTCGATGGGCACCACGCCGTATTCGGCCGAGCGCTTCTCGACCTGGGCGAACACATCCGCGATCGTTTCGCAGGGCCGGTAGGCCACGCTCGCGCCGAACCGCGCCCGGGCCGCCTCGTGCGTGAACGTGGCGGGCGGGCCGAGATAGGCGATCCGGACTTCGTGCTCGAGCGCGGTCGAGGCCGAGACGATCTCGCGGTAGACGGCGCGAATCGACGCCTCCGGAAGCGGCCCCTCGTTCAGCCCGCAGACGCGGTCGAGCACCGCCTGTTCCCTCGCGGGCACGTAGACGGAGGCGCCGGCCCCTTCCTTGAGCCGCCCGATATCGCGCGCGGTTTCCGCACGCGCGTTGAGCAGCCGCACCAGCTCCGCATCGAGTTCGTCGATCCGCTTTCGCAGCGCATCCAGGTTCATGCCGGACCTCCCCCGTCGGTGGGCTTCCCCCGCGTCGCCGGCGCCTCCGGTTCATCCGCAGTATCCGCCAGTTCGATCCGTCGGTCGTCCGCTTCCGGCGGCGGCGGGCTCTCCGTGTCCGGTGCCGGACCCTGCGTTTCCGAGACTGGGGTTTCCGCGTCCGGTGCCGGGTCTTCCGTGTCCGGTTCCGGGTCTTCCGCGTCCGGCGGCGGGCCTTCCGTGTCCGGCGGCGGAGCTTCGTCCGCGTCCGGCCCCGCCGGCGCGGACGCCCCAGCATCGGGTGCGGACGCAGGCGCACCGGCGGCGGCCGCGGCGGTCGAGGCGGCCCTGGTCTCGCGCAGTTCCTCGACGCCGGGGAGGTCGTCCAGGCTGTGAAGACCGAAGTGCTCGAGGAATCGCTGCGTGGTTCCGAAGAGCCAGGGCCGACCGGGCAGGTCGCTGCGGCCGACAGCGCGGATCAACTGGAGGTCGAGCAGCGTTCGGACGATCGCGTCGACCGCGACGCCGCGGACCGCCTCGATCTGGGCGCGCGTGACGGGCTGGCGGTAGGCGACGATCGCCAGCGTTTCGAGGGCCGGGCCGGAGAGCCGGGTGGGCCGGCCTTTCTCCAGGTATTGCCGGAGCCAGAGTCCGCAGCGGGTGTCGTTCTCCATCCGGTAGCCGCCGGCGACGGATACGACGCGCAGGCCGAGGCCGCCGGCCGCCAGCGCTTCGCGCACCGCCGCCACCGCGGCCTCGATATCGGCCTCGGTCACCTCCGCGAAAGCGGCGGCCGCCCCGCCGAACTGGTCCGCCGCGCCCCGGAAGACCTCGCAGAGGCGCGCCGCCGTGACCGGCTGCTTGGCGGCGAACAGGACGGCGCCCACGATTTCCCGCAGTTCGGGTTGGACTTCGACATCGCTCATGCGCAACTCCCGTTCACGCGTCCATGGCCTCGATGCGGATCTCGCCAAACGGCTCGTCCTGCCGGGCGGCCACCCGGCGCAGGCGCATCAGTTCGAGCACGGCCAGGAACGTCACCACGATTTCGTGCCGGGAACGCATGCCGGCGAAAAGCTCGCCCAGCCGGAGGCGCGGGCGGTCGCGCAGCCGTTCGAGCAGTGCGTCGATCTTCTCGCCGACGGTGAACCGCTCGGCAAAGATCTCGCGCAGCTCCTCCTGGGGGGCGCGCCGCAGCGCCTGCTGGAAGGCGCCGATCAGGTCGAAGAGCCCGACGTCGGGCAGCGCCAGGTCAGGCGCGGGGCCGAGATGCACGGCGTCGCCCTCGCGACCGAAGGCGTCGACCCGCGATTCCTCGAGCTGCTGGAGGCGCTGGGCGGCGTCCTTGAATTTCTTGTACTCGACGAGCTGGCGCACGAGGTCCCAGCGCGGATCGATGTCGCCGTCCTCCTCGGTCTCGGCCTCGGGGCGATCCTCGGGGGGGAGCAGCAGGCGGCTCTTGATCATCATGAGCGTCGCCGCCATGACGAGGAACTCGCCGGCGATACCGAGATCGAGGATCCGCATCAGCTCGAGGTACTCGAGGTACTGGGTCGTGATCCGTTCGATCGGGATGTCGCAGACGTCCACCTCCTCCTTCCGGATGAGGTAGAGCAGCAGGTCGAGCGGGCCCTCGAAGACCTCGAGCGTGACCTTGTAGTCGTCCTGTACCGGCGACATGCCCGCGTTCCTCCGCCCGGCGGCCCGGTCAGTCCAGGCCCACGGCGCGACGCGCCCGGGCCAGCGTGCGGCTGGCCGCCTCGCGCGCGCGCCCGGCCCCGCGCCGCAGCACGGCCTCGACCTGCGCCGGGTCGCGCTCGAGCTCCGCGCGGCGGCGGCGCATCGGCCCGAACCAGGCGTCCATCCGTTCGAGCAGTTCCTTCTTCACCGTCCCGTACCCGAGCCCGCCGGCGCGGTAGCGCTCCTCCATGGCCGCGCGTTCCGCCGGGTCGGCGAAAAGCCGGAAGAGCGCGTACACGTTGCAGGCGGCCGGATCCTTCGGGTCCTCGAGCCCACGGCTGTCCGTTACGATCCGCATCACCCGCCGCCGCGTCTCGGCCGGATCGCCGAAGATCTCGATCGTGTTGCCATACGACTTCGACATCTTCTGGCCGTCGATACCCGGAACGACCGCGACGTCCTCGAGGATGGAGGGCTCCGGCACGTGGAAGACCTCGGCCCCGCAGCGGCGGTTGAACTTCACGGCTAGGTCGCGCGTCACCTCGACATGCTGCTTCTGGTCCCGGCCAACCGGGACCACGTCGGCATCGACCGCCAGGATGTCCGCGGCCATGAGGACCGGGTAGGTGAAGAGCCCGTGGCTGGGCGCGATGCCGCGGGCCAGCTTGTCCTTGTAGGAATGGCACCGCTCGAGGAGCCCCATCGGGGTCACGACGGAGAGCAGCCAGGTCAGCTCGGTGACCTCGGGCACGTCGCTCTGCCGGTAGAAGGCCGTGCGTTCCGGATCCAGCCCGCAGGCCAGGAAGTCGAGCGCCACGTCGCGCGCGGCCTCGCGCAGGAGCGCCGGGTCCTCGACGGTGGTCAGCGCGTGGTAGTCGGCGATGAAGAGGAACGCCTCGCCCTGCTCCTGGAGCGCGAGCGCGGGGCGCATCATCCCGAAGTAGTTCCCCAGGTGAAGTTTGCCGGTCGGTTGTATGCCCGAAAGAATCCGCATGACCCCTCGCTCTCGCTGATGCCGCGCGGCGCCGGGCCGCCCGTACTCCGGGCGCCTTGCCATCCGACGCGGGGCGGGGATTCTAGGGCAGCGCGCGGCGCAAGAGAAGCCGGAAACCGGCTCAGCGCCAGATCCGCGGATCCGGCCTCACGATGATCGCCCGCTCGTCGTAACGGATGAGCAGGCCCGCCGTGGTGGCGAGCAGGCGGAGCGCGCGCTCGACCGTCACGTCCCGCAGGTTCAGGGTCAACCGCTGGCCGGCCTGCTCGGGGGTCAGGCGAACGATGACGTTGACGCCGATCCCCGATGGATCCGCCTCGCGGCTGCGTTCCACGATCTCGTCCAGGATTCCGGCCAGGGGCTGATCGCGGAACTCAAGCCGGTCAAGGACCAGCACCCGCGCCCGCACCCACATCGTCGCGTCCGGCCGGGGCGCGATGCGCGGCGGGGCCTCCGCCGGCGGCGTCTCCGCCGGCGGCGTCTCCGCGCGGGCGGCGCCCACGACCACCGTCCCCAGCATCAACAGTATTCCGGCCCACCTTCCGGTCATGGTCATGGCATCTCCCCTCCTCCGGTCCGGCACCCGCCGCACCCACTGCACAATAGCACGGCCGCGCCCCGCCCTTCAACCGTGCCGGGAGAGGGTCTTCCCCAGTCTTCGGTGTGCAGGGGTGGTCTCCCGGGCGGCGTGGCGCGGCAGGCCGTGCCGCTCGGGTCAGCCCCCGAGGCGGGAGCGCCGATGACTTCGCAAGGGTACAGTGTTGTCCCGGGGGTCACGACGAGGGGGCGACAACGAAGAGAGGAGCATGCCCCCCGGGAACGCCAGGCTCCAGCCTGGCCGATCCAGTGGACGAGAACCGAGAGGATCAGGACCGTGCCACGCTGGAGCGTGGCGTTCCCGGGGGGCGGACTGCCGCCCCCTTCGCTTCTGCGGGGGGCTCTTACGCTGCCAAGAGGGTGACGCGATATGGAGTGCGGCGGCAGAGGGCGAAGCCCGGCGACGCCGCTTTCGGCGGGCGGGGAAGCGCGATCTCTGGCGCGGGCGAAAGCGGTGTCGCCGTCCCGGACGCGGGGCGCGCCCGGGACTCTGCCACCGCACTCCATACGCCGAAGTTCCGGCAGCAGCGCCGCTGTGGAGGTGGTGCTGGCGTGGACGGGGAGCAGCGGGCCCGTAGGTCCCGCTGTACGGACGGGCGCCCAACCGGGCCATGCACCACTCACGGGCTTTCGCACTTCGCCAACACATGAAACCGGCCTACTCCAACACTCTACGCAGACCGGCCGGCGAAAACTGGGGAATGTCCTCTGCCGGGAACCGGCGTTGCTGCGATCCGGCCCTCCCGGTAGACTGGCGCTCGCGCGGGCCAGAAGCTGAAGCCGGGCGCGGAGGACCAAGGCGATGAACGCAGGCCAGGTGGCGGAATGGATCGGGGCGGAACTGGTGGGCGACGCGGAACGGGCGATCGACCGCGTGCGGCCGCTCGGCGAGGCGGGCGAGCGGGACCTCGCGTTCCTCGCCGATCCCCGGCACGAGCGGCAACTGCGCGAGAGCCGCGCCGGCGTGGTCCTCTGCCCCGAAGGCACCGCGCCCGTCGAGGGCCGGACCCTCCTGCGCGTGGCGAATCCCCGGCTGGCCTTCGCCCGCCTCATGCAGCGCCTGCACCCGCCGCGACCCGGACCGGCGGGGGTCCATCCGTCCGCCACGGTCGATCCGGGCGCCACCCTCGCCGAGGGGGTCTGCGTGCACCCGGGCACGCGCGTCGGCCGGGATGCGCGGGTCGGACGCCGCACCGAACTCATGCCCGGCTGCGTCATCGGCGAGGGGGCGACCATCGGCGAGGACTGCCGATTCCATCCCGGCGTGACGGTCTACCCGGGCTGCCGCATCGGCGACCGGGTCATCCTGCACGCCGGAGCGGTCATCGGATCGGACGGGTTCGGCTACGCGGCCGACGCGGACGGGGCGCAGGTCAAGATTCCCCAGACGGGCATCGTCATCGTCGAGGACGACGTGGAGATCGGGGCCAACAGCACCGTGGACCGGGCGACGCTGGGCGCCACGGTGATCGGGCGCGGCACGAAGATCGACAACCTGGTCCAGGTCGCGCACAACGTGACGATCGGACCCCACAGCGTCATCTGCTCGCAGACCGGCATTTCCGGCTCGTGCGCGATCGGCGCGGGGGTGGTCATGGGCGGCCAGGTCGGCATGGCCGATCACCTGCGCATCGGTGACCGGGCGATGCTCGGCGCCCGCTGCGGAGTCCACGCGAACGTGCCCGAGGGCGCGGTGATGCTCGGTGTGCCCGCCCGCCCGGCAGGCCAGACGGCGCGCATATTCGCGGCCGAGGGCCGGCTGCCCGAGATGCGCCGGGAACTGGCCGACCTGAAAGCGCGACTCGCCGCACTCGAAGAGAAACGCTGAGCCAGCCCAGAACCGTCTTATCCCGCGCGGCCGGCGGGCCAGGCGTCGAGCAGTTCCGGCAGGTCCGCCGGCCGGTCGGCGAGCGCGGCGGCGCCATGCGCGCGCAGTTCGTCCTCGGAACGAAATCCCCAGCGGACGCCGATCCCGGGGATGCCCGCCGCGCGCGCCGTGTCCATGTCCGTCCCCGAATCCCCGATCATCACGGCCTCCGCCGCCGGGGCGCCGAAGACCTCGAGGATGCGCTTCACGCCGGCCGGGTCGGGCTTGCGCGGCAGGTCGCCGCGCTGCCCGAGCACGCAGCCGAACGGAACGCCGGGCAGCATGGCGTCCACGCACCGACGCGTGAACAGGTCGGGCTTGTTGGACAGTACCGCCAGGCGGAAGCGGCGGCGGTCGAGTTCGCCGAGCATCGGACGGATCCCGGGATAGGGCCGGGTCGCCACGTTCCAGTGCCGGCCGTAGTCCTCCCGGTACATGCGCAGCGCCGCTTCGCGCGTTTCCGTGTCGCGATGCCCCGGGGGAAGCGCACGCTCGACCAGCAGCGCGACCCCCTCCCCGACGAAGGTCCGGTAGGCGTCCACCGGGTGGACCGGGAATCCGAACCGGGCCAGCGTCCGGTTCATCGCGTTCGCCAGGTCGGCCAGCGTGTCCAGCAGCGTGCCGTCGAGGTCGAAAATGGCGATGCGCAGCCGCATAGCTCAGCCGGCGACCGCCGGACCGCCCGCCTCGATCCCCGTGTCGGGCCGGTAGCGGATGTTCGTGGTCGGCATCGCGAAGCGGATGCGCGGGTACTCGGCGCGGATGGCCAGCAGGACCGCCTCGACCACCTGCGTCGAGATCTCCTGCCGACGCGCGGGGATCGTCTGGTAGCGCAGCCGGATCAGCACGCCCCAGTCCAGGAACTCGGCCCGCACGAACGGGTCCTGGCCGGTCTTCGCGATGATCTCGGCCGTCACCGAACGCGCACAGTCGGTCAGGAGCGTCTTGGCCCGCTCCCAGTCCGAATGGAGCACGATCAGCGTGAGGATCGTGAGGATCAGCGCGCGGTAGGGCGATTGCGGGCCGAGGAACCGCCCGTAGACGCGGAGCAGCCAGGTCTCGGCCGCAAGGGTACCCGGCGCCGCTTCCGGCGCTGGCGCCGCCTCCGCCGCCGGCGCGCGGGCCGCCGGCTCGGGCTCGGTGATGTCGGGCATCTGCGCGGCGGCGCCGCGCGGAAGAGCCAGCGCGAACGCCAGGATCGTCAGCGCGACGGAGGGAGCGAGGGAAAGGAGTCTGCGGAATAGTGTCTTCATCGGCGCTTTTCAACCCCGCGCGGGCATTCGATGCAAGCCCAAACCGCGCGCGGGGCGCGGTCAGTGCGCCGCCGCGGTCATCTCGGCGAGCGCGGCGGGCAGAAGAAGGGGGGCCTGGACCGGGTCCTGGACCTCGTCGAAATCGACCTCGTCGAAATTGACTCCGTCGAGGAACGCGGCCATGCTGCATGCCGGAACGCGCGCCGCGCTGGACGGCGCGGGGAGGATGCCATGCAAAACGCCAAACCGATCGCGGCGCTGGCGCTGATCGTCCTGGTCATCGTCTGGGCGATCCAGAACCGGGCGCCGGTAACCACGCAGTTCCTGTTCGTCACGGTGCGCATGCCACAGGCGGTGCTGCTCTCGATCACCCTCCTGGCCGGCGCCGCCATCGGCCTCCTCTTCGCGCTCGGCCGTGGCGCGCGCCGGGGTAAACGCTAGCCGGAGAGGAACGGTCATGGACGGGCAGCGGACGATCCTGGCAGGCATCTGCGGCGGCATCGGGGTCTACAAGGCCGCCGATGCGGTCAGCCGCCTCGTGCGGGCGGGCCATGCCGTACACGTGGCGATGACGCCGGCCGCGCGGCGTTTCGTCACGCCCACGACCTTTGCCTCGCTCAGCCGGCGGCGCGTGCTGACCGACATCTTCCCCGAGGAAGGCCCCTTCGAGGGCGAGGCGCTCTTCCCGCACCTCTACCCCGCCGCGCATGCCGATCTCTTCCTCGTGCTGCCGGCGACCGCCGACATGCTCGCAAAGCTGGCGGCGGGGCTGGCCGACGACATCGTCTGCGCCGCCGCGCTGGGCGTTCCGCCCGGCGCCGCCCGCGTCTTCTGCCCCGCGATGAACGCCACGATGTGGGGCCAGCCCGTGGTCCAGCGCAACGCGCGCGCGCTGCGCGAGGCCGGCTGGGTCCAGGTCGGACCCGAGACCGGCGCGCTCGCCTGCGGCGTCGAGGGCGAGGGCCGGATGACCGAGCCGGCCGATATCGTCGCGGCCGTCGAGACCCGCCTCGCCGGCGCGCGCGATCTCGCCGGGCGGCGGGTGCTGATCCTTTCCGGGCCGACCCGCGAGCACCTGGACCCCGTCCGCTTCATCGGAAACGCGAGCAGCGGACGGATGGGCGCGGCGCTGGCGGAGGAGGCCGCGCGCCGCGGCGCGGCCGTCGTCTTCGTAACCGGTCCCGTCGACCCCGCCCGCCTGCCGCGAAACCCCGGCATCGAGACCGTCCCGGTCGTCTCCGCCCGCGAGATGCTCGCGGCGGCCGAGGCCCGGCAGGCGGATGCCGACCTGGCGATCTTCGCCGCCGCGGTCTCGGACTACGCCCCGGAGCGGACCGCCGCGACGAAAGCCCCGAAGCAGGCGCAGCCGGCCCCGCTGCCGCTGGCGCCCACCCCGGATATCGCCGCGACGCTCGGGGCCACGCGCCCGACGGGCCGCCTGGCGGTCGGGTTTGCGCTCGAGACGGACGGGGGCGAAGCCCGCGCCCTGCGTAAGCTCGAGGCCAAGCGCTTGAACGCCATCGTGCTCAACGGCCCGGAATCGATGGGCGCCGACGCGGCCGCCTTCGCCTTCCGCGACGACCGCGCGGACGCGTTCGAGGATTGGGGCGTGCTGAAAAAGCCCGCCTGCGCGCGCCGCATCCTCGACTGGGCCGCCCGGCGCCTCGCGGCCGGGTAGCCCGCGTTGCGGGAGGAGCGATCGGTAGTCGGTGATCGCGATCGTTGTCGCTCTTGGTCGTGCCGGTTCTCGTCGTCGCATGACGGGGCGGCCTCTGCGAGGCCGCCTTGGGTTCCCGCCGCGGCAGGCCGCGGCGAACAAAGCGGCGCCGAGGCGCCGCACTCCAGGGCGCCTGCGGCGCGGGAGGAGCATCCGCTCGCGCCCGTCCCGCGGCGCGCAGCGGCGCCCTGGACTGCGCGAGCTTGCTCGCGCTCTCCGCGGCGCGGCTCGCCGCGCCGCATCCGCCTCGCCAGCAGTTCTGCATGTTGGCGCCGTCTTCTGGGGGACTTGCTTTCGCCAAACTCCAACGCACGGACCGGGGCACATTTGGAGTGCGTCGGCAGAGCGCAACGGCGACGGCGCTTTCAGCCCCCCGGCCGGGCGGTCCGGCCTACGCCATGGGCGACTCCGCAGGCTGCGGCAAAGCGGCGTCGCCGGGCTTCGCCCTCTGCCGCCGCACTCCACATCCGCATGGACGCCTGCGTCAGCGCGCCCGCGCTTTGGTGCGGCCTCGCGAGGCCGCTTTCGTCACCCGCCGCGGCAGGCCGCGGCGAACAAAGCGGCGCCGAGGCGCCGCACTCCAGGGCGCCTGCGGCGCGGGAGGAGCATCCGCTCGCGCTCTCCGCGGCGCGGATCGCCGCGCCGCATCCGCCTCCACAGTTTCCGCTGTGCGCGGCGGGCGTCTTCGCCTAGCCTTCGGCCATGCCGCCGGTCAACCATGCGCTGAGTACCGGGCTGCCCTCGCTGGACCGCGTATTGCGCGGCGTGATGGCGGGCGACAACATCGTCTGGCGCGTGGACGATATCGAGGACTACGCGGCCCTGGTCACGCCCTACGCCCGCGCCGCCGTCCGCGCGGGCCGGCGCCTGGTCTACCTGCGCTTCGCGAGCCACCGGCCGCTGCTTTCCGCCGACGACGGCGCCGAGGTTCATGAACTGCGCCCCGAGGCGGGCTTCGAAACGTTCCTCGTGCAGGTCCATGCCATCATCGAGGCCGCGGGCCGCGGCGCCTTCTACGTGCTCGACGGGCTCTCGGAACTCGCGGCCGACTGGTATTCCGACCAGATGCTCGGCAACTTCTTCATGCTCACCTGTCCCTACCTCTACGACCTGGAAACCGTCACCTACTTCGCGCTCTTCCGCAACCGCCACTCGCCGCACGCGCTGCAGCCGATCGCGGAGACGACCCAGCTCCTGCTCGACGTCTACCGCCACGACGGCGTCCGCTACGTCCGGCCCGTCAAGGTGCAGCACCGGACCGCGGCTACCCTGCACGAGCTGCACGCCTGGGGCGCGGACGACTCGTTTGCGCCGATGACGTGCAGCGCCGTGATCGCCGAGGTGCTCCAGGCCGCGGAGCCGGCCGCGATCGAGGCCGATCGGAAGCCGGACGTCTGGACCCGCGCATTCGACGAGGCGCGCGCCGCGCTGGCCGCACCCGCGGACGCGCCGGAACAAGAACAGCTCCGGCGGCGGCTGCACCGCATGGCGATCTCCCGCGAGGAGGCGATGACGCCGCTCGTCGCGCGACATCTCGACCTGGCCGACATTGCCGCCATCCGCGAACGGACCCTGGGCACCGGCCTGGTCGGCGGGAAGACCGTCGGCATGCTCCTCGCGCACGCCGTGCTGCGCCGCGCGAACCCGCGCCTCGCCGGCCTGCTCGAGCGGCACGACTCTTTCTACGTCGGGTCCGATGTCTTCTACACCTTCCTCGTCCGCAACGGCATCTGGTGGATCCGCCAGCAGCAGCGCGACCCGCGCCGGTTCCTCGAGGGGGCCGAGCAGGCACGGCGCCAGATCCTGACCGGCACCTTCCCGGACTACATGCGGCAGGCGTTCGGCCGGATGCTCGACTACTTCGGCCAGGCGCCGATCATCGTGCGGTCGAGCTCCCTCCTCGAGGACAACTACGGCAACGCCTTCGCCGGCAAGTACGAGAGCGTGTTCTGCGCGAACCAGGGGCCGCGCGACCGGCGCCTCGAGGAGCTGCTCGGCGCCATCCGTACCGTCTACGCCAGCACGATGAGCGAGAACGCGCTGCGCTACCGCGCGGACCGCGGGCTGCTGGAACGGGACGAGCAGATGGCCCTGCTGATCATGCGCGTCTCCGGCGCCCGGTACGGCCGGTACTTCTTCCCGCCCGTCGCCGGCGTCGGGTTCTCGTTCAACCCCTACGCGTGGAACCCGCGCATCGACCCGGACGCCGGCGTGCTCCGGCTCGTCTTCGGCCTCGGCACGCGCGCGGTGGACCGGACGGACGACGATCATGCGCGGCTCGTCGCGCTCAACGCGCCGGACCTCCGTCCGGAGACGAACTTCGACGAGGTGCGCCGCTACACGCAACGCCGGGTGGACACGCTCGACCTCGAGGCGAACCGGCTCGACTCCGTCTATTTCGAGGACCTCGCCCCCGGCCTCGGGGACGCGCTCCCCATGGACCTATTCGCCACGCGGCCCGACCAGGCCGGCCCGGGGGACGCAGGCGTACCGGCACTGGACGGGTTGCTGCGCCGTACGCCGTTCGTCGACGATCTGCGCGAAATCCTGGCGACGCTCGAGGACGCCTACGCGAACCCGGTCGACATCGAGTTCACCGTCAGCTTCCCGCAGCGCGACGCCTACCGGATCAACCTCGTGCAGTGTCGGCCGCTGCAGGTTCAAGGCAGCGGATCGCCGGACCTGCCGGCCGTGGACGCGCCCGAGTCCGCGCGCATCATCGAGGCGCGCGGGGCCGTGGTCGGCCGAAGCCGCGTCGAGCGGGTCGGACGCTTCGTCGTCGTGGACCCGGAGGCCTACGCGGCGCTGCCGTTGCGCGCGCGGCCGGAGGTCGCGCGACTGCTCGGCGAGCTGAACCGGCGCGCGGCGCCGCCGGCGGCCGGGGTGTCCATGCTGACCGGACCGGGCCGCTGGGGCACGCGCAGTCCGGATCTCGGCGTGCCGGTGCACTTCGCCGAGATCAACCGTTTCGCCGTGGTCTGCGAAATCGTGGGCATGCGCGAGGGCCTCGTCCCGGACGTTTCGCTCGGCACCCACTTCCTCAACGAGCTGGTCGAGATGGACATGCTCTACCTGGCGCTCCGGCCCGGTCAGGGCCATAACCGGATCGACACGGCCTTCTTCGCGGAGACCCCGAACCGCCTGCTGCGGCACCTCCCCGACGCCGGGCGCTGGACGGAGGTCGTCCGCGTGCTCGACCTCGATGCGCCACGTGCGCAGGGCCTCAACATCCGCCTGCTGGCGGACGCGCGCGAACAGCGGGTCCTCTGCTACCGGGTCCCGGACGGCGGCTAGCGGGCATGCGCCTGTTCCGCCATCGCCGGCTTCCCGTTCCGACGCTTCCGGGCCTCGTCCTGCTGCTCCTGCTGGCCGCCGGGGGCGCGCGGCTGGGCGCCCCCCTGCTCTACCGCTTCCTCGCGGCCGGCCAGCCGGCCGGCAGCGGATCGCTCGTCGTCGAGGGCTGGATTCACGACCACGCCATCGACAGGGTCGCCGAGCAGGTCGCCGACGGGCGCTACGCGCGGGTCTACACCGTCGGCGGCCCGATTCCCGTCGGGTCGCGGCTGGCCCCGTACGCGACCTTCGCGGAGATGACCGCCGCGCGGCTGGCCGCGGCGGGCCTTCCGCCCGGCCGGATCGAAGCCGTCCCGGCCGACCCGGCGCTGCGCGACCGGACGTGGGCCTCGGCACGGGCGCTGCGCGACCGGCTGGCCCTGGAGCCCGGCGCAGCGCAGGCCTTCGATCTCGTGACCGTCGGCCCCCACGCGCGGCGCTCTCGGCTCACCTTCCGCCGCGTCTTCGGGCGGGACTGGCGCATCGGCACGATTGTCATCGCCCCCGAGGATTACGACGGCGGCGACTGGTGGCGCTCGAGCCAGGGGTTCCGCTCCGTGCTCTCGGAAGCCCTGGCCTACGCGCACGCCTGCCTCTTCCGCCCCCGGGAGACCGCGAGCGCTCCGGATCCGATCGTGCCGTAGCGCCTGTGCGCAGCATCGCGGCGGCGTGGGCGTCCGGCGGTACCGGGGGAGCCGGCGGGATGCCGCACCCCGTGCTTCGCCACCCGGGGCGGTAGCCATCAATGGGCACGGAAGAAGCTTATCTACCGCCCCGGGTATCGGAGGGGTCATCTCCCGGCTCTTCGGACGGTCAATTCCGGTCTCTTCCAGGGAAGCGAAAGCGGCCTCGCGAGGCCGTCTCCAAAGGCGCGCGCGACGCGCGCCGGGCTGCTGCGCGCCGCGGAAAGCGCGAGCAAGCTCAAGCACTCCAGGGCGCTGCTCCGCAGTGCCAGGTGACCCGCGCCTTTCTCGTCCCCGCGATCCTGTAGCGGCGGGCGGTGACCGCCGGGCAGAGGCGAGGATCGCGCCGGGAGAAAGGCGCCGCTCCGCGGCGCGGGGCGAATGCGACTCGCCGACACGCCCGGAGAGAACCCGGCCATGCCTCCGTGTGCCGGCCTCGCCCTCCGGTCCGTCTGATTCTGCAACGATGTGCGAACCCCGGGACCACGAAGCCACGCCTTGTTCATCCGGATGTGGCAGCGTAAACTGCCCATATGAAACCGGATTCATTATTCGACGGCGCGCCCGCAAAAGTCGTGGGACGCCGGGTGCGCAGCCCGTCACTCGAGGCTGCGGCCCGCGGCGGGATATCGGCCAGCCGTGCCTGGGCCGCGGCCGGATTCGCCTCCCGGGTGCCCAAGGGCGTCTTCCGCTTCCATACCCACGAGGAGGCCGACCGATGGATGATGGACCAACTGGCGCGGAAGACCGCGGACTGACGCCCCGGGACCCTACCGTCGAGGATGTGGTCGGTCTGTGCCGCGAGCTGAACCGGCGCGGGGTTCGTTATGTGGTCGTGGGCGGTTTCGCCGTCTGGGCTGTTGGCTATCCCCGCCACACGGCCGACATCGACCTGATCATCGATGCCTCGCCGGAGAACGAGGCCAGGGCCTTCGACGCACTGGCCACGTTGCCGGACGGCTGTGTGCGTGAGCTCGCATCCGGAGACGTGGGGCGCTACGCCGTCGTTCGGGTCGCGGACGAGATCGTTGTGGACTTGATGGCCCATGCATCGGGCATCGGCTACGACGAGGCATCAAAGCACGTCGCCGTGGTCGAGATCGGTGGCGTGCCCGTGCCGTTCGCCAGTGCGGATCTTCTCTGGCGCATGAAGACGCGTGAGCGCCGGGAGAAGGATCGCGGCGACATCGAGTTCCTTCGCCGTTGGTTCTCCGCTCGCGGAAGAGAGCCACCGGACTCGGCGTCCTGATCCTCGTCCCCTCGTTGTCTCTTCCCCCCCATCCACCGCCGTCTCGCCCCTCCCGCGCCGCGCAGCGGCGCCTTGGACTGCGGCGGCTCGCCGCCGCTCTGTTCGCCGCGGCGAGAGAAGGCACACACACATTGCCCACCCGGACGCCGCGGGTGATCCCCGCTCGCTCCCCTTGTAAGGATTCCGACAACGATCCGGACGGTGACAGGACGCCTATGGCTGATCCCTGTAGGGGCAGGCCCCCGTGCCTGCCCGTCCTTCGGTCATCCCGCCGTCCTGCGGGCGGCCACGGGGGGCCGCCCCTACGGCGCCGGCCATCTCGTCCTCGTCCTCGACCGCGAAGATCCCGGGGACGATCGAAGACGAGGACGCGGACGAGGGAGGCGGCGCGCTCCTCATCGTAGTCGCAGTCGTAGTCCCAATCGTAGTCTTCGACCTGCTCCCCCCATCTCCGTCCATCCCGACTACGATTGCGATCACGATCATGACTACGAGACTTGCGCCGTCCCCTCATCGTAGTCGCAGTCCTAGTCCCAATCGTAGTCTTCGCCGCCCTCACCGCGGCTCCGCACCAGCTCGATTATGATTGTGACTACGAGGCTTGCGCCTTCTCCCGCTTTGGCGAGTCAATAGCCCTGACCCCGCAGAGCCGGGTTCCTGATCGGAAGCACTCCGCTCACAGGGGCCGCCCCACCAAGGAGAAAGGGTAGACCAGACCGACGCCTCGCACAGTTGAACGTTGAACGTTGAGCGTTGATCTCCCGCTCACCGCGCCGCCGGCACGTGCCAGTCGCCGTCGTAGTGCTCGAATACGCAGTCGGCCTGCGTCGGGCCCCACGAGCCGGCCGGGTAGGGGTAGAGCGCCCCGATGTCGTGCCGCTCCCAGGCGTCGAGCAACGGCTGCACGATCCGCCAGGCGGCCTCGACTTCGTCCGACCGGGTGAAGAGCGTCGAGTCGCCCCGCAGGACGTCGAGCAGGAGCCGCTCGTAGGCCTCGGGCAACGCGCGTCGCCAGGTCTCCGCGTAGCCGAAGTTCATATCGACGTCCTCGACCTGGATCGCCGCCCCGGGCCGCTTCGCCGAGAATCGCAGCGAGATGCCCTCGCGCGGCTGGATCCGGAAGATCAGCCGGTTCGGCTTCGCCCGCGTGAGGTCGCAGACGTCGCCGACACAGGCCACCGTCTCGAAGAGCTGCAGCGGCGGGGTGCGGAACTGGAACACAATCTCCGTCGCCCGCGCAGCCATCCGCTTGCCGGTCCGCAGGTAGAACGGCACTCCGGCCCAGCGCCAGTTTTCCACGGCGAGGCGAAGGGCGACGTAGGTCGGGGTCTTCGAGTCCGGCCGGACCCGCGCCTCCTCGCGAAAGCCCGGCACGTCGGCGTCACCGACCCGGCCGGCGGCGTACTGGCCGCGCACCGCGGCGGTTTCGATGCAACCGGGGCTCGGCGGCACGATCGACTGCAGCACCTTGACCTTCTCGTTGCGGATCGCGTCGGCCGTCATCTGCGCGGGCGGCTCCATCGCGGCCAGGCAGAGCAACTGGAGGAGGTGGTTCTGGAGCATGTCGCGCACGGCCCCCGCAGCGTCGTAGTAGGCGCCGCGCGCGTTCTCCATGCCGACGGTCTCCGCGGCCGTGATCTGGACGTGATGCACGAGGCGGCTGTTGAAGAGCGGCTCGAAGATCGCGTTGGCGAAGCGGAACGAGAGGATATTCTGGACGGTTTCCTTCCCGAGGTAATGGTCGATCCGGTAGATCTGCGACTCGTCCAGCCGGTCCAGGCACCGGCGGTTCAGGGCGCGCGCGCTGGCGAGGTCGTGGCCGAACGGCTTCTCGATGACGACCCTCGACCAGGCCTCGGCCGATGGCGGGCGGACCAGCCCGGCCGCGGCGAGACCTTCGACGAGCGGACCGAACATATCGGGCTTCACCGCAAGGTAGAAGAACCGGTTGGCCGGCCAGCCGGCTTCGCGCGCGCAACGCGCGCGGTAGGCCTCGAGCGCCTCCGGATCGGACTCGAAGTCGGCCCGGTGGTAGTGCACGCTCCGGAGGAATCGGGCCAGGCTCTCCGCCTCGGGGGGATCCGGCGCGAATTCGCGGATCGCCGCGCCGATCCAGTCGCGGAACGACGCGTCGTCGTAGTCGCGCCGCGCAAAGCCGACGACCGCGAACGCGTCCGGGAGCCGGCCGGCGGAAAAGAGCGCGTACAGCGCCGGCATCAGCTTCCGGCGCGTCAGGTCGCCCGTCGCGCCGAAGATCGTCAGCGTGAACGGCGCGACGCGAGATTCCGCGGAACGGGCGGGTCCTGGCGCCATCGTCGCCTCCATGCCGGCCGCGCTCGTCCGACCGGCCTTGCGCAGCCTACCCCCACCCCCCCACGCGCGCAAGCGGCGGCAGCGGGGGACATTCCCCAGATTTCGCCAGCCGGTCTGCGTAGAGTGTTGGAGTGGGTCGGCTTAGCGCGTTTCCGAAGTGCGAAAGCCCGCAGGTGGTGCGCGGCGTGATGCTCGCGGTGGTTCTCGTGCTGAGAGAGGCAGGCTTGCCCTACGAAGCCCAGGGCGGAGCAGGGCTGCCCCGAACACTTCGCGAGGGATCCGTGCCCCCCCGGGAACGCCAGGCTCCAGCCTGGCCGACCAAGGGGACGAGAACCTGGAGAACCAGGACCGTGCCACGCTGGAGCGTGGCGTTCCCAGGGGGCGTATGTCCACCCGCTACGCTTCTGCGGGGGGCTCTTACGTTGCCAAAAGCGTGAAGCGATATGGAGTGCGGCGGCAGAGGGCGAAGCCCGGCGACGCCGCTTTGCTTGGCCGGTGGGGATGGTCTCTGGCGGGGGCGAAAGCGGTGTCGCCGTCCCGGACGCGGGGCGCGCCCGGTACTCTGCCACCGCACTCCATAGGCTGAAGACCCCGGCGGCCGGCGCACATCGATCAGGTGCCCGCCCGCCGCGGGCGGGCACCTGAGCAGTTACGTTCAGGCCAGGATCGCGCCGACCGTGAAGCCGGCGTCTTCGATCAGGGCGCGGTCGCGGGCGATGCCCTGTCCGCCGGTGGTCAGGTAGCCCTCCGTGAACATCGAGTTCGCCGCGAAGAGCGCCAGTGGCTGCAGCGCGCCCAGGCAGGCCTCCCGCCCGCCCGCGATCCGGATCTCGCGCTCCGGAAGAACCAGCCGGAACATGCACAGGATGCGGAGGCAGGCCACCGGCGAGAGCCGCGGCCGGCCGGCCAGTGGCGTACCCGGCCGCGGATCCAGGAAGTTGACCGGCACCGAGTCCGCGCCCGCCTCGCGGATCGCCAGCGCCAGGTCGACCCGGTCCGCGTCCGTCTCGCCCATCCCGACCAGGCCGCCGCAACAGAGCTCGAGGCCCGCCGCGCGGGCGTTCGCAAGGGTTCGCAGCCGGTCGGCATAGCCGTGCGTGCCGCAGACCCGCGCGTAATGGGCGGCCGAGGTCTCGAGGTTGTGGTTGTAGCGGTTGACCCCGGCCTCCGCGAGGCGCCGCGCCTCGTCCGACGACACGAGCCCGAGCGAGGCGCAGATGGCGATCGGGGATTCCGCCCGGATGCGCCGGGCTGCCTCGCAGATGCGGTCGACCGTCGCCGGATCCGGCCCCCGGCCGCTGGCGACGATGCAGTAGCGGACCGCGCCCAGTTCCCCGGCCCTGCGCGCGCCGGCCAGGATCGTCTCGACGTCTTCGAGCGGACGGACCGGCGCGCCGGTGGCCGCGGCGGCCGACTGGCTGCAGAAGGCGCAGTCCTCGGTGCAATCCCCGCTCTTCGCGTTCTCGATCACGTGCAGGCTGACCGCCCGTCCGCAGAAGCGCAGGCGCGGGCGGAACGCGGCATCGAGCACCTGGAGGATCGCTTCGTCCGGGGCGGCCAGCACCGCCAGCGCCTCGCCGCGGTCCGCGCCGCGACCTGCCGCCGCCCGCTCCCCCAGCGCCCGCCAGTCCACGGCCGGACGCTCAGCCACCGGCTTGGACATAAGGCGCGACCTGGTCGGCCATCCCGCAGCGACGCAGGCTCTCGTTCATGTGGTCCCGCTCGTCCAGCCCGATCCGCCGGAAGACATCGGCCCAGTTCGCGTAGGGCCCGTTCACCGCGTCGACGACGGAATCGCCGACCGGCTCGTTCTCCCATTCGGGGTGGTCCTTGACGAACTGCATGTAGATATGTTCCGCGTGGTCCTCGAACTCGGCGTTCAGGAGGAAGGCACGCCGGATGTTGAGCCGCGCCAGGCTGCGCGAGAAGAGCGCGTAGGTGAAGCAGGCGAAGCGGGCGACGGCCACCCGCCAGAGCCAGCCCTCGCGCACGCCGTCGATCGCCATCCGCCGCTCGATCACGCGCAGGTGCCAGAACTCGTTGTCCTGCGCATGTCGGCCCCAGGCGATGATCTCCGCGGCGCGCTCGACCGCCGGGTCGTCGGCATACCTGCGGGAGAGGAGGCTGTAACGGCTCGTCTCCCAGGCCTGGTAGGGAATCCGGGCCAGAATCTCGAGGAGCCGCACCTTCGGGAGCCGGGTCGCGCGGCCGTAGAGCAGGTCCATGCCGAGGAAGAGCCCGCGGGCCATGAGCGAGTACCGCAGCCGCGGGCGGGCCAGCGTCGCCTCCTGTTCCCTCTTCAGATCGACGCTCTGTTCAGTCATGCGCGTCCCTCCGGCCGGCCGCGATCCGACGCGGCAGCGCCGGGCGCACTATACCGCCGCCCGGCGGCCGCCGCCAGTCCGGGCAGGCGACTCGACGGACGACCGAAACCGTGGTGGGCGCGAGCGGCCCGGTGTGCGTGGAGCCAAAGGTCAACAGCCCAGCCATCTTCAACCGGCTCGCGGAGTTGGCGGACCCGCAGGACCTGGAAGCCCCGCTTCGCGCCGACCG
>PWTM01000063.1 GCA_003563855.1 PVC group bacterium | reverse complement strand
GGGAGGCTGGCGCAGACCCGTGAGAGCTGTGGGGGCAGCAGGAGGCTGTAGGGGGGAATGGCTTTCGGTCACCGTCTTGGCGTTTACGTGTGGGCGTCTGCACGCGCGTACAAGAACGCGGGGCGGGGCGAAGGCCGGGTTCCGAAAGCCCCGGCGCCGGACGAGGTCGGGCGCCACCTTGGGTGCGGTGTGAGGCGGAGGTGCAAAAAGGAGAGCAAAGGATGAAGACGAAACCGATCTTGGCGATAGTGCTGGGAGTGGCGTTCCTGATGGGTGGGGCGCTCCAAGCCGGAGCGGAGCGTTTCAGTGTGAACCTGTACGCGCCGGGCCGGGCCAATCAGGGGCCCGACACGGAGTGGAACAGGGAAAGCTGGCTGGATACCGTACGCGTCAACGGAAAGGCGGCCGGCGTCCTGGAAACCAGCGTCTGGGACGACATCAACGTCGGCGCCATGGGGGCCGGGGCGATGGCCGCCATAAACGGTTCGGAAGGCTCTACGGCAACTCTCCGAATCGACAGAAAGCGCAACCAGAGCCCCTATAACTGGACCGCGCTGCGCGATGGAACGACCGATCCGGCCAACAACCCGGTCTACATGGCCAACGGGAATGCTTCGCTTCTTGACGCCAAACTGGTCGGGACGGAGCGCGATGACCTCGTCGGCGGCATCACGGTCAGCGGACTGAATATGCCAAGCTATGACGTGATAATCTACTTGGCGATGAACCACGCCCAGTTCGGAGGCGGGGACAACGCCGGACGCGGTTTCATAAGCTTCAACGGCGCCGACTTCATGGAATGGAAAGTCCCCGCCGGACAGCCGCCCACGACACTCACGGAAGTCGTCAGCAGCGGTGACACCGGGAATTACATCGTTTACAGAGACGTTGCCGGCCCGTCCTTCTCCGTCGAGTTCTATGGGCACGACATGAACCATGGGGGGATCGCCGGCTTCCAGATCGTCTCGAAGACGACCGAGACGCTGATCCTCTTCGGGGACCACGCCCCCGAAGGGCGGGGCGCCGGCCACTGGGCCTGGCTGCCGCTGCCGCTGGCGCTGGGCGCGATCGGCCTGGGCATCGGACGGCGCGGTCGCGGCCTCGGGCTCGTGCTCCTCGCCGCGCTCCTGGCGGCCGGGGCCGCCGCGCAGGGGCCGCCCTCGCCGCCGCCGGCCCCGCCGTTTAACCCGCCGCCGGAGGAAGGGGTTCCGCAACTGGAAACCGATCGGCTGCCGGAGGGCGCGGGCGAAATACTCCTCGATCCGGCATCGGCGTCGGCGATCGCCGCACTCGTGGCGAACATCGGGCAACTGGCCGGGCTTGACCTCGAGGGGCTCGATCTCGAGCCGGCCGACCTGCTCCCGCTGGTCGCCCGCTCGCTCTTCATCCGCACGCCGGGCGGAGGCTCCGTCGTGCTCGACGCCGGGGGCATCCGCGCCCTGCGCGTGAGCGCCCCGCTGTTCAGCTTCGTCGGCGAGGACGGCGAGCCGGTCGGGGAGATTGCCGACTGGACCGAGGCGCTCGAACAGGTGGACTGGTCGCAGGTCACGAACCTGCCTCCGCGGCAGTCGCTGGAGGCTTCGCAGATTCCCGAGGGAATCGTCCAACCCGAACACCTGGACTTCACGCCCGACGCCGCCGCCGGGGCGGAAGGCGCGGTGCAGTACAATGCGGACGGCCGACTGGCGGGCCGCCCGGACCTCTTTGTTCATCCCGAGACCGGCCGGCTGGCCGCGCGAACGGAGGAGGGGCATATCCTGCGCGCCTACGGGGATGCGGAGGCACAGGAGGACCGGCTCATCTACACGGTGCGCCGGCTTGGTCCAACCGCGGAGGTCGTGCTCCTGGCGCGCGGCGAACCGACGGTCACGCTGCGTGGCGACGGGAACGCGCAGGTGACCGGGCATCTGGAGGTCGGGCGCCTCTCGGCTTCCCGGATTACGGTGGGCGGGGAGGAATTCCTCGGGGTGGTCGAGTACGTGCCCGAAGCCGGCGACCTCTCCATGGGCGCCTTCACCCAGCGGTAAGCGACCGGACGGAGCAAGGGGGGCCGGAGCATGAGACGCACGGCGAGCATACTGTTCGTTTTGACGGTCGCGGCGCTCGGGATGGCGACCTATCCGGCCTGGTGGGCGCAGCGCGCGGTTATCGACCCGCATCGCGTCCCGAGCGACTTCCACGCGGTCAACCAGGGCCAGGTCAAGTGGATCGCCACGCAGGCCTACGAGGAACTGCGCGAGAAGCTGCCCGGTCCGGGCCTGACGGCCATCCGGGCCATCCTCGACGCCTTCCCCGAAGGGCACGACTACCGGCCGGCGAACCTCGGGATGCTCAAACACGTCGCGCAGCCCTTCTACGACCACCTCATCGCCGAAGGCTTCGCGAGCGCCTACCCCTGGGAAGGCGGCACGCCCGCGGACTACGCGATCGCCAACCAGGGGCAGCTCAAGAACCTCTTCAGCTTCGACCTGGACGCGATCGACTCCAACGGCGACGGCATACCCGACTGGTTCGCGCGACTCTATGGCGAACGCCACGAGCTTGCCGCGCAACCCGGCCCCGAGGGGGTCCGTGTGAGTGGGAACTGGCTGGGCGAGACGGACATCCTGCACGCGCTCTCGCTGCAAGGCGAACTGCGGTACCGCCTGGAGCTCCCCTCGGCCGGCGTCTATGCCGTCGAAGTCGAGGGCCGCAACTCGCTCTCCGGCGAACGGCGCTTTGAAATCGAGCTTCTCGCCGAGGGCCTTTCCTGCGGGCGCGCGGCGTTCACGGCCGACAGCGCACGCACGGGCAAGGCGCTCTTCTTCCTTCCGGCGCTCCCGGCGGGCCCCGTTGACGTGGTGGTGCGCTGGCACAACCTCGATCTGAACGCGCGGCTGGCGATCGTCGCCGTCCGGCTGGTCGACTTCTCCGGCGAACACTGGCGGGCGCACCGCGCCGCGCTCGCCGCCGACCTGGCCGACACGCCCGAGTCGAGCCTGATCTCGCCCGTTTGCCTCGAGGGCCAGGCGCGCTGGATCGAGCGGCTCACGATCCTGGCAGGCCCCGAGTCCGCCACGTCCGAAGACGACCTGGCGCTCGATGCGCGCCGCGGGGTCGGGCTGGGGTGGTATGCGAACGTGCCGCTCGCCGAAGAGGGCGCAACCCGGTTGCGCGTCACGGACGCGGAGAGCGGCATGGACTGGGAACGGCGAATCGAATGGGCCGCCCTCAACCTGCTGGACGCGCCGAGCCCCGTGATGACCATCCGCGTGGGCGATGCCCTGCGCTTCAGCGCCTATCCCCCCGAGATGCCCGACGGCCAAAGCGTGATTCGCATCGGCCCGTTGCAGGAGACCATCGAGGCGCCGGAGGCCCTCGCGCTCGTCTTCGAAACGCCGGGCAGCTACCTCGTCGAGGGCCAGTGGAGCCGGGACGGGGACGCGGCGCAGGACGCCGTGCTCGTGCGGGTGCTGGACGCCGCATTCCACCCCGCAACAGCGCTCTGGGTCGGCCGTCCGCGCGACTGGCTCTGCGCGGCGCTCCCCGCGGAGGCCCACATCGAGCACGACATCGGCCTGTACTTGCGGGAGCACCATCCGGTCCCACCCGCCGGCCGCACCTTCGCGTTGAGCGCCGCCGGGAGCGGGTCCTATGTCGTCCTGGCCCGCCTCGGCGCCGAGGGCCCCATCCTCGCCCGCACGCGCATCGAGGCCTTCGACGTGCTCGCCTCGAACCGCACCGGCTATCGGCACGAGGGCGAGGTGCTCGCCGACGGAACCCGCGTGATCGTCATGCCGGTCAGCGCGGCCGACCTGCCGGAGGGGGCATCGCTACGGCTGCAGATCATCATCTCCGGCGTGACCTTCGAGGACGGCTCGCGGGTGAAATGGATCCACCGCGAGGACTTGGACGCGGACGGGCTCTATCATGTCCGTTTCCTGGTCTCGCCCGACCACGACGGCACGCCCTGCCACCGCTTCGAGGTCTGGCAGGACGGCGTTCGCATCGGGCGTCGCTGAGCGGGGCGGCGATGCGCCACGCGGAAGCGCGAGGGAGGGGAGAGACGATGAGCGGTGGGATACGGGCGCGGGCTCAGGCGGGAAGCGCAGGGGGCGCTCTGGGCGCGGCCATCGTCGGGGCGCTCCTGGCAAGCGCCGCACCGGCCGGTATTCCGCCCGAAGTCCCGGTGCCGTCCGCCGTTCGCCTGCTCGTCGGCGGAGAACGGCCCGAGGCCGCGGGCGCGATCTACGCCTTCCTTCGCGAGGCGGCCCCGCCCGCATGGGCGGGCCCCGGGTACGACGCGCTCAAGGACCGCGTCCTGATGCGGCTGGCCGCCATGCCCGACCCGTTTCCCGGGATGGCGACCGAACTGGCTGCCGTCGTCGGCGACCGCGAGGCCGACCCGATAGGCCGCGTATACGCCGCGCAATATCTGGTCCCGGTCTACGAACGCTTCGCCGCCGCGCCCGGATGGCGCGACTCGCCCGAAGCCGCTGCCGTGCGCGCAACGCTCTACGAGGCCGCCGCCGACCCGGACCCCCGACTTCAGGGCACGGCGCTGCTCCACCTCGCCGACGCGGTCGAAAGCCGCGCCGGATTCGATCGCGCGCGGATCGCCGGCCTGGCCCTGGAACGCCTCGCCGACGAGGACGCGCCCGCGCTCGTGCGCTCTGCCGCTTTACACGTCGGCGCCGCGCTCGGACTGGCCGACGCCCTGCCCGCCGCCCGCGCGCAGGCGGCCCGTATGCAACCGGTCCACGTACGCCTGGCGGCGATCCATGCCCTCGGCATCCTCGGCGATGCCGACGACACGGCGCCGCTGCGCCAGTGGCTCGACCACCCGCGTCACCGCGAAGTCCATGCGGCTGTCGCCGCCGCCCTGCGGCGGATCGAAGCGCGCCTCGCGATCCTGGAGACCAAGGAGCAGGAAATATGAGAGCCGGATCCCCTCGTACCCTTCGCCGCGGCCTCGCGCTCGCTGCCCTGTGCATCCTCGCCGTGCCGGCTGCCGGCACGGGCGTTGACGACGAACTGAACAACCCGCCGATCCAGTGGGTGAGGATCACGGGGCCGGAGTGCATCGAGTTCGGCGCCGACGAACACGCCCGCACATACAATGTCGAATGGTACCCCGCCGGCAATATGCGCAGAATAGTATTTGAGGTCCGGGGTGCGTTCTCGCAGAGAATCATCGTGACCAACGTGCAACGCGTGCCTACCGGCGCCTCCTCAGCCCACAAGTTCGTGGTCGATGTCCCGGAAGATATCGAACAGATGTCCTCTGATCGCATTGATATAACTGTCCAAGTCACGGACTGGCATGGAACCACACTCCCCGCCAGCAAACGCGGTGTTCAGATCGGCTGCTGCGACGGATGCGGGGACAAGACCTGTGCGAAAGGCGGATCGACCAAAGCGTCCGACAAGCGGCCCGAGGGGGTCCTGAATCCCGGTAACGCGGGAACGCCCAATCCCACCCCCTTCCGCAACGCGGGAAGCGTCATGCTCGAGCCCACGCGCGATCGCCTGGGCGTCGCCTACCGCCTCGACCTTCACCCCGATGTCGCCGAGGCCGTCGAGCAACTCCCGCTCGAACACGACGGCGTCCAGCTCGTCACCCGCGACGGCGTCACGCTGGTGACCCCCAACGAGGAAGGTACCCTTGTCCTCGTTCGCTTCTTCACCACGGACCAGGCCGGATTGCCTGACGGGGATGGGTTCTACACGCCCGCCGGCGCCCCGGAGAGCGAAATATCGCTCGAACGCCTCGATGATCTCCCGCTCGACCCCTACGGCTTCCTGCTCAAACGCACCCTGGGCGCCCACGTCGAGCACACCCTCTATGTCCCCGACGGCTCTACCTGGAACCTGGAACGCGGCGACGGCCAGACCGTTTTCCAGCGCATCGTCAACGCCGAGCACTGGGACGGCAACGCCCGGATCGAACGCCAGTCCTTCTTCCCCGCCGGCGCGCAGGCCGACCCCGTGCGCGTTAGCGAAACGCGCACGACCTACCTGGGCGATCTGGCCACGCTCGTGAGCATTGAACGCATCGAGGACCCCGACGGCGACGCGCTGAGCGACCGGACCGACTTCTACTACGACGATCAGCAAGAGCACACTTTCGGGCGAACGCGCCGACAGACGACCGCGCAGGGCGCCTGGACCGAGTTCGTCTACGATGCCCAGGGCCGCATCGCCGAGCGCCGCCACGGCTGGCTCGACGAAGCGCCCCCCGGCGACACCGTCCGCGTGCTCGCCTACGACTACACCCCGGTCGATCCGCTCGACGACGGCACGCATCGCCCGAGCGGCGCGCGGCGCATCATCGAAACCGTGGGCGGAGTCGAAATCGCCCGCACCTATCGCGCGTTCTATGTCGAGACGCCCCACTCCTCGCCGAACAAGACCGTCGTCGAAATCGAGGAACGCGCCGCCATCCAGGGCGCGGCCTATGGCGCGCCCGCCAGCCTGCGAACCGTCCGCCGCCGCTGGGACGACGAAGACCGCGACGCGCCCGGCGCCGGCGAGCTCCGGACCGTGCAGTATCCCGACGGACGCTACGAGACCCACGACTGGACCTACGGGGACTACAACCCCGCCACCCAGGTGTTCACCTCCGCGGCCTCCGGCGAGTGGCTCCGGCACACCGTCACCCATGGCACCGCCGCGCAGCCCGAGGGCATCAAGGATCGGACGTTGCGCGAGGAGCGCGTCACCTCCCGGCTCCACGGCAGCGTCGCGCTCGAACGCACCCTGCTCTTCACCGGCGGCGGACAGTACGCCCCGATCGACTGGACCGCGCACACGCACGACGACCTCGGGCGGCGCATCCGCACCGACCGCGCCGACGGCACTTTCGAGGAACTCGTCGTCGATTGCTGCGGGCCCTCCTCGCGCATCGGTTTCGACGGCGTGGTCGAAGATTACTTCTACGATGCACTCGGCCGGCGGATTCTCACCATCCGCGAAGGCGCGCCCGCGGGCAGCGGCGCCCCGGAGGCCGACGTGGACACCGCCATCGAGTACGACGCGGCCGGGCGCGTCATCAAGACCACCGTCTCCTCCGCCGGCCTTACGGCCCTCGAAACCACCCGCATCTATGACGTGGCCGGGCGGCTGCGCTCGGTCACCGACGAACAGGGCCGCACGACCGAGACCGACTACGACGCGAGCGGACGGATCGTCACCGTCACCGCGCCCTCCGGGGCCGTGACCGTCACCGAGCGCTACCGCGACGGCCGCACCCAGAGCGAATCCGGAACCCTGCGCTGCACCCACACGTACACCTACGACGTCGACCCCGACGGCCGCCAATGGACCCGCGTCGAGCACGGCGATGCCTGGGAACAGACCTGGACCGATATGCTCGGGCGCACCGTCCGCCGCGAACGCCCCACCTTCGACGATGTCGATCTCGTCACCCAGTATGATTACGATTCATTCGGGCGGCTCGAAGCGATGCGCTCCTTTCTCGATAATCCCGAGGAAGAGCGCGTTGGTGTCGACACCCTCTACGGCTACGACGAAGAACTTGGCGAGCTTGTCCGCACCGCACTCGACCTGACCGAAACCGGCGCGATCGACTTCACCGCCGACCGCATCAGCGAAACCGAAACCGACTACGAGGAAGACCAGGGCGCCTGGTGGCAGGTCACCCGTTCCTATGTCTACCCCGAAGAGATCTGGGAGGACGAGTCGGAGGTCACGATCGACGACGCGGGAACCGCCGCGGCCAACGGAATCTACGTGCGTGACGGTTCTTCGGACCTGTGGACGTCGATCGGGGGCTATTACATTACGCGTCAGGGCAACATCGTCTCGCTTTTCGACGATAGTGACAGCGTTCTCTACCGGGATGACGACGTGCCTGATCCGTGGCCGGGATGGAGCGCGATCCAATGGGCGCGGGTCGGGGGCGCTGACCCCGCGCCCGTGTCAGCGCCGAAAGCGGAGGCGGACGCGGAGGCGGCAGGCACTATGCGGCTCGTCTCCGAACAGCGCCGTCGCCTCACCGGCCTCGGCGGCGCGGGCGGCTTCGACGGCGTCCTCACCGCCGAATCCGTCTCCATCGACATCCACGGCCAGGAGACCGTCTCCCAGACCTGGATCGACCGCGCGGGCAAGAAGGTCACGCGGGTGACGATCGTCCCGACCTCGACCGAGCCCGCCGTCGCCATCGCCGTCAACGGCCACGCGGTCTCCGAGACCTCGACCACCGGCCTGACCCGCACCTACGCCCACAACGCCTTCGGCTGGCGCACCGCCTCCACCGATCCGCGCACCGGCACGACCGAATACACCTACGACGCCGTCGGCCGCCTGACCGAAGTCGAAGACCCGGCGGGCAACAAAACGCAATTCGGCTACGACATCGCCGGACGGCGCAACCTCGTAACCGACGCGCTGAATCAAGAGACGCATACCGCTTACGATGTCCTTGGCCGCGTCATCGCCACCTGGGGCGCCACGTATCCGGTCGCCTACGAGTATGACGATGACGGGCGTATGATTGCCATGTACACCTATCGAGGCGAAAACGAACCGACCTCCCAATCGGAAATCGAAAATCTGAAATCGGAAATGGACAAGACCCAGTGGCTCTACGACGGTGCCACGGGGCTTCTGACGCAGAAGCTCTACGCCGACGGCCTCGGCCCCTCCTACACCTACACCCCCGACGGCCAGCTCGCGACGCGGGCCTGGGT
>PWTM01000118.1 GCA_003563855.1 PVC group bacterium | reverse complement strand
GCCGCCGTGCATGAGCTGCGCGAAGGTGGAGGACAGGCGGCCAAGGCAGATCTTGGCGGCGAGTTCGCCGACAAGGGGCATGCGGAGGACGAACCGGTCCCAGGCATAGCCCCCGGCCTCGGTGCGCTTCAGCCGGAAGAAGGCGACGAGCAGGATGGCCAGTGCGACGGCGACGCCGAGGAAATAGCGGCGGAGGAAGTCGCTGACCGCCACGAGCGCCCGGGTAGGACCGGGCAGGTGCGCGCCGAAATCGCTGTAGATATCGCCGAAGACGGGCACCAGCCAGATGAGCATGGCGGTGGCGATGCCGAGCGCGAGGATCATCACGACGATCGGATAGATCATGGCGGCCCGGACACGCCGGCGCAGCCGGGCGGCCGATTCGAGGTAACGGGAGAGCCGGGCGGCGGTCTCGGCGAGCATGCCGCCGGCCTCGCCGGCGCGCATCATGTGGATGTAGAGGTTGTCGAAGACGTCGGGGTACTCGGCGAGCGCGGTGGAGAAATCCTCCCCGCTCTCGATCCGCGAACGCACGCCGCCGATAACCGCGCGGAAGGCCTTGGACGTCGTCTGCTCCTCGAGCGCGCCCAGCGCCTCCACCAGCGGGATGCCGGCCTCGAGCATGGCGGCGATCATGCGGCTGAATACCGGAAGCTCCCGCGTGCGGATGCGCGCGGCGCCGGGCACGCGGCGGCGCCGGCCCGCGGCGCGGACGGGACCGGCGGTGCGGCGTCGGCCCGGCCATTCCTCGCCAACGTTGCCCTGGGTAACCATGGTCGTTCGGCGCGGACCGCGGGTCAGGCCCCGCTCGTCACGCGCAGCACCTCCTCAATCGTGGTGATCCCTTCGCGCACCTTCCGTAGCCCGACATCGCGGAGCGTGTGCAAGCCCCGTTCGATGGCGACCTCCCGGATTCGGGTCGCGTTGGCGTCGCGCAGAATCTGGGCGCGGAGCGCATCATCGACCTGCAGAATCTCCATCAGCGCGGCGCGCCCCCGGTAGCCGAGCCCGTTGCACTTCGGGCAGCCGCGGGCCTGGTAGAAGACCACATCCTCGAAGTCCTCCGGGCGCAAATGGTTGAGCCGCAGCAACTCGGCGGGCATCTCCCGCGGCCGCCGACAGGCGGTGCAGAGCCGGCGGTAGAGCCGCTGGGCCTGGGTCATGATCAGCGAGGACGTAAGCAGGAAGGGCTCGATGCCCATGTTGACGAGCCGGGCGACGGCGCCGGCGGCGTCGTTGGTGTGCAGCGTGCTGAGCACGAGGTGGCCGGTGAGGGCCGCCTGTACGGCGATCATGGCGGTTTCCGTGTCGCGGATTTCGCCGACCATGACGATATCCGGATCCTGCCGGAGGATGGCGCGAAGGCCGGCGGCGAAGGTCAGCCCCATCTCCGGGTGCGCCTGCACCTGGCTGATGCCGGGCAACTGGTACTCGACGGGGTCCTCCACGGTGATGATGTTGACTTCGAGCCGGTTCAGGTCCTGGAGGGCGGAGTAGAGCGTGGTCGTCTTTCCGCTGCCGGTCGGACCGGTGACGAGCAGCATGCCGTAGGGCTGCTGGATCGCGTAGGTGAACTTCTCGAGGCTGTCCGGGTCGAGCCCGAGGGCGTCAAGGCTGGGGGCGAGCGCGGTCTTGTCGAGGATCCGCATGACCACCTTCTCGCCGTGCACGGTCGGGAGCACGCTCACGCGCACGTCGGCCTCCCGGCCCATGGCCCGGATCCGGAACCGGCCATCCTGCGGGAGGCGCCGCTCGGCGATGTTGAGGCGCGAGAGGATCTTGATCCGCGAGCAGATGGCCGCGTGCAGCCGCTTGGGCGGACTGGGGTTCTCGTAGAGCATCCCGTCCACGCGGTAGCGCAGCCGGAGCGTCTTCTCGAGCGGCTCGACATGGATATCGCTGGCGTGCTTGCGCAGGGCTTCGAGCATCATCGAGTTGACGATGCGGATCACGGGCGCCTCCTCGGCGATCTCCTTGATCTGGTCGAGACTGACATCCTCGCCCGTTTCCTGCCCGACCTCGACTTCGCCCTCGGTCACATCGCGCAGGACGTCCTCCAGCGCCTGCGCCGGCTCCCGGACGTGGCGTTCGAGGAAATCGGCGACTTCGCGTTCGGGCGCCACGAGGGGGACGACCTCAAGGCCGGTCGCCGATTGCAGCAGGTCCATGGCGGAGAGGTTGTACGGATCGGCCATCGCGACGAAGAGCAGCCCCGCCCCCTCGGCATAGGGCACCATCTGGAAGCGCGTGAGCCAGGCGAAGGGGACGCGGTCCACCAGCTCGGCCGGCGGGTTGAAGCGCGCGAGCGAGACGGGCGGCATCTCGAGGTATTCGGCCAGCGCCAGCGCCAGCGCGGATCCGGAGATGCGGCCGGTCCGGACGAGCTGTCGCTCCAGCCGTTCGTCGGATTCCGCCGCCTGGTCGGCCGCCTCGCGGAGCGCCTCGGGCGTCACGAGCCCCCGCCGGAGCAGCACCTCCCCGAACCCGCGTCGCGCTTCCGTCATCGCGACCCGCCTCCCGTCCCGTCGCCCGCCATCAGCGGTCCTTGTCCGGCGGGGCGGCCCCGAACAGGTCGCCCCCTTCGGTCAGGACAAAGGCGCGCTCCGGATCGTCTCGGTGTACCCCGGCATCGAGCTCTTCGAAGACGGCGCGCATGGCCAGCGCCGCGGGCGAAGCATAGAGCCGGACCAGCCCCACGTTGGCCGTATTCGAGAAGATGATCACGAGCAATACCTCGGGCGTTACCGCCCGCAGGAAGATGCTCTTGCGCTCGCCCTGGTGGAAGACCGCGCTGAACTCGTCCTCGCCGAGAATCCGCGCCAGCTCGCGGCTCGCGGCGAAGACCCCGGCGCCCAGCGCCGAGAGCAGGAGCGGGTCCGTGGTGCCGCGTCCCTCCTGGGCCAGCACATAGCCGCCCGAGTCGCAAACCACGCACCCGTCCGCCTCCGAGCGGTCGAGCAGCTCCAGCAATACCTTGCGCATCCGCGCCACGTCGCCCTCGTTCAGCACCTTCGCCATCGGCATATTCCTCCGCGGTTATCCGCTTGTTCGGCCTTCACCTTCGTTCCGACTACACCAGGACCATCTCCGGGCTCTCCGCCTCGCGCCGCGAATGCTGCTTTACGAAGCGGTTCAGCACCATGCGGGCAATCATGTTCAGCGTCTCGAAGACCCCCCGCCCGTCCGGCGCCACGGCCATGAACGCGGGGCGGCGCGCGGCCCGATTGTTCAGGGTATACTCGAGGTAGTGGACCGGCGCCACGTCCGGAAGGTCGCGCTTGTTGTATTGCAGCACGTAGGGAATCTGATCGATATGGTCGCCCTGGAGGCGAAGGTTTTCCTCGAGGTCCGCGAAGCTCTCGACGTTTTCCGCGGTCTTCGACCACTGGCTGTCCGCCACGAAAACCACGCCGTCGGCCCCGCGCAGGACCAGCCGCCGCGTCGTGTTATACATCACCTGTCCCGGCACGGTATAGACCTGGAAGCGCGTCGTGTAGCCGTCGATCGCCTGCGCGACGAGCGGCATGAAATCGAAGAACAGCGTACGATCCTTCGAGGTCGCCACCGAGGTCAGGCTGCCCTTCGCGTGCGGATTGATCGTCGCGTGGATCGTCTGCAGGTTCGTCGTCTTCCCGCAGAGGCCCGGTCCGTAGTAGACGATCTTCAACTGCACTTCACGTTTCGAGAAATTGACAAACGACATGGTCTCTCTCCGCGCCGTCCCGGATCACTCCGGCTCCTCGGCGGCCTCCTCGTCGAGCACGCGGCTCGCGTCCAACAACAGCCCCATCGTCGAGGCGTCGATCGACGCGTCGCGCTCCTCCGGCTCCCCCTGCTCAAAGACGAACGAGGTTCCGCCGCGGCGCATCAGTTCCTGGAAGGCCTCCGGCCCCCGGTTCCCGGCGCACCGTACAAACACGGCCCGTCCCTCGGCAAACCCGATCCGCCCGGTTTCCTGCTGCCGCTTGTCGAAGATGGCGAGCTCCCCGCTCTTGCGGCAGGCGTCGATCAACTGCACGACGTCGGCCATCGAGAGAATGTTGAGCAGGCCGGAAAAATGGTCCTGCTCGCGCGCCCGCGCCATCTGCGCCTCGGCCTCGCGGCGCAGCTTGGCCTCCGCGCGCCGGCGCCGCGCGATGTTGCGCACCGAGAAGACCAGGAAGGCGCCGGGCCCCTTGCCCAGCCGGCTGACGGCGATCTCGGCGGGGAATACCGTGCCGTCCTGCCGCCGGCAGTAGGCATCAAGCACCGTGAAGCGCCCCTCGTCGAGATTGCGGCCGATCGCCGTCAGCACGCGTTCGTCACACCCGGCAACGATGTCGAAGACCGACCGCCCGGGGAGCCCCTCCCGCGGGACACGCAGAAACCGCTCCGCCCGGGGATTCGCGTCCCGGATCCGGCCCTCGATGTCCGTGATCAGCACGGCCTCGTAGAGCGCGTGCAGCAGCGTGCGGTACGCCATCGCCGTCGACGGCGAACCGACACGGCGCGGCGCCCGGACCTGAATGCGCTGTTCTATGCGTGGCATGGCGAACCGAACTTATACAGCATGTTTTGTGCCAAGAAGTTCCCGCCGGGGCTGATGGGAGGGCGGGGTTCCGAATGCGGAACGCGGAACGGCGGGGACGAGGAGCGAGGAGCGGAGGCCGGAGGTCGGCGAGGTGGCGCGTGTCGCGGGGCGCACGGCGTCCGGCGTCCGGCGTCCGGCGTCCCGGCGCGCGAGAGCGGGCGACGATAAGGCGACGATAAGGGGCGACGAGCCAGCCACGAAAGCGGCTTTCTGGCACGGAACATGCTATACAATCGAGCGACGTTACGGACCGGGTCGGGCGGGCGGACGCAGGGATATGCGAGACCGCGCGCGGTGGCCCTGGATAAGGAGCGACGCCATGTTTTTCTCCCGATTCTTCCGACGCACGAAAGCCGCGGCGCCGACGCCCCCGCGCCCGGCGCCCGACCCGGACGCGCCCGAGACCGCCGTGCCGCCATCCGACCCGGCGCCGGCGACCGAGGCGCCCGAAACCGCGGCCCCGCCCGAGACGGCGGCCCCTGCGGGCGAGGCGGACGCCGAGACCTTCGCGGCCATGGAGGAGATTCTCGGCGAGCGCCGGGAGCGTATCCAGGTTCCCTGCGGAGCACTGCTGCGCGAGCTGCCCGAGGCGTTCCGCGGACCGGCCTACGATCCCGAGCGGATCCCGGAGGAGGTTACGCTGGACCTGGATCGGGAGGATCTGATGCGGCAACTCCGGGTCGGGCGCGTCGTCTACCCGCTCAACGAGCTGCTCGCGAGCGTACCCGACGGTTGGGTACGCGAAGATCCGGACGCGCTGGTCGAGCTGAGCCTGCCCGATCTCGTGGCCGCGATTCCGCCCGAGGCGTTGCGCGGGGCGACGTCGCTCGACGACGAGACGATCGAGGTCGCGCAGATGCGCGACTATTTCGGGCCCACGGCGTCGGCCGAGCCCGAGTCCGGGCCCGAGGCGGCGCCCGCGCCTCCGCCGGCCGCGCCCGCGGCAGCCGGGGCGCCCACCGCACCCGAGGCGGCGCCGGGTCCACCGGCCCCGCCCGTCCCGCCGCCGGCGCCCGTTCCGGGGCCCGCGGCGGCGCCCGCACCGGCGCCCGCGCCGGCGGCCCGGAAGCGGCGCGTCCCGGTTCCGCCCCCGTGGGCCTGGGACGGGGTGGAACGCGGACCGGACGCGGGTGCGGCCGCGATCGACCTTGCGGAGGCGCGCGCGGAGGACCTGGCCCGCCTGCCCGGCGTGGGGCCGTCACGGGCCGAGCTCGTCATCGCCTGGCGCGGACGTCACGGACCGTTCCGGAGCATCTTCGATCTGCTGCGGATTCCGGGCGTGGGCCGAAAGCTCTTCCTGTCGATGACCGGGCTGCCCTCGGCCGTGACGAAGCGCCGCGACCGACACGAGCGGTTGAATGCGCTGATCGGCCTTGCCCCGGAGGAGCGCCCGTCGCTGGGGCGGATCGCGGAGCAGATCCGCCTGACGCTCGACCTCGACGGCTGCCTGCTGGCGGACGGCGAAGGGGTCGTCCTGTCCGCCTCGGGCGGAACCGACGGCCGGAGCGAACTCAGCGCGGCGCTGGCGCCGAAGCTCTTCCGGCGGGCGCACCGCTACCTGGTCCGGCTGGCGCCCGGCGGCGCGGATCTCCTAGTCCTGCCGTCGGCCACCCCGCCGCTCGCGCTGGCGCGCACCGGGACCTATTACCTGGTCGCACAGTTGAAACCCGGCGAAGACGGGCTTCGCGCCGCCGGCGCGCTCGCGCCCATCGGCACCGAACTCGACTGGCTGCTGGGTCCGCGCGCGGTCGTGCGGGCCGGGACGGTTCCGCCGGCATGACCCCCGGCCCCGCATCGCCGCCGTCGGGCGGGAAGGACGAAACCCGCGACGCCGTCGTCGCGTTCGAGGAGATTCTTGCCGACTTCCCGAACGACACGGCCACGCTCGATGCGCTCTGCCAGTCGTACCTGTTGCTGGGCGAGCAGGAGAAGGCCCGCCGCTACCTGGTGCGCCTGATCCGTGTCATGCTCGACCAGGGGGACGAGGAAGGCGCGGCGTCCAATGCGGAACTGCTGGCGAGCCTGGCGGGCGACGACCCGGAGGCCGGCGCCCTCCGGGACCGCCTGCGCCTTGCGGTCGAGACCATGCCGGAGATCGAGACCTCCCATGACCGCCACCTCTCCGAGCCGGCGCCGGCGGCGGACCCGTTCGACCGCCGGGACGCGATGATCGAGGCGGAGACCGAGCTGGCCGCGCGGTTGAAGGCGGCCGGCGTTCTCTCCGAGGAGGAGCACGCGGCGCTCGTCCGGGACCTGGACGAGCTCGCAGGACACGCCTCCGGGCGCACCGTATCCGCCCTGCACGTGCTCCACGACCGCGCTTCCGCGAAATTCGAACCGGCGTTCGCCTTCATCCTTCGCGAGAGCCGCTGCCCGCTGGCGCCGCTGGACAGCGTTGAGCCCGACGAGCCGACGCGGGCGGCGCTTCCGCTGGAGACGGTGGCCGCCCAGGGCCTCTGCGTCTTCGACCATATCGAGGACGAGTGGCTCGCGGCGGCGCTCAACCCCCTGCGCGATGGGCTGCGCGAATCGCTCGAATCGCGCCTTCGCAGGCGGGTGCATCTCTTCGCCGCGCGACCGGACGCGTTCGACCGCTGGATCGAGCGCGCACAGGCGGCGCTCGCGGCCACCGACGCGACCTCCTGAGGCGCCGCGCGGTTAGTCGATCGATTGCCCGACGCGCACGGTCCGGCGCTAGCCTTCAAATTCGAGCGTGATCTCGTCGCGCGCGATCGCGACCACGCGCACCCCGCGGTACGACTGCCCGACCTCGACGGGCGGTCCGTCGCGGAACTGGACCAACCCGCCGCCCCTCCAGTTGACCGCGCCGTCGGCGGTCAACGCCGGCCATGTCGCGGAGACGGCCGGCGCCGGTTCGGCGGGCGGAGAATCGGGCAACGGGGGCGCCGCCGCCTCGGGGCCGACCGACACGGGCGGGTCCTCCGCCACGGGAACCGCGGCCGCCTCCGGCCCTGCCGGTTCGGGCGCGAGCCGGAGCGTTTCGACGAAGACGAAGTCCGCCGGGGGTGCCTCGCCGTCCACCGCCGCCTCCGGCGCGGAGCGCAGCCGGACCCACTGGACCGCCATCACGGCCGCGGCGAGGACCAGCAGAAGCCCGATCCCCACGGGCCAGAGAGGCGTCCCGCGCCGCCGCGCGGGACCGGAAGGCGGCAGGGGCGGCGGAAGAGGACGACCCTCGTCCTCGCTCTTGCGCCGCAGGGCCTCCTGGATGATGCTCACCGGACTGCCTCCAGTTCCGCCGCCGCCCGCCGCGCCTCCTCGATGCCGATACGGGGACTGCGCGTCGCGTAACCGGCCAGCAGGGCGCGGTCACAGAGCTTGTTGAGCAGGCGCGGGACGCCCCCGGCGGCTTTCTGCAGGAGCCGGATCGCGCGCTCGTCGAAGAGCCCCTCCACGGGCGCGCCCGCCACGTGCAGCCGGTGTTCGACATAGGCGCGCGCCTCTTCCAGCGTCAGGGGGCCGAGCCGGCAATGCACCATCACGCGCTGCCGCAACTGGCGGAACGCATCGGAAGACAGCCGGCGGCTCAGCTCCGGCTGGCCGGCCAGTACGATCTGCAGCAGCTTGTCCTCGTCGGTCTCGAGGTTCGAGAGCAGCCGGACCTGCTCCATGGTCTCCGGCGCGAGCCCCTGGGCCTCGTCGATGAAGACGGCAACCGTCTTCCCCGCGCGCGCGGCGGCCAGCAGGTGCGCATTCAACTGCTCGATCAGCGCCAGCCGGTCGCGGCCGCGGGGCGTCACGCCGAGATCGTTGAGAATCGCGCGAACCATCTGGTTCCCGTTCAGGCCCGGGTTCAGCACCAGCGCGGTCTCCACCTCGGACGGCAGCTCGGTCAGCACGCGCCGGCAGACGGTCGTCTTGCCCGATCCGACGTCGCCGACCAGCACCATGAACCCGGCGCGCTGGACGACGCCGAACCGGAGGCTCTCGACGGCCTCCCGGTGGCGCTCGGAGGGGTAAAGGAAGCGCGGATCAGGCGTGATCCGGAACGGCGACTCGCGCAGGCCGTAGAAGGCGCAGTACATGCGCGCATGATGACGGAAGCGGCGGACGACGGCGAGGACTTTCCCCCGTCTTCGGCGTGCGGGGGCAGGTCAGTTGGCAGTTGGCAGTTGGCAGTTGGCAGTTGGCGGTAGGCAGTGGGGGATCCCGGGCGGCGTGGTGCGGCAGG
>PWTM01000032.1 GCA_003563855.1 PVC group bacterium | reverse complement strand
TCAACTACGGCGTCAACTTCCTCGTAAACTCCACCGGATCTAACGTATCCGTCAACTTTGCCGCGAACTACATCGGCCCCAGGCCCCGTCAATGCGGTATATGCGCCGGCAGAAGTGAGATACGCGCTCGGTTGACACCGGCCGCGGGCGGGGACACGCTACGGGCCGGCCGCAGGGAGGAGAACCCGGATATGGCGCAGCATCGCGGACGGGCGGTCGCCGTCCTGTTCGGCGCGGTCGTCTTCTGGAGCAGCGTGCCGCTGTTCCTGAAGCACTTCACCGGCACGCTGGATGCGTGGACCGTCAACGGCGTACGTTACGGCGTCGCGGCCGTGCTGCTCCTTCCGGCCTGTATCGCGGCGCGCGGCCGCCGTGGCGTCAGTGGGCGGCCGATCTGGCGGGACGCGCTGGTCCCGGCCGCGGTGAACACGCTCGGCCAGGTCGGCTGGGCGCTGGCGCCCTACCATATCGACGCCAGTTTCATGGGGTTCGGCATCCGCTCGGCCTTCTTCTTCACGCTGCTCGGCAGCCTCTGGCTGCTGCCGGAGGAGCGCGGCCTCGTGCGCGCGCCGACCTTCTGGGCAGGGACGGCCGTCTGCGTGGCCGGACTCGGGCTGCTTTTCGCCGGCTCGCTGCGCGGCCGGGTTTCGCCGCTGGGCTCCGCCATCCTGCTGGGCACCGCCATGGTCTGGGGATTCTACAGCGTCAACGTCCGCCGGTTCATGCGCGGCTACGCGGCCCATCACAGCTTCGGGGTCATCTGTTGCTACACGGCCGTGGCGCTCGCCGTCCTGGCCTTGCTGTTCGGCCGGACATCGGACCTGCGCGCGGCCACGCCGGGAACCCTTGCGCTGCTGGTGCTGTCGGCGATCTGCGGCATCGCGTCCGCGCACGTGGCGATGTATTACAGCCTCGAACGGCTGGGCCCGCTGCTGGTCGCGGGCGGGGAGTTCGTGACACCGTTCCTGACGTTCGCCGGCGCGGCCCTGCTCTTCGGCGAACGTCTCTCGCCGGGCCAGTGGCTTGGCGGGTGTGCCGTCGTGGCCGGAAGCGTGGTGCTGCTTCGGACCCGCCGGCGCGTCCCCTGAGGGCTTCACGCCGGCGTTCGGCCGGGCGGGCGTCGAGGGCAAACGTCGGTCAGTCGAGTTCCGGCGGCAGGCCCAGCATCCGCATCAGGTTCGCGTAGTTACGCATGCGCCGTATCGCGCGGTCGAAGACCGGATCGAGCACCAGCCACTGCCGCAACGCCTGCGGATGATCCAGCACCAGCTCGTTGTAGATGTCGCCGGCCGCCTCGCGGTCGCCGCTCAGCGAGAGGGCGGAGGCAAGCACGAACCGCGCGAGGGGCTCGCGATCGAGGCCGGGCAATGCGCGCATCACGGTCACGGCTTCCTCGGGCTGGTCCGCCCGCAACAATGAAAACGCGTACTGCAGCCGCGCGTGGGACCAGTCCGGCGCCCGATCGAGGAGGGCGCGCCACCGGCCCAGCGCCGCGTCGCCGCGCCCCGTGGCGCGCTCGAGTTCCGCGCGGTGCGCCTCGATACCCAGCGTGTGGAGCCCAAGCGTCTCGAGCGCATCGAGCGCCGATTCCTTCGCCGCGGTGTTCTCCGTCGCGGGGCCCTCCCGGAGCGTCTCGATGTGCCCGGCGATCGCCGGAAGGTGCCGCACCGTGCCCGGCCCGAGGGTGAGGTCGCAGAGGAGCGCGAAGTCCTCCGCACCCATCAGGCCCTCGATCCGTTCGCGGTCGTCCGTCAGCCAGGAGACGAGGATGCCGACCTGGTCCAGCGTACGCCGCGTCCAGTACGCGGGCGACGCATCGCGCCGCTCGCGGACGAGTTCCAGCACGAGGCGGTTGAACCGCAGCGCCAGGTTGTCCGGCATCGCCGGTTCCGTCTCGGCGAGCAGGCGCTCGGCCTCGTCGAGACGCGCCAGGCGCAGCAGCACCCCTGCATAACCGACGAGGTTCGCGGGGTTGTCGTGCCCCAGCTCGATCAATCGGCGGAAGTAGCCGGCCGCCCGCTCGTACTCCCGCAGCGTGACCGCGTGCAGCGCGGCCCGACTCAGGAGTGCCGGGTTCGAGGGGTCCAGTACGAGCCCGTCGCGAAGCTCGACCAGCGCGTGCCGGTAGTCGCCCTCGCGGGCGAGGGCCTCGGCACGCCGGAAGAAGGCGAGTGCCCGCTGCTCCTGCTCCGGGGTGCGCGGCGGATCGGCCATCACGAGCGGCAACCGGGGCGCTTCCGCGGCGCTGCCCGCGAGCGACGGGATGCGGCCCTCGAACGGCGGCCGCTCATCCTCGGCTGGGCGTAGAATGTCGACCGACATTCCGTCGATGAGGATGACGTCGTCCTCCGCCGGCGCGCCCGCCGCCAGGCCCGCCGCGAGGCCCGCGCCGAGGACCGCCATCCACCACCGACGTGACGGGCCCGCGGTCATGTCACCAGCGCCCCCAGGTGTTCGGGCGTCGCATCCGCCAGCGAGGCGACGATCCGGTCGGCCGCGCCCAACGCCGCGCGGCCGTGCGTCTGTTCCACGGCGAGTACGCGCAGGCCCGCGGCCCGGGCCGCGGCGATGCCCGCCGGCGTGTCCTCCACCGCCACGCAGCGGGCCGGCAGGATTGGCCGCGGCGCATGCCGCCGCGCGAGCCGCTCGACGGCCAGCCGGTACGAGGCCGGGTCCGGCTTGCTGCGCGCCACGTCCGCGGCCGTGACCCGCACCGGAAACGCCGCCGCCAGGCCGAGGCGATCGAGGATCGGGTCGATATCCTCCGGCAGCGCGCCCGTGCAGATCGCCCGCGGGACCCCCCGCGCGTCCAGCGCGCCGACCAGTTCCGCCACCCCCGGCAGCGGCGCGAGCCGCTGCTCGCGCGCAAGCCTCGAAAACGCCTCGGCCTTCCGGCGCAGGAGCGCCCGGAAGCGGGCGTCCTCGACGGTGATGCCCGCCTGCGCAAGGCCTTCCGCCAGCGCCTCGCGGTCGTCGAACCCAATGTAGCGCTCCGTGTACGCCTGCTCGGTCAGCCGCAGGCCCACGGCGGCGAAGACCTCCGCAAAGGCCCGGAAATGCAGGGGTTCCGTATCCACAATCACACCGTCGAAATCGAATACGACCGCGGCCGGCAATTCGCCGTTCGCGCGCGAGGCTTCCGAACTCTTCGCCACGGCTTCCATCCCGTTCTCCAGACGCCCCCGGACGCCCGGACGGAACCTAGCATAGCCGCGCCCCGTGGCAAACGCCAGAACGCGGAGCTGAAAATATCCGCCGGGCGGCCTCGTTGAATGGGCAGTGCGGGGCACGGGCGGTTCCGGGCTCCGGAAAGACGGAAAGGACGGTGGACCCGATGAAGCATTGGATGATGGGACTGGGAAGCGCGGTCGCGATCGCTTCGCTGACGGCTGTTGCGACGGCCCAGGATGCGCCCGCCCGTCCGCGCGGACCGCGCGGCGACCGGCCGGTACGGCCCGGCGTGGAACAGCCCGAAGGGGCTGAGCGGCCGCAGCGGCTGACGGATGAGCAGCGTGCGCGGATGCGCGAACGCATGCAGGAGCGCCGGCAGGCCGAGCGGCCGGAGGGCGAGGAGCGGCCCGCATGGGCGCGGCGGCCCGCGACCGAAGAGGAGCGGGCGCTGATGCGCGAGCAGGCGCCGGTTCGGCGGGCCGTCATGGCCACGGTCAACACCCTGCTGCAAGAGCGGTGGGCCCAGGTGCTGGCCCGGTTCGACGAGGATGGCGACGGCCAGCTGGATGAAGAGGAGATCGCGGCGCTGCGCGACGCGGTCGAGCGCGCGCTGACCGAAGCGCTCGCCCCGCAGACCGAGCCGTAAAGCCGGCCCGACGACCAACACGGAAGCCCGGCCCGGCCGCGCCCCGCGCGGCCGGGCCGCTTCTTTCGTTCTCAGAGGAGCGCCGCCCAGAGGAGAGTTGCCGTTCGCGCGCCGTCCGTTCATGATGGGCGCGTGATCGAACGGAGGCAGGCCATGCAACAGTCTCCCGGGCGCAGGCGGAAGGCGGGGCCCGGCCCCTGGATCGCCGTGGCGGCGCTGGTCGCGGCCGCGGCCGCAGGGGACGAGTTCGAGCGCTTGCGCGCGCGCATCCAGGAGGTGCCGCCCGCCGCCGTGACCGAGACCGCGTGGCGGGAATGGGAGGCCGAGCTGCGCGCCCTGGAACGCCGCGCGGAGCAGGCGGGCGACGGGGACCGGCTCCGGGCCGTCGCGCTCTTCACCGCGCGCGTGCAGGCGTCGGACCGCCGCGATCCGTCCGGCGCCCTGCGTACGCTGCGCGAGGCGCGCGATCGGCTCGCGGCGCTGCGGCCGCCGGGCGACGCACGCGCCCTCTTCCTCGCGGAGGCGGAGGTGCTCGCCGGCCTGGGCGACCGCGAGGGCATCCGCCGGCTCATGGCGGACTACCGGGCCAGCCCCTGGCACACGCCGTCGCCCCCCGTGTTCCGCGGCGGGCGCGGCCCCGACGACCCGTTGCGCGTCTACCGTCCCCACGCCGCCGGACACGAGGACGCCGTGCTCACCGCGATGGAGCGACATGCGCGCGCCGCGCAGGCCGCGCCGGGGCAGGTTCCGCCGGCGTTCCGGCTGCGCGACATCGAGGGGCGGGTACACACGCCCGAGGCCTGGCGCGGCCGCGTCCTGCTGATCGATTTCGGCGTGCACGGCGCCCAGCCCTGGGAGGCCGGTCTCCCGGCCCGGATTCGCGCCTGGCGACAGTGGCGCGACGAGGGGTTCGGCATCCTGACCGTCCACCAGAACCGGAACACGGACGGCATCCGCGCCTGGCTGCGGCGGCATCCCGAAGCGGGCTGGTCGCATGTCGCCCGGGACGAGGCGCAGGAACTGCTCGCGGCGCTCGGCATCTTCGGAGAACCCCGGAACCTGCTGCTCGATGCCGAGGGGCGCATCCGGGCGCGCGATGTGACCGGCCCCGGGCTCTCGGACGCCGTTCGCCGTGCGCTCGGCCGCCCGGCGCCCCGGCTCTAGCGCGCCCGGACGCGCCCGTCACTCGCTGCGCAGCGCGCGCGCGGGATCCAGCCGAGCGGCGCGGAACGCCGGCACCACGCCGGCCAGCGTACAGATGATCATGACCGCCACGGCCACCCGGACGATATCCGCCGGGACCGTGAGCGCGGGGATCTCGCCGAGCTGGTAAATCTCCTTCGGGAAGAGCTCGAGCCCGAACCGCGCGGAAAGGAACCGCAGCAGGTTGTTGCGGTGGCGGAGCACCCACAGCCCCGTCACGATCCCCAGCCCCGTGCCCAGCAGCCCGGCCACCCAGCCCTGCCAGAAGAAGACCCGCATCACCGCGCCCGATCCGAAGCCGAGCGCCTTCAGCAGCCCGATCTCGCGCGTCTTCTGCACGGTCACCGTGATCAGCGTGTTCGCGATGCCGAAGGCCGCAACCACGGTGATGATGATCAGGAGGAAGAACATGAGATTCTTCTCCACCCGCAGCGCGGCGAAGAGCTGGCGGTTGAGCTCCATCCACGTCCGGACCTCCGCGCGCGGGCCGAGCACCGCGCGGATCTCCTCCGCCGGGCCCCCCGCTGCCATCGGGTCGGCCGTCATGACCTGGATCCCCCGCATCCCGCCCTCGTCCCCGAAGAGGTCGAAGGCGGTGCCCAGGCTGCAGAGCACGTACCCCATGTCGAGATCGAACATGCCCAGCTCGAAGATGCCCCGCACGACGAACTCGTCGGGAAGGCGGAGGCTCTCGGTCGCGAGGAAGCTCTGCGGCGAATAGGCCAGCACCTCGTCGCCGACGCCGACGCCGAGCCGGTCGGCCAGCGCCGCCCCCAGCACGATGCCCCGGTCGTCGAGGTCGAACGCGCCGCGGACCATGTGGTCCGGCACCCGGCTGACCCGCCGCTCGCGCGTCGGACTGACCCCGCGCAGGAACGGGGTCAGCACGCGGTCTTCGTGCGTGATGAACACGAGCCCCTGCAGGAACGGCGCCGCGCCGGTGACGCCCTCGACCTCCTCGATCGCCTCGATCCACGCCGCCTCCTCGAGCGGGTGCGGGGCGGCCTCGCTGAAGACCGTCAGGTGCGCGTTGAACGCCAGGATGTTCTCGCGCCACATGCGGTCGAACCCGCTCATGACGGAGAGGACGATGACCAGCGTGGCCACCCCCAGCAGGACGCCGAGGATCGAGAGCAGCGAGATCACGGAGAGGAAGCTGCGCTTCGGGCGCAGGTACTTCAACGCGAGAAACAGCGAAAAAGGCAGCGGCATCGGCGGCGTCCTCCGCGGGCACGGCCCGGACCGCCGCGCTGCCGTGTAGTCTGTTCGGCCCGCCGCGCCCTGTCCATACGGAACTGCACCCACGGCCAACTGCCCACCGCCCCGGCGTGACCCCGCGCGTCGGCTGGTGGTAGGATGCGCCCATGCGCGGGGCGGGTAAGGGCGGTTCGGGGTGGGCGCAGCGGCTGGCGGCGCGGCTGCTGCCCGAGGGGGTGGCGCCGACGTCGGGCGAGGGACGCGCGCGCGTCGGCGAGCGGGTGGCCGCGGCCAACGGGGCGCTGAGCTTGGCACTCGCGGCGGCGAAGGCCGCACTCGGCTGGGCCGCCGGCAGCGTCTCGCTGATCGCCGACGCGGTCAACAACCTCGCCGATGTCGGCAGCAGCCTCGTCGTCGTCTTCGGCTTCCGCTGGGCGCGCAAGCCGCGCGACCGGGAACACCCGTTCGGTCACGGGCGGGTCGAAACCCTGACGACGATGGTCCTGGCCATGATCCTGCTCGGCGTCGCCCTCGAGGTCGCGCGCGCGGGCCTTCGCCGCCTGTTCGCGCCCGAGCCGGTGGAGGCGCCCGCCTGGCTGCTCGCGGCCGTGGGCGTGACGATCGCGCTCAAGCTCGGGATGGCCTTCGCCGCCTTCGGCGCCGCGCGGCTGACCCGCTCGAAGCTGCTGGAGACCGAGGCCTGGAACCACGGGTTCGACCTCGCCAGCACGGGGCTCGTGCTGGTCGCGCTGCTCGGCGCCCGGATCGGCTGGCTGCGGCTCGACGGCGCAGCCGCGCTCGGCGTGGCAGGGCTCATCGCCTGGACCGGGGTCCGGTACATCCGCGAGAGCGCCAACGCACTGATCGGGCTGGCGCCCCGGCCGGACCATCTCAGCCGCCTGCGCCGCGTCGCCAGCCGCGTGCCGGGCGTGCGCGGCGTCCACGACGTCATGGTGCATACGTACGGCGACCTGCGGATGATTTCGCTGCACGTGGAGGTCGATGCCGATCTCACCGTCCTCGAGGCCCACGCGCTGGCCGAACGCGTCGAGGCCGCCGTGGCGGCCGCCGAGGACGGCGCCCGCGTGGTGGCGCATGTCGACCCGGTCGACCGCTCCCACCCGCTCTATGACGAGGCCGACGCGATCGTGGGGACGATCGTGCGGGCGCACCCGGAGCTGGTCGGCTACCACGACCTGCGGCTCGACGGGCCGCCCGATGCCTGCGGGCTGGCCGTGGACCTGGTCGGCCATGCCGAACTGCCGCGGGAGGGGTTTGACGGCATTTCCGAGGAGATCCACGCCGAGGTGCGCCGGCGGTTGCCCACCGTCGGGCGGATCGATATCGCGGTGGAGACCGAGTATGCCAGCGAGCACGAGGAGCGGCGCGTCTTCCGGCGCCGGGACCGCCGGCCTCCGGCGTGACCCGTCGGTCGCCGCGTTCGTCCGCCATCTCGAGACGGAGCGCAACGCCTCCGCGCACACCGTCGCCGCCTACACCGGCGATCTCGGCCAGTTCGCCGCCTCGGCCTGGCCCGGCCAGGCGGCGCCGTTCGACTGGCGCGGCTGCGACCGGTTCGCCGCGCGGGCCTTCCTCGCCGGCATCCACCGGCGCGGCGGCTCGCCGGCGACCGCCCGGCGCAAGGGGGCCAGCCTTCGCGCCTTCTTCCGCTTCCTGCTGCGGGAGGGCGCGGTCGACCGCAACCCGTTCGCCGGGCTGGCGGCCCCGCGCCGCGGGCGGCGATTGCCCCGGGTGTTGAGCCGCGAGGAGATCGAGGGGCTGCTCGCCGCGCCGCTGGCGCGGGCGGAGGCGCGGCCGGAGCGGAGCGGGACGCCGGACGCGGCCGCGCGCGCCTTCCGGCGCTACGCCCCGCTGCGCGACACGGCGATCCTTGAGCTGCTCTACAGCACGGGCATGCGCGTCGGGGAATGCGTCGCGCTGCGCGTGCGCGACGTCGACCTGATCGGCGCCACAGCGCTCGCACGCGGCAAGGGGAAGAAGGAGCGGCTCTGCCCGCTCGGCCGCCCCGCGTGCCGCGCGCTGCGCGCGGCCCTGTCCGCCCGCCCGCCGGCGGCGACGGGCGGCCCGTATGCGCCGCTCTTCGTCAACCGCGCCGGCGGCGCGCTCACCGCCCGCTCGATCCAGCGGATGCTCAAGGCCTGCCTCGCGCAGGCGGGGCTGAACCCCGACCTCTCGCCGCACGCCTTGCGGCACAGCTTCGCGACCCACCTGATGGACGCCGGCGCCGACCTGCGCAGCGTGCAGGAACTGCTCGGCCACGCCAGCCTCTCGACGACGCAGATTTACACCCACGTCTCGATCGAGCAGATCCGCGCCGCCTACGAAAAGGCCCACCCGCGCGCGTAGACACGCCGATTGCGCTTGCGCGCGGGCGGGGCGGGCCGGGATACTGCGGCAGCCGCCGGGAGGCGGGGCTACGGGGACGGGTATGGCGGAGAATCCAGCCAAACGGACGCGCCCGGGCGGATTGGGCCGCGGGCTCAGCGCGCTCATCGGCGGCGCCGCCGGTCCCGGCGGCGTTTCCGGCGCGCCGCCGGCGCCG
>PWTM01000178.1 GCA_003563855.1 PVC group bacterium | reverse complement strand
TCGGCGCTCGATCGTGGAATCCCGCCCCCGGCGGAACCCGGCTGAACAGCCGCGGCATTCGCGCCCTCCGTCGTTTGCATCCTTGTCCGCGCACGACCGTCTCCATCCTGTTGCATTCAAGAGCCCGCTGTCAATGGCGTCGTGGATGGACAGAAAGGTCTGCGGCGGGCTTCGGTCTATGCTAGACTGCGACAGTCACCCCGAGGAGAAATCCATGACCGTGTTCCCGCCTGTCGCCCACCGCCCGTCTCGTTCTGCGACGCGCCCGCCGCGCAACCCGGCAACGCGCGCACCGTTCACGCGGTTCCGCCGCGCCGCCGTCCTGCTGGGCGCGTTGGTGCTGGGCGCCGTCCAGGCGGGGGCCGGCGACTGGCCGCAGTTCCGGGGGCCGAACCGCGACGGGAAGGCCGCGCCGGGCCCCGCCCTGCTGCGCGCCTGGCCGGAGGATGGTCCGCCGCTCCTCTGGACCTACACGGAACTCGGCGAAGGCTATTCCTCGGCGGCCGTGACCGAAGACGGCGTCTACATCACCGGCATGGAGGGCGAGGAAGGGTTCGTCTACGCGCTCGATGCGCAGGGCGGACTCCGGTGGAAGTCGTCCTACGGCCGGGACTGGCCGCGGAGCTACCGCGGCGCGCGGACCACGCCGACGGTTCGGGACGGACGGGTCTACGTCATGAGCGGCCAGGGACGGGCCGTCTGCTTCGACGCCGCCACCGGCCGGGAGATCTGGGCCGTCGAGACCGCACAGGTCTTCGGCGCGCGGAATATTACATGGGGGATCACCGAATCCCCGCTGGTCCTCGACGGCATGGCCGTCTTTTCGCCCGGGGGGCCGGAGGCAGGCGTCGTTGCGCTGGACGCGCGCACGGGCGAGACGCGCTGGGTGACCGCCGGCGTCGACGACGCGTCCGGGTACTGCTCTCCCATCGTCGTCCGGCGCGGGAACCGCACGGTCATCGCACAACTGATGGCCACGACCTTCATCGGAATCGATGCGTCCGACGGCGCCCTGCTCTGGCGCGTCCCGCGGGAACCGCGCCCGGCGCACGGCATCCAGGCCGTCTCGCCGGTCACCGACGACGGCCGCATCTACATCACCTCCGGCTACCGCGGCCGGCGTGGCGAGCTCTTCGCCCTGAGCGCGGACGGCGCGCAGGTGACACGGCAGTGGCGCGATGCGCACCTCGACGCCCAACTCGGCGGACTGGTCGTGCTCGACGGCCGGGTCTACGGGGCCTCCCACGGCAATCACCGCAACCAATGGCTCTGCCTCAACCTGGACAACGGCGAGGTGGAGGCCAGCCTGCGGGGCGTGGGCAAGGGATCGGTGGTCTGGGCCGACGGGCTCCTCTACACGCTGGGCGAGAACGGCACGATGGGACTGGTCGATCCCGACCCGTCGGACTTCCGGATGATCAGCTCGTTCACCGTTCCGCGCGCCGGAGGAGGCCCGCACTGGGCACACCCCTCCATCGCACACGGGCGCCTCTTCATCCGGCACCAGTCGACCCTGTTCGTCTACGACCTCCGCGCCACGGACCGGTAGGTCACGGCGCTTCGGGCGGCTCGGCGTCGCTGGCCGCTGGCGGCTCGGGCTCGGCGGGAGCCTCTTCCTCCGGCGGCTCGGGCTCGGCGGCGGCGTCTTCCTCCTCCGGCGGTTCGACGCCCGCCTCGCGGAGCTTCGCGCGGACCGCCTCCGGATTCTCCGGGCCGTGCTCGAGCGAGCGGAGCCAGTAGGGAATCGCCTCCTCGGTGCGGTTCAACGCGTGAAGCGCATCCCCGACGTGGTCCAGGATTGTCGGCTCCTCAGGCTCGAACTCCAGCGCGCGCTTCAGCTCGACCAGCGCCTCATCGAACCGGCCCTGCTGGAAATAGATCCAACCCAGCGTATCGATGAACGCTCCGCTCTCGGGCTCCTGCTCGAGGGCGCGCCGGACGTAGACCAGCGCCTGGTCCAGGTTCATACCCCGCTCGGCCCAGATGTAGGCCAGGTAGTTGAGCGCGAGGGCATGGTCGGGATCGAGCTCGATGCAGCGGGCCAGCAGTTCCATGGCCTGCTCGTACCGGCCGGCCCTTTCGGCGGCGGCCCCGTAAACGAAGTAGAACTGTGGGGTCAGGCGGTCCGCGCGGTGCGGGTGTTCTTCGGCGACGCGCACGGCGCGTGCAAAGATCTCGACGGCCGCCGCGTAGGCCTCGGCCTGGTGCTCGTAGAGCCCGGCGTAAAGCAGCACCAGCGGTTCGTCGGACAGCGCGCGGGCCAGGGCCTCGAGCACGGTCCGCGTCGCCGCGGCCCGCCCGCCCGTCTCGTCGGCGCGATCCAGCCGTGCCGCACGGTAGACGTACGCCTCGACGGCCAGCTCGTCCCCGGCCATGGCGGCCGCCAGCAGTTCCGCCGCCTCGGCCGTCTCGCCAAGGTACTGGAGCGCCAACGCGCGATGGGCGAGAAAGCGCGGCGGGAGTTCCCCCTCCTCGCCCGGGGCCCGCAGGGCACGCAACCGGCCGAGCCAGGCGAGCGCCTCCTCGAACCGGCCCATCTCCAGTCGCAGCAGCGCCCCGGTCTCGACCAGCAGCGCCTGCTCGCCCGCCGCCTCCAGCCCGGCGTCCACCGCCGCAAGGGCCTCCTCCATGCGGTTTTCTTCGGCCAGCAGCGCGGCGTAGCGGGCGTGGGGCAACGGGCCGGCCTCCGGCGCCGCGGCCGCGCGGGCGAAGGCTTCGATCGCCTCCCCGCGGCGGCCCGCCTGTTCCAGCATTTCCCCGAGCACGCTCTGGAGCTGCACATCGTCGGGCCGCTCGTCTGCCAGCGCCTGAAGCTGGGCGATCGCGTCCCCGGGCGCGCCGGCCGCGAGGAACCGGTGCGCGATCTGTGCGCGCAGCTCTTCCTGGTCGGGCTCGACCCGCGCCAGTTCCGCAATCGCATCGTCGAACCGCTCGGAGAGGATGAGCAGGTCCGCCAGTCGCAGCCGCAGCGCCGCCTCGCGCGGTACGCTCTCGAGCAGGCGGCGCACCGCGTCGATCGCCTCCTCGCGGGCCTCCGCAGCGGCCTCCGGCGCCGCCGGTTCGAGCCGAAGCGCGTCCTGCGTGGCCGCCTCGGCAAGAAGGCGAAGCAGGTCCAGCGGCCGGTCCACGACCGCAACGCCTTCGGCCAGCACCCGCCGCGCCTGGGCAAAGTCCTCGCGCGCAAACGCGGTCAGCGCGGTCTGGAGATAGACCTCCGGCCGTTCCGGCGCGGCCTCGCGCGCCGCGGCCAGCGTGGCCTTCGCCCGGTCCCCGGCGCCGCCGCGACGGTAGAGCTCGGCCAGAAGAAGCAGGAGTTCCGCATCCGCTCCAGCCCGCGAACGGAGCGTATCCAGCACCGCCAGCGCGCCCGACTCCGCGTCCGCGTCGCCGGCCTCGCGCCCGCGCTTCAGCAGTTCGCCCGCCGTCGGGGCGAGCGCACGCGGCGAAACCTCCCGCCGGATCGCCGCCCGCAGGGCCTCCAGCGCCTCCGCGGTCCGGTCGTCCCGGACGAGCAGGGCCAGCCGCTCGGCGTGCAGTTCGCCATCGTCCGGGCTCCGGCGAAGACCCGCCTCGAAGGCGGCCAGCGCCTCGTCCGTCCGACCCTCCGCCCGGTGCAGGCGCGCGAGCCAGCGCATCGGCTCGGCCGAATGGGGGTACGCCTCGGCAAACCGGGCAAGCGCCTCGGGCAGCGGGCTTTCCCGCCCCGCCCGCACAAGGGCGACATGCGCCGCCAGCGCGCGGGCATAGGGCGCGGACCGATTCGGATCGAGCTCGATGGCGAGCCGGTACGACTTCAACGCCTCCGCGGGCCGCCCGCCATACTCGTGGACGAGTCCGTCGGCATAGCGCGCGAGCGCCTCGGCCGAGGGCTCCGCCGGGGCGGCCGGAACCGCCGCGGACCTCGGCGTACGACACCCCGCCGCAAGCGAAAGCACCGCAAGCGCGCCGAGCAGCCGGAGTCCGGCCGGTGGATATCGCTTCCTCATGCGCCTCGGGCCGCCGCGCCGCGGGACGTCTACTTCTTCTTGTGCCGGTTCGCCTTGAGGCGCTTGCGGCGCTTGTGCTTGGCCATCTTCGTACGCCGCTTTTTCTTGATCGAACCCATGCTCTTCTCCACGCCCCGCCGGACGAACCGCGTCCCGCGCGCGGCCCTCTTCTACGGAATCACCTTGTTCAACGCAATCTCAATCAATCCCTCGGCCCCGGCTTCCTTCAACGGCTGCACCAGGTCGCGCACCACCCGCTCCTCGACGACCGACTCGACCGAGTACCACCCCTCCTGGCTGAGGCGGTTGACCGTCGGCGCGTGCAGCGCCGGCAGGCGATCGAGCGCCTCGGCGAGCCGGTCCTCGTGCACGTTGAGCTTCAGCAGCACGCGCGACTCCGCCGCAAGGACGCTCTGCAGGAGCATCGCCAGTTGATCGAGCTTCCGCCGTTTCCACGGGTCCGCCCAGGCCGCATGGGCCGCGATCAGCCGCGTGGTCGACTCCAGGACCGTGTCGACGATCCGAAGCTGGTGCGCCCGCAGCGAGGCGCCCGTCTCCGTCAGCTCGACGATGGCGTCCACCAGCTCCGGCGCCTTGACCTCCGTCGCGCCCCAGGAGAACTCGACCTCGGCCTCGACCCCGCGCGCGGCCAGGTAGCGCCGCGTCAGCCCGACCGCCTCCGTGGCAATCCGCTTGCCCTGGAGGTCGGCCGGCGTGCGGACCGGCGAATCGTTCGGCACCGCCAGGACCCAGCGCACCGCCCGGAATCCCTGCTTGGCGTAAAGCAACTCGGCGACCTCGTGGACGTCCGAGCCGTTCTCGACCATCCAGTCGTAGCCGGTGATGCCCGCGTCGAGGTGCCCGTTCTCCACGTAGCGGCCGATCTCCTGGGCGCGGATCAGGCGCACGGAGAGCTCCGGGTCGTCGGTCTCCGGACGGTAGGAGCGCGCATCCGCCGCGAGACGGAACCCCGCCTTGCGCATCAGCGCGAAGGTCGCCTCCTGCAGACTGCCCTTGGGCAGTCCAAGCACCAGCCTCTCGCCCGTCGTCTCCACGGCCCGATCCTTTCCTCCGCCGCGCGGAAAGGCGAAGAGTCTACCGGAACCGCGCCCCGCAGACAAGCACCCGCGCGCCGCCGCTCTCCCGTCGTCCTCGTCGTCCTCGTCCTCGTCCTCGTCCTCGTTCTCGTCCTCGCTCTTCCCCCGGGCCTTTCCGGTCGAGGACGAGGACGAGGACCGCTCGCTTCGCTCGCTGAGGACGAGGACGATGGGGAGCGGCGTCGCGACGCGGCGCAGGACCGCGCCCCTTGCCCGACCGCCGCCCTCAACCGACGCGCGACTGCTCCAGCCGCTCGGCGATCCAGACCTTGATGACGGATTGACGGGGCACCCCGAGTCGCTTCGCTTCGCGGTCGAGCGACTGGATCATCCATACGGGAAAGTCCACGTTGACGCGCTTCTGCTCGCGACCCGGACGCGTAGCCCTCGAGAAATCGAGATTCCTCGACACGTCTCCGCCCGCGTCAAACCTCTTGTCAAATACTTCACTCTTCATAGCGTCGTTCCTCCATCGGCCTCGATCGCCGGACCGAGATGATCCGCGTCTTCCCGTCCCGAACCATGAAGACGGCCGACCAGTGATGGTCGCCGATGCGCCCGATCATCATCCATCGCGGCTCGCCTTCGGTTCGGGCCGGCACCTGCAGGCGATCGGGATCGTCCCACAGCGCCTGGGCGCGAACGAAATCGATGCCATGCTTCATCCGGTTCGCCTCGCTCTTATCCACATCGAATTCGAACTCCATGGGTGGATCTTATACCTTGAGTATACCTCCTGTCAACGACCGCGCCCGAGGGCCGGGTGTCGGCCCAGGACACCGGATACGGACAGCCGGGCGCCGCGTCTCGACACGGGTGGGCCGCCGGACTAGACTGCCGACATGGATGCATCGCAGCGCAGGCAGCTTCTCTACACCGCCCTGGCCCGCGCGCGGCCCGGATCGGGAAGCGATCTTCATGCGATCCGCGAAGAAGGGGCGAGCTACGCGGCTGAAGCATCGGCGATCCCGGACCTGGGCCCGGTTCGATTCGTCATCGTCGGCGGCCTGGCAACCGGGCGCTACATGCCGGCGCGCCAGACGCTGGACACGGACATTCTGGTTTCGCCCTCTGACCTCGCCGCGGTCGAGGATGCGCTGCAGCGGAAGGGATGCCGGAAGCTGGGGCCGCTCTCGGTCGGCGGGAGCGCCTGGCGGCTGCCCGGCGGCCGGATCCTGGACGTGCGGGCCCTGCCGGCCGACTGGGTGGAGGAAGCGATTGACCGCGCGGAACCGGACACGGCGGGGCATCCCTTCGTCGCGCTGCCCTACCTCGTGCTCATGAAGCTCGAGTCGGGCCGCCTGCAGGATCTCGCCGATATCGCCCGCATGCTGGGCTTCGCATCCGGGGAACGGATCGAGGCCACGCGCCGACTGGTGCGACAGTACCGCCCGCGGGATGTCGCGGACCTGGAAAGCATGATCCGGCTGGGTAAGCGGGAACACGAAGGCGCGAACCCGCGCCCGTCCCCGTAGCCCGGCGCGACCGACGTACGGACGACAACCCTATAGCGTCCCATCGCGCTTCAGCCCTCTCACGAAGTCCTCGAAATCGAGGGCCGGCTCACCTGCTCGCTCCTCGAACGCGGCGAGGTCTCGTGCGTCCTCGGCCAGTTCGCGCCGAATGGCGTCGTTGATGAGTACGGGCTCCAATCGTCCACCGTTATCGTCGACCCCTATCGTCGCACGAAAGCCCCCCGCAAGAACCCGCCGCGACAAGGAACCGGGCGACAGCCCCGCGCGCTCGAGCGACTGGATCATCCATACGGGAAAGTCCACGTTGACGCGCTTCTGCTCGCGACCCGGCCGCGAAGCCTTCGAAATATCGAGATTCCCCGAAACGTCTCCGCCCGCGTCGAACTACTTGTCAAACGCTTCACTCTTCATAGCGCCGTTCCTCCATCGGCCTCGATAGCCGCAGCGGGAGGTTTGGATTACCAGTCGCAGACCGCAGATCGCGAATCCGCTTCAATGGGGCCGCGCCGGTGAAGGCGCGGGAATTTGACGCTCAACAGCACGTCCGCCGGCAGCCTGGTCGGCTTCAATGGGGCCGCGCCGGTGAAGGCGCGGGAATGCGCGGGCGGATGCTGGGCCGGATCATCAGCCTGGCGCTTCAATGGGGCCGCGCCGGTGAAGGCGCGGGAATCATCCAGACCGACATCGAGCGCGGGCGGGCGACGATGCTTCAATGGGGCCGCGCCGGTGAAGGCGCGGGAATGCTGCAAACCGGATGCGTCGAGTTGCCGCGGCCTTCGCTTCAATGGGGCCGCGCCGGTGAAGGCGCGGGAATGCGGCGATCAAGCTGCGCGTGCCGGACAGCGGCACGGCTTCAATGGGGCCGCGCCGGTGAAGGCGCGGGAATTGCAGGAGTGGTACTGGGCGCGGAAGGACTATGACGGGCTTCAATGGGGCCGCGCCGGTGAAGGCGCGGGAATCCGGTGTGTGTACCCCTCGGTCAGGACGGACATCTCGCTTCAATGGGGCCGCGCCGGTGAAGGCGCGGGAATAGCGCCGTAGACTGGACGCCCGCGCCGAGATTCAGGCTTCAATGGGGCCGCGCCGGTGAAGGCGCGGGAATGCCGACGTAATCGACATGCACCGTGTCGCCCGGCTCGCTTCAATGGGGCCGCGCCGGTGAAGGCGCGGGAATCGCTCCCCCACTCGTCGGGATTGCTGTACTGGACGTGGCTTCAATGGGGCCGCGCCGGTGAAGGCGCGGGAATGCGCAGGCTGCGCGTGGAGTGCGAGAGCAGAATGGGGCTTCAATGGGGCCGCGCCGGTGAAGGCGCGGGAATAAGTGTCGCCCGATGGGAACCCGATCTACCGCGATGGCTTCAATGGGGCCGCGCCGGTGAAGGCGCGGGAATGCCGGGGTCGATGGCGAGGATGGGCGCGCTCACGATGCTTCAATGGGGCCGCGCCGGTGAAGGCGCGGGAATCGCATGTAGTCGCCCGGGAATCGGGGATACCAGTTCATGCTTCAATGGGGCCGCGCCGGTGAAGGCGCGGGAATGCGGCACAATCACCGCAACCGCCCGCCTCTATGACGTGCTTCAATGGGGCCGCGCCGGTGAAGGCGCGGGAATGGTCTACGTCCGGCGCATCTACCGCGGCCTGTGCCGGGCTTCAATGGGGCCGCGCCGGTGAAGGCGCGGGAATCATGACGCGCCATCGCCGCGCACAACCATGTTGTCGCTTCAATGGGGCCGCGCCGGTGAAGGCGCGGGAATCGCGGCATGGGTGGCTTCTTATGGACAGCAACGGGGGCTTCAATGGGGCCGCGCCGGTGAAGGCGCGGGAATGATCCTGTGGGACCTGTACCAGATGAGCCTGACGCGGCTTCAATGGGGCCGCGCCGGTGAAGGCGCGGGAATGTGGTCGCCGCCCAGTTCCGCCTCTGGCGCGACCACGCTTCAATGGGGCCGCGCCGGTGAAGGCGCGGGAATGGGAAGAGATACAGCATCTCGGGCCTGCTGCGATTGCTTCAATGGGGCCGCGCCGGTGAAGGCGCGGGAATCACCTGAGCGCGCACGTCGGCCACCATCATGTCGCTGCTTCAATGGGGCCGCGCCGGTGAAGGCGCGGGAATCGCGATTGCCGCAGGCATCGAGCGCACGCCGGACTAGCTTCAATGGGGCCGCGCCGGTGAAGGCGCGGGAATTTGTCCAGGCAGACCTCCATGCACTCTCCGGAGCAGTATCCCTCGCCCCATTGATATTCGC
>PWTM01000311.1 GCA_003563855.1 PVC group bacterium | reverse complement strand
GCGGCGGCGGCGGCGCAGGCGGCATCGCGCCGCCAGGTCGGGTACCGCGCCCAGCCGTTGAAGTGCAGGTCCAGCACGGCGAGCCGGCCGCCGGCGCGTTCGACGAAGACGGGTCCCATGTCGCGCGTCCAGGATCGGTCCGTTCGGCGCACGGGCAGGTGGACCGGTCGGGCGGTCGGACCCGCTTCGGCCAGCAGGCGCCGGGCGCGCGCGGCGGTGGCGGCGTCGGGCGTCCAGGCGACGACCTCCTCGGCCTCCGCGATCCGGCGGATCATCTCGGCGTAGGCCGCGGCGACGGCGCGCAGCCGGCCCGGCCAGTCGCCGCGGTTGTGCGGCCAGGCCAGCCAGGTCGCGGCGTGCGGCTCCCACTCGGCCGGATGCCGCAGCGCGCCGGATGCCTCGCTCATGCCCGCTCCGCGCCGTCGGCGTCCGCGCCGCCGGATGCGCCGAAGACCTCGAGCAGGCCCCGGTAGGCGTCGGGCCGGCGGTCGCGCAGGAACGGCCAGGCGCGGCGCACGGTCTCGATCCGGGCCGGATCGATCTCCGCGAAGAGCGTCTCGGGTTCCTCGCCGGCCTCGGCGACGAGGGTTCCGAGCGGATCGCAGAGGAAGGAGCCGCCCCAGAACTCGATCGCCGCGCCCGGCGCGGGGCCGGGCTCGGTCCCGACGCGGTTCACGGCTGCGACGTAGAGCCCGTTCGCGATCGCGTGCCCGCGCTGCACGGTCCGCCAGGCGTCGCGCTGCGCCGCGCCTTCCGCGGCCTTCTCCTCGGGCAGCCAGCCGATCGCGGTCGGGTAGAGCAGCAGGTCCGCGCCGGCCAGCGCGCAGAGCCGGGCGGCCTCGGGGAACCACTGGTCCCAGCAGATCAGCACGCCGAGCCGCAGGAAGCCCAGGTCGAAGACCCGGAACCCGGTATCGCCGGGGGCGAAGTAGTACTTCTCCTCGAACTGCGGATCGTGCGGGATGTGCATCTTGCGGTAGCGGCTCAGCCCGCCGTCCGGGGCGAGCAGGACGGCGGTGTTGTGGTAGAGGCCGGCGGCGCGGCGCTCGAAGACGGGCGCCAGGATCCAGGCGCCCGTCTCGCGGGCCGCCGCGCCGAGGCGGTCGGTGGTCGGACCCGGAACCGGCTCCGCCAGGTCGAAGGCGTCGGCGTCCTGGCGCTGGCAGAAGTAGCGCGAGCGGTAGAGTTCCGGGAGCGCGACCAGCCGCGCGCCGGCGGCGGCCGCCGCGCGGACGCGCGCCTCGGCCTCCGCCAGGTTCGCGCCCGGATCTTCCGCGCAGGCCATCTGGACGAGCGCGATCCGGCCCCCGCGGGCTTGTCCCGTGGGGGAGGAAAGGTCAGCTCCATGACCGCTGCTCACTGTCCGTCCCCCCCTCCGTTCGCGCTGTCGCGCCCTAAGCGCCCCCTGTCGAAACCACACGGACAACTGCACTTCGTCCTCGTCCTCGTCGTCGTCCTCGTCCTCGATTCCTCCGTCCTCCGGCCGTCGAGGACGAAGGACGAGGACGAGGACGAGCACGAGGGGAAGCCACGGAACTCGCGTTCCTGAACGCAACGCCCTCGCGAGGCGCATGGTACCCCGTCGCCGGCGATTCGCTCAAGTGAGGGGAAGGGGGCTTGGGGGAAAACGCTGAAATGCTGAAACGCTGAAATGCTGAAAGGCTGGCGGGGGCGAGGGGGGAAGGGGGCGGTTGGCGGTTGGCCGTCGTTGGCGGGGCGGGGGGCAGGTTTGGGGAAACGTTCAACGCTCAACGCTCAACGCTCAACGTTCAACGCTCAACGTTCAACGGCGCGGGGCGTCGCGGCGGGGTCCTTGGCCTTCACATCCGCCGCACATACCGGCGGCGGGTTCACTCAGGAACTCAGGAACGAGGGAAGGCCGCGCGGCCCGACTCCGGCCATAGACGTTCGATTTTCAGTGTGCGATGTTGGACGTCCTCCTCCCCCCTCTCCCCTTTCGCGCCTTTCGCGTGTTTCGTAGTTCCGCTCCCCGCCTTCCTCTCTGCTCTCTGCCGGGGCCGGCATCTCTGTGCCGCCCGGGGAGGGCGGCCACGGGGGGCCGCCCCTACGGGGCGGGCGCGAGGCCGTCGCCCCAGTCCTATTCCGGCCTTTCCTGAGTTCCTGATTCCATCCCATCCCGTAGCCGTCGCCGTCCCGGTAGGGGCAGGCCCCCGTGCCTGCCCCTCATTCGCGTCCATTCGCGTTCATTCGCGGTTCGCCTCCCCGCTTCCGTTCGACGTTCGCCTCCCTACCCTGCCCTCTCCCAAGGGGGGGAGGGTTCTGTCTCGCGTCGGGTTCGCGCGGGGTTCCAAGGCCTGGAAACGGTCGGCGCCCCGGCTTCCAAGCCCTGGAAACCTCGTCCTCTCCGCCGCTCGCCGATTCTGGCCCCAATGGTTCGGTCCGTTTTCGCCTACGCCGGGCGGGGGGGGAGGAGGGGCGAAGACTACGATGGGGAGACGGCATCCTTGTCGAAATCCTTGTCGAGATCATTGTCGAAGAGCGGATGGAATCGAAACGGGCGCGAGGGTGGCGGAGGACAACGATCACGACAATGATGTCGACAACGATGGGGACAACGATGGGGCGACGGGTCTCTCCGCTTTCCCATCCCGGCTGCGCTGTGGTCTAATGCGGGCATGTGGCGCGGATGGGAGAGCGGGTCGGCGGGGCGTTCGGGCGGGTTTATTCTCGCGCTGGCCGCGGTCTTCCTGCTCGTCCTCGCCGGGCTGGCGCTGCTGCTGCTGACGCAGGCGCGGCTCGATCTGCGCGAGGCGGAGATCGTCTGGACCGAGGCGCGGCTTTCGGTTGCGGCGCAAGCCGCGGCGCGCCGGGCGCTGCGCGAGCTGGCGGAGCTCGACGCCGACCCGCGCGTTCCGCCGCCGGATCCGCGGCAGCCCGAGGTCCGCTGGAGCGGGGCGTGGACCGACCCGGAGGGCACGCGGCTGGAGGCGCGGCTGGTCGACGCGCAGCACCGGTTCGACCTCAACAACCTGCCGGCGGCCGGCGCGCTGCCCGGCCCGCGCGACCCGGCCGTGGGCATGGTTGCGGCGATCCTCGGCGGGTTCGGGGACCCGAACGCCGTGGCGCGGGTGGACGCGATGCGGCAGGCGCTCGCGCTCGGCCAGCCCCCGGAGTCGCCGGAGGCGCCGGACGAGCGGCGGTTCCACGCCTGGGCGGACGTGGCGGAGATTCCGGGCATCGGGCGGCGTTACCTCGACGACCCGTCCGGGGGGCGGCCGGGTTGGGCCGGTCCGCGGTCCGCGCTCCCGGACGCGTTCTCGCTGCTGCCGGCGCCGCCGCGGCGCCGGCCGGTTCCGGTCAACGTCAACACGGCCGCGCGCGTCACGCTGCAGGCGCTGGTCGGGCCGGGCCGGGAGGCGCCGGTCGCCCGGTGGCTCGCCGCGCGCGCCACGGCGCCGTTCGACTCGATCGAGGAGGCGGCGGCCGCGGCGGGGCTTCCGCCCGAGGCGCTGCCGGTCCTCGCCCGGTGGCTGACCGTGACGTCCGAGTACTTCGAGGTGGCGGCGTCGGCCGAAGGTGGCGGGCGGCGCGTCCGCATTCACGCACTGGCCCGACAATCGGCCGGGGGGCGCGTCGAGGTTCTGCACTGGGCGGTCGCCGCGGGCGTCGCCTCCCCGCCGGACGCCTCCCCAACGGACGCCTGACGGCCGAATGCCTGTGAGAGAGGTGAAGTCAGCCTAGACAGAGCAGAGATCAACCACGGATGAACACGGATTCGCACGGATACTGAGGCGTCCTGTACGCGGAAACTCCATTGTGTTCAGCGTCATCCTTCACCCAATGGGTGCACGCAGTATCCGACGCAAGGAGTTCAGCATCAGTGTTTATCCGTGTTCATCCGTGGTTCGACTGCTCCGTATAGGGTCAGGTATCGCGCGCGCGGGGGTCACGCCCGCGCCGCGTCAGGCGGCGCGCGATGCGCCAGAGCAGGAACCGCAGCCGGACCCGCACCGGAATCCGCGCGCCCCTTCGTCGCGGGGCCGGCGGCTCCGCGCGTGGCGGCGGCGCCGGTGCGGGGGGCGCCCGCATGTAGTCGCGATCGGAGAGACCCATCGTCCTGTCCCGTTCCTTCCCCGTATCCGCCGCGGTCGTCCGCCGCCGCGGAGGCGATCATCCCGGCCCGGCGCCTCGCCGTCAACGCCGCCGGAGTGTCGTCAGATCAGCTCGCGGAAGACGGCGTCGCTGACGAACAGGGCTTCGTCGGCCAGGCGGAACCCGCGCGGGGTTCGCACGAGGCGCCCGTCCGCGAAGAGCCGGGCCGTCTCGGCCGGTCGCAGCGCCTCGGGCGCGAAACCGGTCCGGCGCCGGAACGCCGCCGCGTCGACGCCCTCGATGCGGCGCAGGGCCAGGACCAGCGCCTCGCGGGCGGCGGCTTCCGGATCGAGCCGTTCCTCGAAGGCCCACGGCGGGTCGCCGCATTCGAGGGCGGCGGCCCAGGCGGCGAGGTCGGGCGGGTTTCCGCGCCGGACGCTGCCCAGCCGGCTGTGCGCCGCCGGACCGATACCCAGGTAGTCGCCGCCGTCCCAGTAGCGCCGGTTATGGCGGCACGCCTGGCCCGGGAGCGAGAAGCTCGACAGTTCGTCGTGGCGGTAGCCCGCGCGGAGCAGGGCGGCGCGCGCGTGCGCATACTGGTCGGCCGTCGCATCGTCGTCCGGCGGCGCGAGCGTCCCTGCGCGGCAGGCCTCGGCCAGGGGCGTGCCGTCGGCCAGCTCGAGCGCGTAGATCGAGACGTGGTCGGGCCGCAGCGCGAGGAGCGCTTCGAGGTCGGCGGCGAGATCCGCGACGGTCTGCCCGGGCACGCCGTAGATCAGGTCGGCGGCGACGTTCTCGAACCCGGCCGCGCGCAGGTCCGCGAAGGCGCGCGGGATTTCGGCGGGGCCGTGGATGCGGCCGAGCCGGCGCAGCCGGTCGGGGTCGAACGACTGGACGCCGAGGGCGGCGCGGTTGACGCCGGCGGCGCGCAGGCGCGCCGCGCCGGCGGCGTCGAGCGTGCCGGGGTTGATCTCGCAGGTCCATTCGGCGACGCGCGCGGGCTCGATTCGCGTGCGCACGAGGGCGAGCAGCCGGTCGAGCGCCCGGGCCGGGAGTGCGGTCGGCGTCCCGCCGCCGATGTACACCGTGGCCGGGGCGAACCCGGGCGGGGCCAGGCGCGCCAGCTCGAGGTCCAGCGCGGCCAGGTACCGGCGAACGGCCTCGGCCCCGACCGCGCCGGGCGGCGCGCCGAGCGGGCGGGCGTAGAAGTCGCAGTAGGCGCAGCGCCGCCGGCAGAAGGGCACGTGCACGTACAGGCCCGACCCCCCGGACCCGCCGGGTGTCCGGGGGCCGGCGCCCGTCTCCGGGGCTGCGGTCACGGCCGGCTCCGTGCACCCCATCGAAACTGCACGGACATCTTCACTTCGTGCTCGTCCTCGTCCTCGATTCCTCCGTCCCCCAGCCTCCGAGAGCGAGGATGAAGGACGAGGACGATCACGAGGATACGTCGTCGGATTTGTGTTCCTGACCACTCAGTCCCCGTCCGCGACCCGCGCGCATTGCCGGCCAAGGCCCTCGACCTCGGTTTCGATCGTATCGCCCGGTGCGAGCAGGACGGGCGGGTTCCGGGCCGACCCGATGCCGCTGGGCGTTCCGGTCGCGACGAGGTCGCCGGGCTCGAGCGTCATCCGCGCGGTGATGTGCGCGAGGATGTGCGGGATGCGATGGATCATGTCGGCCGTCGATCCGTCCTGGAGCGCCTGCCCGTTGACGCGCTGCCGGATGCGCAGCGCGTGGGGGTCGGGCACCGCGTCAGCCGTCACAAGGAACGGGCCGATCGGGGCGAAGGTGTCGGCGCCCTTCCCGTGGAACCACTGCCCGCCGGCGCGCTGCGCCTCGCGGTCCGTCACATCGTTGAAGACGAGATAGCCGGCGATCGCAGCCCACGCCCCGGTCTCGTCGAGGTTGCGGGCGCGGCGGCCGATGACGAACGCCAGCTCGGCCTCGCCGTCGACTACGCGGGCGCCGCGCGGGCGCACGATCGGGTCGAACGGCCCCTGGATGGCGCTGACCGCCTTGGCGAAGACGACCGGCACGCCGGAAGGCTCGGCCCCGAACTCGCGCGCGTGTTCGGCGTAATTCTGGCCCAGGCAGAGAAACTTCGAGGGCCGGGCGACGGGCGGGCCGAGGCGGAGTCCGTCGGGATCGACCCAGCGCGGCGCCGGGTCGGCGAGCAGGCCGGGCAGGCGCTCGAGCCCGCCGCCGGCGAAGAAGGCCGGATCGAAGTCGGCGATGTCGAACGCCATCGCGCGCACGTCGAGGATCGCCGGCCGGCCCTTGCCGCGCGCGTCGTCGACCCAGACCCCGGGCCGTTCGCGACCGGGGGTTCCGAAGCGGACCAGTTTCATGGGTGCGTTTCTCCCGGTTTGGGCGCCGGTTTCCAGCGGGGGCGCGGCGGGGGTGCGCGTCCGAGCGGTCCGAGCGCTTCGCGCGTGACGCCGGCGTCGGCCAGCACGGCATCCGTGGTTCGGAAATGGCACTTGGCGGTCTCGATCAGTGCGGCCGGGCCGTGGGCGCGGACGAGCGCGCCGGCGGCCTCCCGGACGGCGGCGGAGGCGCCTTTGGGCAGGGCGACGCCGAACCGGCGGGAGAGGCGCTCGAGCCCGGAGAGGAAGCCGTCGCGGGCCAGGATCGAGGCGGCGGCCACGGCCGGGTCCGACTCGGCTTTCGGCCGCTGGACCAGCTCGATGCGGCGGCCGTTGCGCAGCAGGGCGGCGCGGATCTGCCGCTCGGGTCCGAACTGGTCGGCCACTGCGCGGGGACAGTCGGGCACGCGCTCGAGCAGGTTCTCGATCGCCCGCGCGTGACCCCAGGCCAGGATCCGGTTGACCGTGCCCATGTCCACGTGGAGCCGGTTGTAGGCCGCCGGCCCGACCGGCACGAGGGCGAAGTGCGGTCCGAGCAGCGCGCGGAGGTCGGCGGCCAGTTTCCGCACGCGGGCGTCGGAGGCGATCGCCTTGCTGTCGCGGACGCCCAGCGCGCGCAGGCGTTCGACCACGGGGCCCTCGGTATAGACCGCGGCGATCACCATCGGCCCGAAGTAATCGCCCTTGCCGCTCTCGTCGACGCCCATGTGCGGGGCGAGGGCCTCCGGCTCGCGCACGGCGTCGTAGCCGGTGACGACGGCGCCGAGAATCCGGGGTTCGAGGACGAACCGGACCCAGTCTCCGGCCTCCTTGCCCTGCGCGACGCACTTTCCGGTGCGGTAGAGGGTCACCCGGCAGCCGGGCCGCTCGACGGAGATGCGTGCGTGCGGCGTCGGGACCGGCCGGTAGTTCCCGGTCGCCAGCTCCCGGTGCAGCCGTTCCTGTGCTTCGGCGTCGAGCGCGAAGGAGAACGACGCCGGCTCCCTGGCGCCCGGGGTTGACGAAGAAGGCATGGCAATCCTCCGGCGCCCGTGTATACTCCGAGCGTGCCCGGCGTGCAATCCACTGGGGCGGGCGTTCGGAAGAAAGAAAAAAAAAGTCTTTTTTGGGATTGACGGCCCGTTCGGGAACGGCGATGCTAGGTGCACTGAGCGACAGCTCCGGGGGTGGAGATGAGAACACTGCCCCGCGGACGAAACGGGAGGGAGCGAAGATGAAGAGCTGGTGGACGGCGGGAATGGCGGTCCTTCTGACGGCAACCATGGGGATCGGCGCGTGGGCGCAGGGCACGGCTCCGGCAGATGTCGAAGCGGTTGCCCAGGCGGCGCCGGAGGAGGGCGCCTTCGTGACGCAGGCGGAGCTGGCGCGCCGACTGGTCGAGCGCATGGGCCTCTGGCGGCACATGGGTACGGCGCGACCGTCGGATGTCGAGTGCTTCGCCGCTCTGATGGCGGTCGGCATCTCCCCGACCGAGGACGGCTGGGAAGCGGAGACGGAAGTTACGGCGGCCATGCTGGCGCGCGTGCTGGTGCAGGCCCTCGGCCGCTCCCGCGAGGTGTCGGCGGCCCGACGCGACGATCCGGAAGCCTGGATGGCCGTGCTGCGGACTATCCTGGAAGACATGGGGCTGATCGAGACGGTGGAAGGCGCGCTGAGCGTACTGACCCCCGACGAGGGCATCCGGGCGGTTATCGAGTGGTACGCCCTGACGGGCGACGAGCTGCGCCGTCGTCTGGTGCCCGACTCTGTCGTCCTGCGGATCATCGACGACATCGAGCCTCCGCCGGTGCGTCCGCCCCCCGATGTCACGCCGGATCTTCCGGTGGTGGCCGCGTAACGGGTCGACGTCGTGACAAGTGCAAGGCAATCGCGGATAACGCACGAGACAAGGAGAGAGTCGATGAAATCGATCCAATGGGCAGTGGCGGTGTTGATCGTGGGCGCGGCGACGGCCGCATGGGGCGCCGGTCCGCGGAACGTGAGTTTTGAGAGCCGGTTGCGGCTTGGCTACAACGACAACGTGGACCGCGTCGAGACGGGCCGCGAGGGAAGCACGACGGTCACCGCCGAAGCGGGGCTGACCGGGGTGGCGCGGTTCGATACCACATTCCTCAGTCTGCGCTACCGCGCCGGACTGCGGTGGTTCGACGACCGGCGCGCGGATGGAAGCGTGGACTGGACGCACAGCGTCGATTTCGCTTTCGACCAGGCGTTCTCCCGCCGTTTCTCGCTTTCGCTGAGCGATGCGTTCCGGTACGTGGACCGTCCGGAAATCCTGCGCGAGGATGGCACGATCGAGCGACGGGACTCCACGTACATCTACAACACGCTGAACGGAACCTTCTCCTCGGTCCTGACGACGCGGGTGCGGCTCGACCTCACCGGGCGCTACGTGCTGCTGCGCTACGATGAAGATGTCCTCGCGGAGCGCGAAGACTACGACACGTTGGCCGGCGGCCTGACGCTGCGCGGTCAACTGGCGAAGGCGACTTCCGGGTTCCTCGACGGCCGGGTTGAGCGGACGGACTACATGAAGGCGGGCCGCAGCCAGGTCGATCCGATCGACTTCCCGGGTGCGCCCGACGCCGTTCGGCGCCGTGTGCCGGACCGCAGCGCGGACACGTTCTCGCTGGGGGTTGGCGGGGAGCACGTGTTCGACCCGAACCTCGTCGGGCTGCTTCGCGTGGGCGTCACGCACAAGGAGTACTCCGCCGCGAACACCGGCAGCAGCACGGGTCCGTACGTGGAGACGAACCTGACCATCGCGCCCTCGCCGGTATTCCGCGTGGCCGTCGGCGGCTCCTACTCGCTCTTCCAGTCGAGCCTGGTCACCTTCGCCAACCAGCGGCGGACCGCGGGGACACTGCGGCTGGGACATGACGTGACGCCGCGGCTGCAGGTGAACCTCACCGGCTCGGTCATCCACTCGCGCTACGATGAGGACGAGAGCGTGAGGGATCTGGCGATGGCCGATGTGACCGGTGGCGACGAACTGGCTTATTCCGTGGGCGCGCGCATGAGCCTGCGCCTGGGCCGGCGCAACATGTGCTGGCTCGAGGCGGGATGGACCTACACCGATCTCGATTCGGATCTTCGGGACGACTACCGGCAGAACGTGGTCGATGTGGCCTGGCGCTTCCGGCTCTAGGATCGGGCAGCGGTTCGGGCCATGCGTCTTCTTGAAGGCAGCCTCCTCCCGCGGGGGGAGGCTGCTCATTGTGGGATAGGTGAAAGCCCCTAACGGTCAGGTGCCATGGAACAACCGAATCAGCCTCAGGAAGCAAGTCTCCATTTCCTCGACTACTGGCGCGTCATCCGAAGCCGCAAGGAGATCATCCTGGCGGTGACGCTGCTCGTGGTCCTGACGGGTTTTTTCTACACCCTGACGCTGCCGAACATCTACCGCGCGACGGCGAAGGTCCTGGTGCGCGACGACGCGCTCGATGTCGATGTCTTCGGGCGTGAGGGCGGCGGGGGATACAACCCGTTCTTCCTGCGCACGCAGTACGAGCTGATTCAGTCCCGCCCGCTGCTGCTGCAGGTGGCCCGCAACCTGAACCTGGCGGAGCGGTGGGGCACCGTCGAGGACGGGGAAGCGGTACCGCTGCCCCGCGATCGCGTATACAGTATCCTGATGCGGTCCGTCCGCGTCGACCAGATCCGCGATACCAGCCTGATCGGGATCAGCGTGAGCCGGCGCAGTCCGCAGGAGGCGGCCGACATCGCCAACCAGTTGGCGGAGGTGTACCGGGAACAACGGCTGCGCGTGAAGCGCCGTGAGATCGAGGGCGGTATCGAGGCGATGCGCGCCCAATTGCAGGAGCAGCGCGAGCGTGTCGAAGCGGCCGAAGAGGAGATGGAACGCGTTCGCCGCGTTCTCGGGGTGGCGCTGGTCGGGCGCGGGATGCGGGCCGATCGCATCCAGCTTCAGCGGCTGGAGGCCGACCGCATCACCGCGCGGGTCGATATGCTCTCGCGCCGTTCGCGGCTCGATCAGATCGAGCAGATGGACGGGGACGCGCTGCGCGGCGTCGTAGCCTACATCGTCAACGACCCGGAGGTTGCCGCCATCCGGCGCCAGATTCTCGACACAGACGTATCGCTGAGCCTCTTGCTGGAGAACTACGGAGAGAATCATCCCGACGTGCGCCGCACGCGCGCGGCCCGTAACGAACTCGCCGCGAAGCTCGACCAGGCGCTGCTGGGCATCCGGGAGGGGTTGCGAGCCGAATACGAGGTCGCCCGTTCGCGCTACGAGGTGCTGGCCGACGAACTGGAACAGGCACGCACGCGGGACATCGAGGCCGAAGGCGAGCAGTTTCTCCCGTTCGAGAAGGCGGAGCGGGACGTGCAGCTTCAGCGCTCCATCCTGAACGCGCTCGAGGCCCGCGTCCTGCAGGAAGGCATCAAGCTGGGTGTTCCCCGAACGCAGGTCGAGCTGGTCGAGCCGGCCGAGCCCCCGCCCGCAAACCGGCCCGTCAGCCCGAACATGACGATGAATCTCATCCTCAGCCTCCTGATCGGGCTCGGTGCGGGCATCGGCCTCGCGTACTTCATCGAGTACCTGGACACGTCGGTCAAGACGGTCGACGATGTCGAGCGCCATCTCGGCTCGGCGGTCGTTGGCGTGATCCCGCAGAAGGTCCGGCCGCTGACGGAAGAGGGGCCGGACAGTCCGTACGCCGAGGCCTACCGGGTGCTGCGCACCAACCTGCAGTTCGCGAACAGCGGCGCGACCGGGGGCGCCTTTGCCGTGACGAGCGGTGGCGTCGGCGAAGGGAAGTCTACGACCCTGTTCAACCTGGCGTACGTCTGCGCCGCGATCGGCGACAAGGTGCTGATCGTCGACTCCGACCTTCGGCGGCCGGTGCAGCATACGATCCTGGGGATGCCGAACCGGTTCGGCCTGACCAACGTCCTGATGCGCGACGTGCCGATCGAGGAGACGATCAAGCCGGTGGCGAACGTGCCGAACCTGCACTTCCTGCCGAGCGGCAAGCTGCCCCGCTCCTCGGTCGGCGTGCTCAACGCGCAGCGCATGCGCGAGCTGATCAAGAACCTGAAGGCGCGGTACGATTACGTCTTCTTCGACTCTCCGCCCGTGGTAGGCGTCAGCGACGCCTCGATCCTGGCCAGCGAGGTCGACGGCGTGCTGCTGGTGGTGCAGTACCGCAAGTACCCGCGGCAGATATCCACGCGGGCGAAGCGGATCATCGAGAACGTTGGCGGTCGCATTCTCGGCGTGGTGCTGAACAACATCAACGTCATGCGTGACGACTACTACTATTACTACCACTCGTATTACTCGAACTACTACTACCGGGCCGAGGAGCCTGCGCAGCCCGCCGGGCGACAGGAGCCGTCGTGAACCGGGCGCCGGGGGGAGGACGGGGATTCGTGACGAGGCGATGGATGGCAATGGCGGCGTGTGCCGCGGTCGCGGTGACGCTGGCGTCGGGGTGCGGGCTGCTCGGCCGGGGGCGCGGGAGATCGCCTTCGGTACCCCTGCGCACGGATGGCGATCCGGCCTGGGGCGAGGAGGAGCTTCCCGGGGTCTCGGAGGAGTCGACGGCGTACCGGCTTCGCCCCGGCGACGTGGTGGTGATCTCCCTGCGCACGCCGGCGCAGGACCAGGTCGAGACGGCGCTCGACGAACGCGGCGAGATCCGGCTGCCGCTGCTGGAGTCGCCGCTGCGGGTCTCGGGCCTGACCGGCATGGAGCTGGCGCGCGCCGTCGAGCGCGCCTATGTCGAGAACGGCATCTACCGGCATGTGACGGCCAGCGTTACGATCCCTGCGCGGAGCTATTTCGTGCAGGGCGAAGTGCGTAACCCGGGACGGTTCCCCGTGGTGGGCGGGATGACACTCCGGCAGGCGATCGCCGCCGCGGCCGGCTACACCGATTTCGCGAATCCGCGTCGCATCCAGGTTACGCGGGCGGGGCAGACCTTCCAGGTCGACGCGCGCGCGATCGAGCGTTCGCCGGAGCGCGATATCGAGGTTCGTACCGGCGACATCATCTTCGTTCCGCGCGGAATCTGGTAGGCGCGGGGTCGTCATGGCGGTCGTTTCGGGTACAGCGCACGGTGCGGGCCCGGCGCCGAAGGCTCGCCGGAAGATGCGTGTGCCCCGGGCGCTGGCCGCGCTGGACGTCGTTGTCCTGGCGCTGTTGCTCCTCTCCCCGCTGGGTGCCCCGATCGCGTTCGGGGCGACGCGGTTCCATCTGGCCGCACCGTTCATCCTGACGGTGTGCCTTGCGCTGGTGCTCTTCGGGGTCCGCGTGGCGGCGTTCCCCTCGGTGCGACGCCTGCACGTGCCGCCCGGGACGATCTGGGGGCTGGCTTTCCTCGCCTACGCGGCGGTGCGGATTCCGTTCGCGGCCTCCCCGTACGAGGCGCGGATCGAGGTCTTCACGATCGCCGCCGCGCTCGGAGCCTATTTCGCGCTCGCGGACGTCGCGGGCGCGGGACGTCGGTGGAGGATCGCGCTCGCGCTGTTGCTGGTGGTGCTGACGCTGATCGCCTGGTACATGATCGTGCTGCACGCGCGGGAGTCGCGCAGTGTGCTCCACCTCGTGCGGCCCGAGGGGTATGGCATGCGTGCGAGCGGCACCTATGGCTGCCCGAATCACGTCGCGCAGATTCTTGCGGTCGGCATGACGCTGGGACTGGCGCTGCTGTTCATGGCGGACGCCGGTTGGCCGTTACGGTTGCTCGGCGCCTACGCGCTGGCGCTTCCCGTCTACCCGCTGGTGCTGACCCAGTCGCGGGCGGGCATGATCGGCGCGGCCGCCGGCCTGGGGACCACCGGGTTCCTGATGGCCTGGCGCCGGGGGGCGCGCTGGGCGCTGGTGGCGATCCTGGCGATTCCGCTGCTGCTCGGCGCGGCGGGGTGGGCGCTCTGGAGCTTCTCGCCACCGAACCGCGAGCGCATGGCGCGCGCGATGCGCTGGGAGGATTCCCGGATCGATATGTGGCGGACTGCGGCGGGGGTGATTCAGGAGCGACCGTGGCTCGGGCACGGTGGGGACAGTTTCCGGTATGTGCAGGGGCCGCACCAGACCTACCGGGGGGTTGCCCGCGCCCGCTATGCGCATAACGAGTTCCTGCACCTGGCCGCCGACCACGGACTGGTGGGCTTCGCGCTCTTCGCGCTGTTCTTCGGTACAGGCGCGGTGCGGGTGCTGGCGCGGCTCCGCCGCATGAGGCGCGATCGGGATGCCTTTCTCGCGGCCGCCCTGCTGGGGGTTCTCGCCGGAAGCCTGGCGCACAACTTCTTCGACTTCACGTTCCACCTTTACGGGAACATCATGGTCTTCGTCCTCGTGGCCGGCACGGTCATGGCCGTGCTCTTCGGAAGCGGGGAGCTGACCCCGCGCTATCCGCGGCTGCCCTGGCGGCGGGTGGCCGGGGGGGCGATCGGTCTCGGTGCGGTCGGCCTCGGTGTCTGGGTCGCCCGGTCGTTCGTGGCCGTGCTGCTCCTTCAACAAGGGGTCCGGGCCCAGGAGCGCTCGGAGAACCGCCGCGCCGATGCGCTGTTTGAGCGCGCCGGTCGGCTTGACCCGGGGCACTGGGGGCCGGTGGTCCGTCGCGCCGATCTCCTGCGGCGGCAGGCCTTCTGGAACCCGGACCCTGCCATGCGGGCGGAGATGATCGAAGAAGCCGAGGCGCGCTACCGGGAGGCGCTCGAGCTCAACCCGTGGCTGATCGATGCGTACGACGGGCTCCACCAGCTCTACCGGTCGGCGGGCGACGACGAACGGGCGCTCGCGGAGTTGCAGGCCATCATCGAGCGGGCCCCGGTACTCGCGCAGCACCATGTGGCGCTGGGGCTCCAGCTCCGCCGTATGGGCCGGCTCGAAGAAGCGCTCGCGGCTTTCAACGAGGCCCTGCGGCAGGATCCCTCGGATCCCGTGGCCCGCGCGAACCGCAATTCCCTGCGCAGGCGCGGGGTGCGCTGACCGGGTCAGCGGCCGATCAGGCCGGCTTCCGCCAGTTCCTTTGCCCGCCCCTCGCCGGCGTGCTCCCGGATCAGTTCAAGCGCGAAGGCGAAGCAGGTTCCGGGGCCCTGACTGGTGAGGTCAACGAGGATCACCGCCTCCATCTCCTCGAGCCCGTCCGCCCATGGGGTCAACACCTTCATCGTGCACGCGCCCGGGGCGACGCTACTCGCCGAGCTGGTAGCGGCAGTAGCGGCGCACCTCGAGCGTGTCACCGACGGCCCGGCCCGTGTCGGCCAGGACCTGGGCCACGCTGCGGTCCGTGTCCTTCACGAAGGGCTGTTCGACCAGGGTGACTTGGGCGAAGTACTTCTCCATCTTGCCCGTGACGATCTTGTCCACGATCGCGGCCGGCTTGTTCTCGACCTGCTTCGCAAAGATCGCGCGTTCTCGGTCGACGACCTCGGCGGGCACGTCGGTGCGCGCGAGGAACTCCGGCTGGGAGGCCGCGACGTGCAGCGTCAGGTCGCGCGCGAGTTCCGTGAACTCGGGCCGGGCCGCGGTCTCGTCCTTTCCGCACCCGAGCTCGATCAGCACGCCGACCTTGCTCCCGAGGTGGATGTACGCGGCCACGACGCCGGGGCCTTGCCGTACGAAGCGCACGTTGCGGCGTACGACGATGTTCTCGCCGATCTCGGCGATGCACGTCGTGACCTCGTCGTTCACCGTGGGGGCCAAGGCCTCGTCCGTCGCTTCGGCCTTCGCGGCCAGGCTCTCGACGAATTGCTGGAACCGCTCGTTGCGCGCGACAAAATCCGTCTCGCAGTTCACTTCGATCATGGCGCCGATGGCCCCGTCCGGGGCCGTGCGCGCGGCGATCAAGCCCGAGCGCGCCGCCCGCCCCGCCCTCTTCCCGGCGATGGCTACGCCGCGTTCGCGCAGGAGCAGGATCGCCTTCTCGCGATCGCCCCCGGACTCGATCAGCGCCTTCTTGCATTCCATCATGCCGACATTGGTCTCGTCGCGCAGGGCCTTCACGGCCGCCGCTGTAATCGTCGTCATCCCGAATCCTCCGTCAGGGGCCGACGCGCGCGCTGTCCGGCTTGCGCGGCCCGGTTCCGTGTGTGCGTTGTCGCCGTTCAGCTTTCCGCGGCCGGCGGTTCCGCCGGCGTGGCCGGCGTCTGGGTTCCGTCCTCGGGCGTTGCGGCCTCCGGTGCCGCCTTCGCCGCTTCCGTCGATGCGGCCTTCGACGTCGCCGTCGCTGTTTCCGGCGGTGCGGCTTTCGGCTTTGCCTTCGCGGCGTCCGCCGCCGTGGTCTTCGGCGCCGCCTTCGCGGCCTCCTCCGACGTCTTCGTCGCGGCCTTCGGCGTCGCCTTCGTCGTGTCGGCCACCGTGACGCCCGCGGACGCTTCGCCGCCGGCCGCTGCGGCCTTCGGCGTTGCCTTCGCGGTGTCCGCGGCCGCGGCCTTCGGCGTTGCCTTCGCCGTGTCGGCCGCCGCGGCGTCCGCGGACGCTTCGCCGCTGGCCGCCGCCTCGGCTTCGCGCGCGGCCTTCAGCTTGGCGATCGCCTCCTCGCGTGCCTTGCGCGCTTCGCGTTCGCGGGCGCGCCGTTCGTCGTCGGCCTGCTTCGCCCGCGCGCGTGCCTCCGCCTCCTCGATGGCCCGTTTGCGCGCGTTCTCGGCCGCGATCTTCGCGTATTCCTGCTGCGCCTGCTCGATCGCGCGTCCGATCTCCGCCGCGATCAGCCGGATCGAGCGGATCGCGTCGTCGTTGCCCGGAATGGGGTAGGTGACGGGCTCGGGGTCGCAGTTCGTGTCCACCAGTGCGACGACCGGGATATTCATGCGGACGGCCTCGCGCACGGCGTTGGCCTCGCGCTGGATGTCCACCACGAACATGGCCCCCGGCATCGATTCCATGTCGGCGACGCCCGAGAGGCTTCGCTGGAGCTTGGCCAGCTCGTGGCGAAGCGTGGCGACCTCCTTCTTCGGGAGCTTCTCGAACTCACCCTTCTTCTCCATCGCCTCGAGCGTGCGCATGCGGCGGACGCTCTGGCGGATGGTGCGGTTGTTCGTCAGCATGCCGCCGAGCCAGCGGGTGACGACGTAGGGCTGCTTCAGCCGCTCGGCGGTCTCGCGGAGCGTCTCCTGCGCCTGTTTCTTGGTGCCGACGAAGAGCACGCTTCGTCCCGCGACCACCTGGTTGAAGACGAACTGCCGCGCCTCCTCCAGCAGCGCGAGGCTGCGGGTGAGGTCGAGGACATAGATGCCGTTGCGCGCGCCGAAGATGTACCGCTTCATCTTCGGGTTCCAGCGCTTGGTCTGGTGGCCGAAGTGGACTCCGGCCTCGATCAGGTCCCGCACCGTCAGGGCGGCCGCGGGGGCGTTCTGCGCCTCTGCTTCCATGGCGAACTCCTTCTTGTCTGGCCGGTGCGCGAACGCGCCGGCAATCCGCTTTGGCCCTCCCGAAGGCAGGGAGGGCACTCGCTTCCGCCCGGCCGCCCCTCCCGCCGGAGCGGGTGTGCGGGCCGGAACCAATGAACGGCGAAGTATACGCAAGCGCCCGGCGTGCGCAAGCCAAAGAACGCGGCGGGCGGGATCACGGGTTGGCGCGCCGGTAGTAGTCCGCGTCGATCCGGGCTACGCCGGCGGCCGTGCCGGCGGGATGGAGGACTTCGCGGCGGGGGCGCGCGCGGGGGCCGGCGCCGCGGCGCAGGCGCGTGACGTCGGCCGGCGTGCGCAGCGGGATATCGACCGGCTGCGCATGGCCGGGGCGGAGGGTGACGGCGCCGGCCGCGACGACGGCGGGGACCTTTCCGGCGCCGCCCAGTTCGCCGGCCAGGTGCTGGAGCGGGAAGCGGACCATCGTCGCGCTCCAGGGGTTGGCGGCGAGCCGGCCGATCTCCGTGCCGGCCGTGCGCAGCAGCGCGGCGCCGAAGGCGGCCGCGAGGCGCGCGACCTGCGTGGCGGCCAGGGGTTCGCTGACCTGGAGCAGAAGCCCGAAGGGCCCCTCAACGGTTTCCTTGAAGAGGATGCGCTCCGTCCAGTCGCGCTCCGAGAGGTCGAGCCCGCCTCGTTCGAAGGCCAAGGTCCGGACGGCCACGCGCTCGGCGATCAGCGGCCGCGGCCACAACAGCGTCGCGGTCACGAGCCTTTCGGTCGGCCGGGCGCCGCCGGACGCCAGCGGGCCCTCGCCCCGAACGGATTCGAGCGCAAGCTCCACGGTTCCGCGCGGGTAGCGGCTCACGGATCGGCCCTCGTCTGCGCCGCGGACGGGGGCAGCGCGGCCAGCACTTCGGCTTCCGCCGCGACCAGCACCGCATGCATCGCCTCGGCGTCCGCCGCCTCGCGCAGCCGAAGCAAGGCGTCGGTGTGGTGGCAGATCATGCAGAGCCGCGCGAGCGCGTGCAGGTGCAGCGCCTCCTCGCGGCAGCAGAGCAGGAAGAACAGGTCGGAGGTCCGGCCGTCCGGCGAGCCGAAGGGGATGGGCTGGACGGTACGCGCCAGCAGGAGAAACGACGCCTCGACCAGGTAAGGGTCGTGCCGCTCCGGGTGGAGCATGGCGACGCCGCCCGCCAGCGCGGTCGAGCCGAGCCGCTCGCGCGCCTCGAGGCCATGGCGCAGCTCGACCGGGAAGATGAGCAGCCCGGTGCGGTCGGCGAGGGCGACCACGTCGCGGATCAACGAAGGTTTCGTCCGGCTGGGCAGCGCGGGTTCGATGCGGGTGGCCGGAAGCAGGTCGGGAATCAGCGCGCGCGGGCCGGCGTCGGCGCGCACGCGCGCGGAGCTGCGGTCGTGGTAGGTCTGGAGCGAGGCGGAGGGGAAGCCCAGGATGCGGCGCGACGCCCACAGCTCGATGGCGGGCCCGCGAAAGAGCAGGCGGCCCCCCGGCCGTTCGTAGGGAATCTCGTCGCGGCGCACCAGCTCCTCGACGTCCGCCTCGGAGACGTGCAGGTACTCGGCCACCTCGGCCAGGCTGAAGTTGCGGTGCTCCACCCCGTGCTCCCGGGTCGGCCGCCCGGGACGGGGCGTCCAACGCGGCGATGCTCGCACGGAAACCGCGCCGCCGCAAGCTTCCGCGGGCCTTTACGGGCTAGGGTGTCCAGACCTTTACGTCGAGCGTCTGGCGGCCCCACTCGAGCGCGTCGCCGTGGCGGCGGAAGAAGACATCGAGGCGCCGGCCGCGAATGGCGCCGCCGCGGTCTTCGACGCGCCCGTACCCGTAGCCGGGCACGTACACGATCGTCCCGAACGGGAGGAGCGAAGTGTCGGCGGCGATCGTGCCGGGGCGGGCGCGTGTGCCGCTGGCCGTGATCCCGACGCGCTTGGGCTGCCCCTTCTGCGGGCCGTAGGCGAAGACCGGCCGCCCCCACCGGCCACGTTCCCACCCGCAGCACTGGCCGCAGGGGCAGTAGGCGGTGACCTCCATGCGCAGGACGCGCGGGTTCGCGCGTCGCTCCGCGGGCACCTCGCGCAGCAGTCCGGCGCGGCGGGGCGCGCAGCCGCCGGCTACCGCGGCCACCGCGACCAGCGCAAGAATCCGCCGGAGCGCGCGTGCCGGGCAGGGCGTCATGGCCGGGCCCTTGCGTCGGGAGACTGGCCCCAGAAGTCCGCGACCGGTACCAGTCGGCCCCGTGTGAACCCGATGCGTTCCAGCGAGGGATGCCCCTGGAGCCGCTCGACGTTCACCGCGGCGGGCGGGAGCACCAGGGTTTGAAGGCGGGTGCACCGCAGGAGCGGACCGAGACTGCGCACATTCGGGCAGTCCCGCAGCGAGAGGTGCTCGAGCGGCATGTCCGCGCAGGCGGCCAGGTTTCGGACCGGCGTTCCGCGCAGGTCGAGTTCGCGCACCGGCGCCCCGCGCAGCGGTTCGAGGTCCTCCACGCCGGTCCACGCGAGGCGGACCACTTCGAGCGGGCTTTCCCGCAACGGCTCGAGGTCGGTCAGCGTCCGGTTCCGCGAGAGGTCGAGATGGACCAGCGGAAGGCCCTCGAGCGGCGACAGGTCGGTGACCTGGAATCCGACCAGCACCAGGTGTCGGAGCGGAAGGCCGCGCAGGGGCCGAAGGTCGCGCGCTACGCGCGAGCCGGGATCGGGCCGCTCGATCGAGAGTTCTTCGAGCGGCATGCCCGCCAGTGGGCCCAGGTCGACCACGCGGTCCGCGACGATCGAAAGCCGCTGGAGCGGCATGCCGCGCAGCGGTCGGAGATCCTCGATGTCGGCGCCTTCGCCGATGTGCAGTTCCTCGAGCCGGAGCCCGAACAACGGGCGCAGGGAGGTCATGTGCATGCCCCGGATGACGAGCCGCCGCAGCGGGAGGCCCGAGACGAACATGAGCGAATCCACCTGCGTGCCGGAGAGGTCGAGGTCTTCGATCGGGCTCCCGCGCAGCGGCGCAAGGTTGGCGACCGGGGCGTCGGCGAGGTTCAGGCTTCCAAGCGGGTGCCGTTCGATCGGGCCGAGGTCGGTCACGCGGGTGCCGGCCAGGTTCAGCTCGCGCAGCCGAAGACCGCGCAGCGGTTCGAGGTCTTCGATGCCGCAATTCTGCAGGTTCAACGAAACGAGCGGCAAGCCGGCCAGCGGGGTCAGGGATTGCAGCTCGGGGTTGTTCGAGAGGTCCAGCGCAAGACCGCCCTCGATCGACCGGTGCCTCATCCGGAAGCCGTCCCCGAGTTCCGGATTGGCCGCCCGGAGCGCCTCACGCAGGCGCGCCATGCGGTCGGCTTCGGTCTCCGGATCGACCGTTTCGGCGGAGCGCTCCTCCTGCGCCTCGCGCTCGGTCTGCAGACGCGTCTCCGCCAGCAGCTCGCCCAGCGGCGTTCCGGCCCGCTGCAGCATCCGGAGCCCGGGTTCCGTGTGGCCCAGGCGGCAGAGCAACAGGCCGCGCAGCACGTCCGGCGCCGGAGCGGCCTGCGTGCCCGTGCGGCGCAGCCGTTCGGCCAGCGTGAGGTCGGCGGCGCGAATCCGGCGCGCCACGAAGCCGTGTCCGACGGAGCGCCGGAGTTCGATCGTGTCCTCCTGCACCCCGTAGATCGTCCAGGTTTCGGCGCCGCCGGCGAACTCGATCGTCACCGCGCGGCCGCGATCGTTCCGGAAGGACTGCAGGAGTCCGTCGGTCGCGTACGTGGCGACCGCCCGCACTTCGTCGCGCAACGTGGCGAGGTCGTCGCGAACGTCCTCCAGTTCCGGATCGGCGATCCCCGCCTCGAGCCGCGCGGCGGCGGCGTCGTACGCTTCGCCCATCACCGCCTCCGCGACGGCGCGGCGCAGCGTCCCGGCGGCCTGTGCCACCTGCGCGCGACGCGCCTGCTCGGCCGCTTCTGCCGCGAGCCGCGCCGCCTCCGCCTCGCGCCGCGCGTCCTCGACGCGCGCGGCCTCTTCGGCCCGGATCGCCTCCTCGCGGATGCCCTCCGCCAGTCGTGCGCGACCGGCGGCCGAGATCGCCGCATGCGCACCGTCGTAGTCCTCGACGAGGGCGATCGCCTCGGCGAGGAGCCCCGCATCGAGCAGTTCGTGCACCTCCCGTTCCAGCCGGTCCAGCACGCCGCGGGCGGCGGCCAGCCGTTCCCGGCGGGCGCGCCGCAGTTCGGCGATCGCCATCTCGGCGTGGTCGGTGCCGTCCGCCACGGCTCGCGCCGCCTCGAAACGGGCCACGATCCCGTCGAAGTCTTCCGGGTTCTCCCGGGCGAATTCCGCGGCCGCCTCGACCGCGGCCTGCGCTTCCGCCTCCCGCGTCGTCGGGTCGGGCTCGGGGTCCGGTTCGACCGGCGCCGCGACCGGGTCCTCGTCCGGCCGGAGATTCGGGGAGGCGAGGTTGCGGAACACGAACCCGGCCGCGACCGCCGCCGCGAGGAGTGCGGCGCCCGCCAGGACCGCACCTGTGCGCGGGCGGCGTGCCGCCTCGGGCGCCGGGTGGAATGTCTGCGCGATGGGTGCTCCGCCGTCGCGCGGCATGCGGCCGTCCAGTACGCGGTCGATATCGAGCCGCAGCGTCTCCCAGTCCGGGTACCGCGCCGCCGGGTCCTTGGCGAGCATCCGGGCCAGGAGTGCTGCGCACGGTCGCGAAAGCCTGGGCGCGAGACTCCGGGGGTCCGGCAACGCTTCGGCGATCTGCCGGCGGAGCGTCTCCTCGACGTCGCTGTCGCCGAACGGCCGGGCGCCGGTGACCATGTGGTAGAGCGTTGCGCCGAGCGCGTAGATGTCAGCGCGCGGATCGAGGACCGCCTCGCCGGCCGCCTGCTCGGGGCTCATGTAGTTCGGGGTGCCCTGGATATCCGTGTCGTCGGCCGCCGGCTCATCTTCCGCCTGGCGGCGCAGCGACTGCGAGATCCCGAAGTCCGCGAGCTTCGGAACGCCACCCGGGTCCAGCAGGATGTTCGAGGGCTTGATGTCGAGGTGCAGGAGCCGGTGGGACGCCCAGGCGTAGCCCAGCGCCTCGGCCACCGCACGGACCAACCGCAGGGCCTCAACCTCGGGCATCCGTCCATACGTGGCGAGCCGTTGCTCGACCGTATCGCCGCGGATATAGGCCATGGCCATGAAGAGCACGCCGTCGTCTTCGCCCGCCTCGTGGACCGTGACGATGTTCGGATGCTCGAGGCGCGCCAGCAGGTGCAGCTCGTTCATGAAGCTGGCGACCGTGTCGCGGTCGGCGGCGTACCGTTGGGGAAGGACCTTCAGCGCCACGTCGCGGCCGAGCGAGAGCTGGCGGGCGAGAAACACCTGGCCCATGCCGCCGTCGCCCAGCAGCCGTTCGATGCGGAACCCGCCCAGGCATGTGCCCGGCCCGATCCAGTCGGACGGGAGCCGTACCGGTTCACCCCCGTCCTGGGGGCGTCCGGCCATGCCCGAGCCCCCGGCGGGCGTCTCTTTCCGCCCCCCGCGAGCCGGACTGCTCGTTCCCTCGCGCATCGCGTTCAACCTCGGCTCCCCGCGGCCGCCCCGGCCGGCTGCGTTTTCGGCAGTATCGGCGCTGTGGGCAGTGAAGTAAAGGGCGCCCGAAGCAAAGGCGGCCGGTTGACCGGGCGGGCGGGGGGCCGTATGCTCGCCGTCCACGCGGGCGGGAACGGGGGATCAGCATGCCGCAAGGCGAGGCAGGCGCCAGGGCGCCGATGCAGCTCGAGGAGGCGGTCGTCGCCGCGCACGACCCGTTTGCCGAGATCTACCGGCGGCTGGTGCTGGAAGCGCCGCGCATCGGGCCGCTCGTGCAGCCCGGGCAGTTCGTCCACCTGCGGCTGCCCGCGCCGGCCGACGCCATCCTCCGCCGCCCCTTCAGCGTCTTCAAGGCCGATGCACGCACGGTCCATGTTCTCTACAAGGCCGTCGGCCGGGGCACGCTGGCCATGACCCGGCTCGCGCCGGGGGAGCGGCTCAGCGTGCTCGGTCCGCTGGGTCGCGGGTTCCCCGCTCCGACGCCCGGCCGCCGCCCGGTGCTGGTCGCGGGCGGTTACGGGATGGCGGCGCTCTACCTCCAGGCCGCGCGCGCGCCGCAACCCGGCGTCGGCTTCGTTGGCGGCCGGTCCGCTGTCGACATCCTCTGCGTCGCCGAGGTCGAGGCGCTGGGCTGGCGCCTGTACCCCGCGACCGAGGACGGCACGCTCGGCGCGCGCGGGCGGGTCACGGACGTGCTCGACCGCTGGCTCGCGGAGCAGGGCGACGCGCCCCTCGAATTCTTCGCCTGCGGGCCGAATGCCATGCTCCGGGCCGTCGCCGAGCGAGCCCGGCGGCGCGATGCGCCGGCCTGGATCTCCATGGACCGCAACATGGGCTGCGGCGTCGGCGCCTGCCTGACCTGTGTGCAGAAAGTGCGCGATCCGGCGGGCGGTTGGACCTGGGCCCGCTGCTGCCGGGAGGGGCCGGTTTTCGAGGGGCGCGAGGTCGTGTGGGAGGGCGAGCCATGAGCGTCGAGCCCGACCTGAGCGTTGCGCTCGGTCCGTTGCGGCTGCGTAACCCGGTCATGGTCGCTTCGGGCACGTTCGGATACGGGCCCGAATACGCGGACCTCGTCGACCTCAACCGGCTCGGCGCCCTGGTGGTGAAGGGGATCAGCCTCGAGCCCTGGGCGGGGAACCCGCCGCCGCGCACGGTGGAGACGGCCAGCGGGTTGATCAACGCGATCGGGCTGCAGAATCCCGGCGTGGACGGGTTCCTGCGGACCTACCTCCCCTTCCTGCGCCGCTTCGACGTGCCGGTCATCGTCAACATCTGGGGCCGGACCGTCGAGGAGTATGCGGCGGTGGCGCGCCGGTTCGACGCGGTCGAGGGCATTGCGGCGATCGAGCTGAACGTCTCCTGCCCGAACATCAAGGAAGGCAGCCGGACGTTCGGCACGAATCCGGATCTCTTTCGCCGGACGGTCGCCGCGGCGCGCGCGGCCACGCGCCGACCGCTCATCCCGAAGCTGGCGCCGAATGTCGGCGATATCGCCGCTTATGCGCGGATGGCCGAGGAGGAAGGCGCCGACGCCGTGTCGCTGATCAACTCGATCCCGGCGCTGGCGGTCGACGTGGAGACGCGCCGCCCCGTGCTCGGCAACGTGACGGGCGGGCTTTCCGGCCCGGCGATCTTCCCGATCGCGCTCAAGCTGGTCTGGGAGGCCGCGCGGGCGGTGCGCATCCCGGCGATCGGCATGGGCGGCATCGCCGGGCCCGAGCAGGCGCTCGCGTTCCTGGTCGCCGGCGCTTCGGCGGTGGCGGTCGGCACGGCGAACTTCGTGCACCCGCCGACGGCGGTGGAGACCGTCGAGGGCCTCCGCGCCTACCTGCGGCGGCACGGCATGGGCACGATTCGCGAGCTGGTGGGAAGCCTGGCGCTGTGAGCTCCGCGCGCAGGGTCCCGCGTCCGGTCGTCTGGGGAACGGCGCTGCTGGCCGGGCTGGCCGCGGCGGCCTGGCTGCTCCACGTCCCCTATCATCCCGAGCGGGCCGACCGCGCGGTGCCGGCCGAGGCCCTCTTCGTCGCCTGGTTGCGGGCGCCCGGCCCTCGCCTGCAGGCCCTCGCCGCCAATCCCTGGGCCGCCGAGGCGATCGACGCGGGATTCGGCGCGGGCGCCGCGGCGCAGCTCGCGGCGCAGGGGCCGGACCCGCTACTCCGCGCGCTCACCTCCGACCGCGCAGTCCTGGCGCTCGTGCCCATGGGCTTCGCCGGGGAGCGCCCCGTCTGGGTGGGTGCGGCCTGGGCCGGGGCGCGCGGCCGTCGGTTGCGTTGGCAGCTCCGCTTCGCCCGTCCCGCCTGGGTCGAGCGTGCCGGCCGGCATGGGGGGCGTCCGATCTACCGCGTTCCCGCCAGGCCGGGCGAGCCGACGCTCTACTTCACCTTCGAGGATGGCGTGATCCTGGCCTGCCGCTCGGCCGATCCGCACGACATCCGTCGCCTGCTTGACGCGCACGACGGCCTGCGGCCATCCATTCGCGACGAGGTTCCCGCGCAGGCGCGGCCGCCGGGGCGCGCCTGGAATGGTCCGGAGAAGGCCCGCGTCTGGGCCGGCCGGCCTGCGCCCGGGGGCGTAACCGTCGCGGGTCGGATTGATGCGTTGGACGCCGGCGCGACGCAGGCGCAGTTCTCGGTTCGCCCCGGCTGGCCCGCCGCCCGGACGTGGACCGCGCCGGCGGACGAAGTGCTCCCCGCGCCGCGCTGGGGGGCGTGGCCCGATGCCGGGCTCTGGGTGCGGACCGCGCCGATCGCGGATCTTGGGCTGACGCCCGCGGCGGCGCGCGTGCGCCAGGTGTGGGACGAGACCCTGGGTGCGCGCATCGGCGACTGGGCGGCGTTCGGACTCTTCGGGCCGCCGCTGACGGGGCGGTATCGCGGCGTGCGCGTTCCGGCGCTCGTGGGCGTCACCGCCTGGGAGGGACCGGAGGCGGATGCGGGCGCGCTCCTGACCTCCGCGCTGGATGCGCTCAATGCCAGCTTTCGCTGGGGACTGATCGCGGCGCCGGTCCGCGCCGGCCCGCACACGCTCTGGCGGATCGAGGGCACCGCAGACAACGCCTTTGGGGCGCTCGCCGACGACGAGTTCCCGGCGCTCGCCGTGGCGGACGGCGGCCTGTGGATCGCTTCGAATACCGCCACGCTCAGGTCGCTGCTCGAGGACGAGGCGCCGCCCCAACCGCCGCCCGCCGTGGAAGGCGCGACGCGGGCGGTCCTGCGGGCGGAGCTTTCCCGCATCGAGCCGACGTTGCGGCTCGCGCTCGGCGCCTACCGGCTCGGAACGCTGATGGCGGGCCATCCCCCCGACGACGCGCTCGACGAGCGGCTGGACGAGATCGAGGACGCTCTTCCGCGCCTCGCCCCGCTCGGGCGGCTCGAGGTCGAGATGCGCGACGGCACCGACCACTTAGAGATCCGCGCGCGCGCGACGCACTAGCGTAGAAAGAGCAGAGATCAACCACGGATGAACACGGATTCGCACGGATACTGAGTCGTCCTGTACGCGTAAACTCCATTGTGTTCAGCGCCGTTCTTCACCCAATGGGTGCACGCCGTATCCGACGCAAGGAGTTCAGCATCAGTGTTTATCAGTGTTCATCCGTGGTTCGACTGCTCCGTATAGGATCAGGTGCCCGGCGGGACTCGTCACCCGCTCTCGCCTGCCGCGCCGAAGCGCGAAGCGCGTAGGCGGGTCGTCCCCTCTCGTCGTCCCGGCTCTTGGGCTGGCGCTCGCTTCCTCGTCGTGACCGGTTCTTCACCGGTCTTTTCGTGCGACGATAGGGATCGACGATAGCGGCGGACGATTGGAGCCCGGGCCCGGCGCGCGCACTCGTCGACCGGGAAGAACTGGGAACAGCCCAAGACGCGCCCCAGACACCGCCCTGAGTTCCGAAACGAGACACCCGTTCACTGATGGGGCTTCGCCAGTCGCTACAGCCGTAGCGAAAGAGTGGCGCGAGCGGATCGGATAGGGATGGTCGGGTAAGGGTGGTCGGGTAAGAGTATACGCGTAAGAGTATGCGGTTAAGGGGGGATCGGGTAAGGGTGTTCGGGGTGTCATTTGCTGGTTACCGCATGGCCTTCTGGTAGACCAAGAGCTTCTCATGCCTGTCGCTCGGAAGTCAGGAAGACGCGTCCCAGACACCGCGTGCCCCCGCTAACTCAAAGCATGAACGGGAAGATCGGTCGACGACTACGGCGACGACTACGGATTACGACTGCAATGCGTCCCATCGTCCACCGTAGTCGTCGGCGTCGTCGTCCACCGAAACGAAGAGGCCGCGAAGACTTTGGGAAAGCCTCCCGACGTGCCGCTTGCGTCCGGCGGGCGGGGGTGGTATAGCGGACTCAGCCCGGCGGCGCCGGCGAAAGGGAAGGGGACGGGGCATGCCTTGGATCATCCTCGCGGTGGTGGTGGTGCTGATTGTGCTCGGTGCGATCGGCGTCTACAACAAGCTCGTCGCGTTGCGCAATCGCTACAAGAACGCGTATGCGCAGATCGACGTCCAGCTCAAGCGGCGCTATGACCTGATCCCGAACCTGGTGGAGACCGCGAAGGGCTTTCTGAAGCACGAGCGCGAGACGCTGGAAGCGGTGATCAAGGCGCGCAACCAGGCGGCCGGCGCCGAGCAGGCGGCGGCGGCGAACCCGGGCGATCCCTCGGCGATGCGCGGGATCCAAGGCGCCGAGGGGATGCTCCAGGGTGCGCTGAGCCGGTTGATGGTGGTCGTCGAACGCTATCCCGACCTCAAGGGCAATCAGCAGATGAACCGGCTGATGGAGGAGCTGTCCTCGACGGAGAACAAGGTCGCGTTCGCCCGCCAGGCGTACAACGACGCCGTGATGACCTACAACACGACGCGCGAACGTTTCCCGGCGGTCCTGTTCTCCGGCCCGATGGGCTTCGCGCCCGCGGCGCTCTTCGAGATCGAGGCGCCGGCCGAGCGGGAAGCGCCGAAGGTGGCGTTTACCTGAGCGGTCCGGGAAGGCGTCGGCCATGGACTTCTTCGCGCACCAGGACCTGGCCCGGCGGAACACGCGGCTGCTGATCGCCTACTACGCGCTCGCCGTCGCGCTGATCGTCGTCGC
>PWTM01000094.1 GCA_003563855.1 PVC group bacterium | reverse complement strand
TTCGCCGTCTCCGCTTGCCCCCGGGCGGTGCGCGGCGTAGGCTGCCTGCGGCCGCCCTTGCCGGGCGGCGAAAGGTCTGCGATGAGAACCGGCCGTGCCATCCGATATTTCCTGCTCGCGATGCTCGCGGGGTTCGCGGTCGTCGTGGCCGCGGCGATCGGCGTCCGCGACCGGATCCTTCTGCGCGTGGCGCCCGCCATCATCCGCGGCGCATCCGATCTCGATGTCGAGGTGGAGGCCGTTCGGACCACGCTCGTCCCGCTCTCCATCCAGTTCCGGGGGATCCGCGTGCGGAACCCCGAGGGCTTCGATACGGAGACGGACGCGTTCCGCATCGACGAGTATTTCGTGCGCGTGGACCGGCGTTCGTTCTTCGGCGACGAGCGGCGGATTCGCGAGGTCCGGCTCGACGTGCCGCGCATCGTCGCCGTGATCGACGCCCGCGGGCAGACGAATTTCGATGCGTTGACGCATATGGCCGGCGAGCCGCGGCGTGACCGCCCGCGACGGGCGGCCCCGCCCCCCGCGCCGCCGACCCGGCCGCCGCGCGAATCGTCGGCGGACCGCCCGCCCGGGCGGGCGCCGGACCGAATCCCGCCCCCGGAGGCGCCACCCCGCCCCGCGCCGGATCCCGATCCGCCGACGCTGCCGCCGGCCACGGAACCCGCCTACCGGATCGACGTCCTGACGATCCGGTTGGGCGAACTCGAGGTCCACGACTACTCCGGCGGCCGCACCCGGCCCGAGGTGCGCCGGGTCCGTCTCGGCCCCCCGCAGGTCTTCCGCGACGTCACGGACGTGAACGACGTGGCCATGCAGCTCGCGTTCCAGTGGACGCTGGCCGCCAACCCGGAGATGGCGGAGGCCCTCGGCCTGTTCTTCGAACCCGCCCCACCGGCGCCGCGCCCGGCGGACTAGCCCGCGCGGCGCGGTCAGCCGACCGCGATCATCCGCTCGAGTGCGCGCCGCGCCCGCGCGGCGATCTCCTCCGGGACCTCGATCACGTAGCGGTTGAGCCGCAACGCGTCGCGCGTCTCCTCGAGCGTGATCTCGTTCATGTGCGGGCAGCGCAGGCTGCAGATGCGCAGCATCTCCTTGTCCGGATTCGCCGCCGCGATATTGTCGCCCATCGCGCACTCGGTGAGCACCAGGTACCGTTTCGCCGGGTGCTCCTGCACGTAGCGCACGATCGCGTTCGTGCTGCCGGAGAAATCGGATGCGCGGCAAACCTCCGCGCTGCACTCGGGATGCGCGAGCACGACCACGTCCGGGAACTGGCGGCGCGCGTTCTCGATGTCCTCGACGGTGAACCGCTCGTGGACCTCGCACCGGCCGGTCCAGCCGATCATCTGCACGTCGAGCAGCCCGTCCTGCGAGGGCCGCGGCGTCCGGGTCGGGAAGACGACGTGCCGCCCCGTCTCGCGCGCGACGTTGGTCGCGAGGTACTCGTCGGGAAGAAAGATGACCGTGTCGGACTTCAGCGACTCGACCACCGCCGCCGCGTTGCTCGACGTGCAGCAGACGTCGGAATCGGCCTTCACGTCGGCGTAGGTGTTCACATAGCTGACGACCGGGACGCCCGGGAACCGCGCCCGCAGGCCGCGCACGTCCTCCGCGGTGATGCTCTCGGCCAGCGAGCAGCCGGCCTTCTTCGCCGGCAGCAGGACGGTCCGGGACGGGTTGAGGATCTTGGCGGTCTCGGCCATGAACTTCACGCCGCAGAAGACGATCACCGACCGCTCGGTGGTGGCGGCCCGGCGGCTGAGGTCGAGCGAGTCGCCCTGGAAATCGGGAACCGAGTAGAAGAGGGCGGGCTCCATGTAGTTGTGCGCCAGGATCACCGCGTCGCGCTCGGCCTTGAGCGCCAGCACCTCGGCCGCGATCCCGGCCTTGTACCGCAGCTCGGCATCCGGCACCAGCCGCGCCAGCTTGGCCTTCATCCGCTCGTAAAGGCTCTCCGCCGTCTCCGTGATCATTCGTCCGCTCCTGTTCTGCGTTCAGCGTACACCCTTTCCCGCGTCCTGTCGACGGACCCGGCCGCGGATTCTCCCCCGTTCTCAGCGCGGGCGCGGGGGGGGGCAGTTGGCAATCGGCGGTGGGCAGTGGGGGCTCCCGAGGCGGCGAGACTGCCGAGGGTCAGGAAGGATTTCTCCATTCGCCGGGGCAGTCATCCACTCACGTCCTTCTGCGGGGCTCTTACGCTGCCAGAAGGGTGACGCGATATGGAGTGCGGCGGCAGAGGGCGAAGCCCGGCGACGCCGCTTTCGGCGGGCGGGGAAGCACGATCTCTGGCGCGGGCGAAAGCGGTGTCGCCGTCCCGGACGCGGGGCGCGCCCGGGACTCTGCCACCGCACTCCATACGCCGAAGCTCCGGCAGCAGCACGCTGTGGTGCTGGCGTGGACGGGGAGCAGCGGTCCCGTAGGTCCCGCTGTACGGACGGGCGTTGAACCGGGCCTCCAGTACAGCGGGGGCTGCGCACCCGCTGCGGAAACGCGGCTGGCGGGGGCTGGCGGCAGCGGTCCCGCAGCGAAACGTTTAGCCCGACCCAAGCCTGTTCCGTCGTCAGCCGTCGTCGTCGCCCCCTATCGTCGCACGAAAGACACCCGCAAGAACCGGGCACGACAAGGAACCGGGCGGCGAAAACTGGGGTAACGCCTCACCCGGCGACATTGTCGGGGGCGAGGCCTGGCCCTGAGAGCGCGACGTTGCGCAGGCGCCAGCAGGAGGCGATGGCCAGGCTGACGGGGAGGATGGCGGCGGCGATCCAGCCTCGGGGCAGGTGGTAGATCATGCGGAAGACCTCGGCGTAGAGGCTGGTCTCGTTGCGCCGGGCGATGACCGCGGCCGCGGCCATCAGGACCGGGACCGGCACGGCCGCGGCCACGGTCACGAGGCCACAGAGCCGGGCCTCGACCGCGGCCGTACGGGCGCCCATCCGATCCGCGGCGCGGGCGCAGACGCGGGTGGTCTCGTAGAGCAGCCAGGCCCCGGCCAGCACGAGCGCCGCGAGGTGGGCCAGGTAGTAGGCATGGTGAGGGATGCGCGACCACCAGCCGTAGAACGGCGCGAGGTAGACCAGTGCGCCGACCGGCGCGACCGACCGCCAGGTGGCCGGCGAGCGCGGATCGGCGAACGACCCGAGCCGCACCTGGCGCAATCCGACGACCACGATCGCCAGCGCCGGCGCGTAGGCGGGCAGCAGACGGAGGTCGAGCGCCGGGATACGAAGCCCGCCGACCGCGAGCAGGAAGAAGAGGGCGAGTCCGATCGCCAGCAGGAGGAATCCCTGCGCCATCCGAACCCGATCGCCGGGCCGGAGCGCCGCCCCCGCGTCGCGCGGGGGCGCCCCGGTCGCCGTCGGCTCGACGCGCGAATCGTTCCGCATCGGTCCTCCTCGCGGCTCAGCGCAGGGCGATCTCGCGCAGGGCGAAGGGGATCTCGAGCACGATGTCGCCGGCGACCAGGCCCGTCTGCGAGCCCCGCCAGGCGGCCATATCGCCGGCGCGGCCGTGCAGGAATACGGCCGCCTTGGCGGCGTCGAAGGGAGCGATCCCCTGCCCGACCAGTCCGGTCAGCAGGCCGGCCAGGACATCGCCGCTGCCGCCGGTCGCCATGCCCGGGTTGCCGGTCATATTCACGAACGCGGGCCGCTCGCGCGCGGTGACGACCGTGGCCGCGCCCTTGAGCACGACGGTCGCGCCGGTCGCGTCGGCCGCCGCGCGCGCGGAGGCGAGGCGGTCGCCCTGCACGGTGGCGGTGTCGGCGCCCAGCAGCCGGCCCATTTCGCCGGGATGCGGCGTCAGCAGCACCGGGCAACGGGAGTCGCCGATGCGCCCCGCCTCGCCGGCCAGCACGTTGAGCGCGTCGGCATCCAGCACGAGCGGGACGCGGCAGCGCGCCAGCAGCTCGTGCACGATCGCGGCGGCCTCCGCGCCGCGGGTCAGGCCCGGCCCGGCCAGCACGGCATCGAAGCCGTCGAGGCGGTCCGCCCAGGCCCGCACGGCCTCGGCCGAGAGCGCGCCCTCGGCGGTTTCCGCGCCCTCGGCGACCATCGTCTCGAGCGACGCCCCCGCCACGACCGGCGCGATGCCGCGCGGGACGAGCGCCGTCGTGAGGCCCGCGCCGGAGCGCGCGGCCGCGCGGGCGGCCAGCGCGATCGCACCCGCGTACCCCCGCGCACCGCCGATCAGCAGGACGCGGCCGAAGGTGCCCTTGTGGGAAATCCGCGCGCGCCGCGGCAGGAGCCGGCGCATCTCGTGCGAGTAGATCAGCTCGACGGCCGGGTCCGCCGGGGCCTCCTCGATCAGCGTCCGCGGGTAGCCGATGTCGACCACCTCGAGACAGCCGACGAACTCGAGCGCCGGCGCCTCGACCAGTCCGCGCTTCGGGAGGCCGAGCGTGGCGGTGATGTCCGCGTTGACCGCGTCGCCCTCCGCGATCCCCGTGTCCGCGTTCACGCCGGACGGGATGTCGATCGAGACGATAAAGGCATCGTTCGCCATGCGGTTGATGAACTGGATCGCGCAGGCCACGGGTCCCCGGGCGGGCCCGCGGCTTCCCGTGCCGAGCAGGCCGTCGACGATGAACTCGGCCGGCGCCGGCTCCTCCATCGCCTCGGCCCAATCCTCCGGGGCCGCCAGTTCCTCGACGGGCACGCTCTCGCCGCGCAGCAGGCTCAGTTGCTTAAGCGCATCGCCCTGCACGCGGCTCTCGGCGCCGGCGAGCCAGACCTCGACGTGGTAACCGAGTTCGCGCAGATGCCGCGCCGCGGCGAACGCGTCGCCGCCGTTGTTGCCGGGCCCGGCGATGAGCAGCACGCTCGCCGAATCGCTGCCCGCCAGGTCGGCCAGGTGGTGCACCACGTCGGCCACGCCGCGGCCGGCGCGGTCCTTCAGGTCCGCCCCCGCAATCCCGGCGCCCTCGATGGCCCGCCGGTCGAGCTCGCGCATGGTCTTGGACGACACGAGCTTCACGATTCCGCCTCCGCGGCCGGCGCCGCGCCGAGCGCGGCCATCGCCCGGCGCATCTCGCGGACGGCTTCGGCGAGGCCGACCCAGACCGCCCGCGCGACGATGCTGTGCCCGATATTGAGCGTGTCGAGCCAGGGTACTGCGCGCAGGCCGGGCAGGTTCTCGAGGTTGAGCCCGTGCCCCGCATTCACCTGGAGACCCAGTGCGTGCCCCTGCTCGGCGGCGTCCCGTAGACGCCCGACTTCGCGCGCCCGCGCCGCCCCGGCGGCTTCCGCGTAGGCGCCGGTATGCAGTTCGATGCAGGGCGCGCCCATCCGCGCCGAAGCCTCCACGGCGTCCGCCGAAGGCTCGATGAAGAGGCTGACCCGAATCCCTGCGTCCGCAAGCGCGCGCACGGTCGGCTGCAGCTCCGCGAACCGGCCCACGGCGTCGATCCCCCCCTCGGTCGTGCGCTCCTCGCGCCGCTCCGGGACGAGGCAGACCTCGTCGGGCCGAAGGCGCTGCGCGAATTCGACGAGGGCCGGAACGTTCGCCATCTCGAGGTTCAGCCGCAGGCCGGGCTCGGCGCGCATGGCCTCGACGTCGGCCGGCTGGATGTGGCGGCGGTCCTCGCGCAGGTGCACGGTCACGAGATCGGCTTCGGCCCGCATCGCCACGCGCGCGGCTTCGACCGGATCCGGATAGTCCGTACCCCGCGCCTGGCGCAGCGTCGCCACGTGGTCGACGTTGACCCCCAGCCGGAGCCCTCCCGCGTTCGCCTTCATGGCACCCTCCGTTCTCTGCGCGCGTTTCGGTTCAGAAGACATCCTGGTCCGTGGCCTGCGCCGCCCGGCGCGGGCGTTGGGCGGTCGCCGGATCAAAGAGCGCCGCCCGGTTGCGGCCGTCCCGGCGACTGCGTTGCAGGGCCCGCCCGGCGTTCGCGGACAGGGCGGACCAGGTGACGCCGTGATCGGGGCCGACCGCCAAGCCCGCGTTGGCCGCGGCGCGCACCCGCGAGGCGCCGACCTCGACGGGCACGTCGATCACCTCGGCGATCAGCCTCCGGGCGACGCGCAGCGCCTCGTCCGCGCCGCAGACGAGCACGGCCACCGCGCCGCTTCCGTCGGTACGACCGATCAGGTCGGTCTCCCGGACGCAGCGGTTCAGCGTCTCGCCGAGGCGCCGTAACAGCGCGTCGCCGGCGGGCCGACCGTACTGCGCGTTCACCCTCTCGATGCCGGCGAGGTCGAGCCAAAGGACCGCCACGGACGGATGCCCGCGAAGCGCGCGGGCGATGAACTTGCGCGCGGCGCTGTCGAGCCGGTCGCGCCGGAGGATGCCGGTCACGGGATCGATCATCTCGCCGGGCGGCGGCTCCTCCTCGGCCGGCTCTGGCGAGAGCAGGTTCTCCGGCCGCGCGCGCAGGCCCGGCCCGGCCTCGGCTTCGAGGGCCTCCTCGGCGGCCTCGAGCAGCGCGGCAGCGGTCTCGCCGCTCTCCGGAAAGGCGGCCGCGCCGATCCGCAACGGGACCGGCAGCGCCGGCTGCAGCCGGGCGAATGCCCCAAGCGCTCCTGCGGCCGGCGCCGCCACCACCAGGCCGAATCGGCCGCCCTCGAGCGCGAGCACTTCGTCCCGGTTGCGGCGCAGCCCGGCGGCCAGCCGGTCGGACAGGTCGGCCGGCGCCGGCCCGGCGCCGGCCGGCTCGAGGACGGCCACCGCGAATGGGCCGCTGCGCACGCCGACCGCGAGGCGGGCCGCGATGCGGACCAGGAACGCGTCGCGCGGCGGGAGCGGGCGCTCCCCCTCCGCCGCCCGCGCCATCTGCATCAGCCGCTCGAACTTCCAGAAGCTCAGCACGGCGGCGAACAGCAGGAAGGCCCCGGCGCCGACCAGGATCACGGTGACCGCGTTGGACAGGAACGACGGCATGCAGGGTCTCCGGCGAAAACGCCGATCCTAACTTCGGCGCGCCCTGGCTGTCAAAGCCACGCGAAGCGCGTCGAGTTCGACGGCGGCGTAGAGGCTGAACGGAATCAGCCCGGGCAACACGTAGCGGGCTTGGGGCCAGACGAACGCGTGCGCCGCCCAGAGGTAGAGAAAGGCCAGGCCGACGGGCGCCAGCGCGCGGCGAGCCTCGGGCCGCGTGCGCCCCGCCCGGCGCCAGCCGAGCGCGGCCAGCGCGAGAAGCGGGAGGTTCCAGGCCGCCAGCACCCGCGTGCTGCCCCAGGTCATCTGGACCACCGGCGCGAGCGCGAGGTTGCGCAACGCGTTCAGTGCCGACCGCGGCAGCCCCGCCCGCCAGCGCGCCCAGGCCAGCCGCCGGGCGAAGTCGTCCTCGATCCACTCCCGCTCGATCGGGCGGAGCGCGGCGCGGTCGAGCGCGGCGAGGTGTGCAGCCGTCCGGGCGCGCAGCTCGCGCAGCGCTTCCTCGTCAAGGTCGGTCAGCGTGCGCTCGCTGCGCCAGAACGCCGCGAACCGGTCCGAGACGTGGAACCCGTGAAAGAGCGGGCGCCCGATCCACGTCTGCACGACCGGAAACCGGCCGGACTGCGCGGCATTGCGCGCCAGCCAGGGCGCCAGCAGGGCGGCGGCGAGCGCGAGCGCGAGCGCGACATCGCCGAACGCCGCGCGCGGCTCGCGACCGCCGCGCACCGCGCGCACAAACGCCCAGGCGAAGACAACCGCCGGCAGGACGCCCAGCGAGGGCCGCGTCAGGAAGGCGAGGCCGAGCGCAGCGCCCGCCCCGAGCATCGACGCACGCCGCGGGCGGCGCGCATACTGCGCGAGGAAGAAGAGCCAGGCGGTCACCAGCAGAAGGAAGAGCGTCTCGGTCGCACAACGGAAGATGAAGTTGTTGACGTGCGGATGAAGGATGAAGAGGCCCAGCGCGATCCGCGCGGGGCCACGCCCGAACGCCGCGCCCGTCATCCCGAAGAGCAGCCATCCGGTCCCCAGCGAAAAGAGCGCCTGCGCCGCCATCACGGCGGCCGGATAGCGATCGCCAACCGCGAGCACGGCGGCCGCGTTCACGGCCGGGTAGAGCGGCAGCCGCGTCGCGGTCGGCCGCCCGTCTTCGCCCGCGAAGACTCCCGTCTCCGCCCAGCGCACCGCGATCCGGTCGTACCCGTCGTTGTTGGCCCACGCCCAGTCCGGGAGACGCTCCACGAGGCGCGGGTAGGCCGCGAACGCGACGAGGAGCCGGACGGCCAGCAGCAGGCCCAGAAGCACCGGCAGCGCGGGATCGCGCCCGCGCGCGACCGGCGCGCGTTCCGTCGCGGGCGCGCTCATCCGGGATCGGCCGCCGCCGGCGCGGCGGCTTCGGCCGTCCAGACCAGGCCGACGCGGCCGGGATACGTCAGGTCCACGCGCACGTGCCCGAACCCGGCCTCCGCCAGGGCGCGGCGCGCGTCGGCCAGGCAGGCGACCTCGTCGTTGCACTCACGGCTCAGGTGCGCGAGGAAGACTTGCGCGAGCTGCGGCCCGGCGATGTCCAGCAGCAGCTCAAGCGAGCGTTCGTTCGAGAGATGGCCCTGCCGCCCGAGGATGCGCTGCTTCAGCGACCAGGGCCGCGCCGAGCGCTGCAGCATGCCGGCGTCGTGGTTCGACTCGATCACGACCGCGCGACACCGCCGCAGCTTGGCCCGCACGAGCGTGGTCGGCATACCCATATCCGTGGCAATCCCGACCTCGACGCGGCCGTCCGAGACGACGAACCCGACCGGATCGCCCGCATCGTGCGGAACGGCGAACGGCTCGACGCGCAGGTCGCCGACCGTGAACGGGGCGCCGGTCGTGAAGACCTGCCAGGCCAGCTCGCGCCGGCGCGGATCGCGTTCGATCATCTCGATCGTGGCCGCGTTCGCGTAGAGCGGCACGCCGTGGCGCCGGTGCAGGACGCGCAGACCCGCCGTGTGGTCGGCGTGCTCGTGGCTGACGCAG
>PWTM01000105.1 GCA_003563855.1 PVC group bacterium | reverse complement strand
CTCCACGTCGTACTCTTCCCCGGCAATGACGAACCGGGTCGGCGTCGTAATGTGCGCGGCCGTCAGCACCCAGCGCGAGTCTCCCGCGCCGTTCTCGTAAATCAAGGCGCCACTGCCTGCCCTCGATGTGCCGGCGAAAAGTGCGCCTACCGCCGGAAACCGTTTGCCGAAGTCGACATAATCGGCATCAGCGACATCATCACGACGGACAATTCCCTGCGCGTCGAACGGCGCAAGCCCCAGCGTCACTGACACCATCAGCACTGCCGCAGTTGCGATCCCCGAACTCTTCGGTCTGTACATTACCCGCCTCCTGGCATCAGGCCACTTCCCCCCGAACATGCGTCCCGTGTAGCCGTGTTAAACTGCGTACCCATCTTCGCAGGCTCTTGCAAACCCCCCATGGTTCCGCGCCAGCCCGAATCCAACTTCGCTCGTAGCCTTGCATGATTCGTTGATCCTGTCAAGGCTTCGTGGATAAGCCACGATTAGATGTTGTCCTGCAAAAGGTTGGTGCTTCAGAAAGGGGTCTGCGGGGGCTTAGAAGCCGTTTCCGAGGCGGATTCGACCGTGTAAGGGATTCAGCGGTTCTCGGGCCGCTGGGGAACGCCCAATGCCGTCCGGGTTGAGAGGGGAGGGAAGGTGAGGTACATTGCATTACACAGCAAGGGCTGTGAACGGGCGCGCAGGCGCCGCAACAAAGAAGGAGGATGAGTAATGGATTCGAGTACACGCTTCCGAAAAGGGGCCGCGGGTGGCTTGGGGTTGGCGCTGGCGGGGCTGGCGCTGGGGCTGACGGCGGCGGCGCATCGGTCGCCGGCGCCGCGGGGGATCGAGTCGACCGCCCGGCCCGGGGTCGAGGGTGAGGCGCGGGCCGGGTATGTCTTCCAGCCGCTGCCCTATGCCTACGACGCGCTCGAGCCTCACATCGACGCGCAGACGATGGAGATTCACTACGACCGCCATCACCGGGCCTATTTTCGGAACCTGGCCAGCGCGGCGGAGGGCACGGACTGGGAAGGCGTGCCCCTGGAGCAGCTCTTTGCCCGGATGAGCGAATTCCCGGAGTCCGTGCGGAACAACGGCGGCGGACACTACAACCACACGCTGTTCTGGGAGGTCATGTCGCCCGACGGCGGCGGGGCGCCGCCGCGGGAGCTCGCGGCGCGGATCGACCGGGACTTCGGCTCCTTCGAAGCCTTCCGCGAACAGTTCGAGCGGGCGGCGATGACGCGGTTCGGCAGCGGCTGGGCCTGGCTCTCGGTCGACGCCGAGGGGCGGCTCTTCGTCAGCTCGACGGCGAACCAGGACAACCCGCTGATGGATGTCGTCGAGCAGCGCGGCGTGCCGATCCTGGGCCTGGATGTCTGGGAACACGCCTACTACCTGAACTACCAGAACCGCCGCGGCAGTTACGTGGAGGCCTTCTGGAATGTCGTGAACTGGCCGCGCGTTCTGGAATTGCTGCGCGCCGCCGGCCACTGACCGGACGGTGACGCCGCGCCTCCGCGCGGATTTCACGAGGTTGGGATGAGCGCGTTCCTTCTCCTGCTGGCGGCGATGGGGATCTTCGCCCTGTGCTTCGCCGGTATCGGGCTGGCCATCCTGGTCGGCCGGCGCCGGCGCATCGGAGCCTGCGCCTGCGATTTCGACGCCGACCGCGACCGCGCCTGCGCGTGTCCGGACGCGGAACGCGGCCGTTGCCCGGACCGGTCGAAGCCCGCGCGTTAGCCCTCGAAGTCCGCGCTGCCGTACCGGGCGTCTTCGCCGAGCGCGTCGGCGATGCGCAGCAACTGGTTGTACTTGCAGACGCGGTCGGTGCGGCTCATCGAACCGGTCTTGATCTGGCCTGCGTTGGTCGCCACGGCGATGTCGGCGATGGTGCTGTCCTCGGTCTCGCCGGAACGGTGGCTGATCACGGAAGTGTAGCCCGCGCGCTTGGCCAGTTCGATCGCGTCCAGCGTTTCGGTCAGGGTTCCGATCTGGTTGACCTTGACCAGGATGGAGTTGGCGACGCCGCGCTCGATGCCCTGGCGCAGGAATTTCATGTTCGTGACGAAGACGTCGTCCCCGACGATCTGGACGCGGTCGCCCAGAGCCTTCGTCAGCGCGGCCCAGCCGTCCCAGTCGTCCTCGGCGCAGCCGTCCTCGATGCTGACGATCGGGTAGCGCTCGATCCACTCGCCGTAGAGCTCGACCATCTGTGCGGCCGTGCGCTTGGCGCCGTCGCTCTTGCGGAACACGTAGACCCCCGCGTCGGCGTCGAAGAACTCGCTGGCGGCGACATCGAGGGCAATGGCGACTTCGCGGCCCGCCTCGTAGCCGGCCGCCTCGATCGCCTCGATGACGACGTCGAGCGCCTGCGCGTTGCTCTTGAGGGCCGGCGCGAAGCCGCCCTCGTCGCCGACCGCCGTGCTCAGTCCCATCTTGCGCAGGACGGCCTTGAGCGCGTGGAAGACCTCCGCGCCCATGCGCAGCCCCTCGGCGAACGTGGGCGCGCCGCGCGGGACGATCATGAACTCCTGGACGTCGACGGGCGCGTCCGAGTGCGCCCCCCCGTTGAGGATGTTCATCATCGGCACGGGCAGGACCTTGGCGTTGACGCCGCCCAGGTAGCGGAAGAGGGGCAGCTCGACGTGTTCGGCCGCCGCGCGGGCCGCCGCCATCGAAACGCCGAGGATCGCGTTGGCGCCCAGCTTCGACTTCGTCTCCGTTCCGTCCAGCTCGAGCAGCTCGCGGTCGAGCGCCGGCTGGTCGAGCGCGTCCATCCCCGCGATCTTCGGTGCGATCGTCTCGTTGACGTTCCGGACGGCGCTCTGCACGCCCTTGCCCAGGTAGCGCTTGCGGTCGCCGTCGCGCAGCTCGATCGCCTCGTTCTCCCCGGTCGATGCGCCGGAAGGCACGGCGGCGCGACCCGAGGCGCCGGAGTCGAGGTAGACCTCGACCTCGATGGTCGGGTTTCCGCGCGAATCGATGATCTCCCTGCCGTAGACACCTGCAATCTGGGACATGGTCGCCTCCTGTGCGCCGCCCGCGGGCGGTCCTGATGGTCCGGGTTGGGTTCGGGCGCGCCGCGCGCCTGCGAATGCGCTTTGTAGCGCGCCACGGCGCGCGGGGCAAGCGGCGATTTCCCCGTTCCCCGGGGCTGGCGCAGCGGGGCGCCACGGCGTACCATAACCCCCCGCCGGGTTCGCCGGTGGGTGGCGCGGACGGGAGCGATCGGGGGGCGGGCGGCCGTGGAGCTTCGGGCCAAGCTGAATCTGCTGATTGGCGCGCTCTTTCTCGCGCTGACGGTTGGACTCTCGGTCCGGCAGGTGCAGTGGGTGAACGCCATCGTCGTCGATCGCGCGACGGCGCGACTCGGCCATCACATCCGCGGCGCCTGGCGCCTGCTCGACGCGCGAAAGGAGCAGCTCCGAATCGTGGCCGCGTTCCTCGCGCGCGAGGCGGAGCGCGGCGGGGCGGCGGGGATCGGGGACGCCGCGGAGCGGGCCGCCCTCCGCCGCGACTGGGGGCTCGACGTCCTGGGCCGGGCCGGGGACGGAGCCGCCGCCTGTCCGGTCGCCGACTGGCTGGCGGCCCGGTACCCGGCGCCCGGGCAGGGCGATTCGCACATCGGCTTCGCCGCCGTGCCCGCGGCCGTGCTCGAGGCGGCGGACCCGGCGCTGGCCGCACGCGCTCGCGTCGGACCCACCGGGGACGGGCTTCTGCTTTTCGCCTGGGCCGCGGCCGAGAGCGGTCCGCCCGTCGCGGTCGGCGCGTTGCTGAACAACGACGCCGCGTTCGTGACGGCGGTGCGCGACGACCTCTTCGGCGAGGCGCGGCTCAACGGCGCGCCGGTCGGCACGGCTACGCTGTTCCTGGGCGACGTCCGCGTGGCGACGACGGTGCTCGGGCCGGACGGCGCGCCGGCGCTCGGGACCCGCGTTTCGGGGGAAGTCGCCCGGCAGGTGCTTGAGGGCGACGCGTCCTGGCTGGGGCCCGCCGACGTGGTGGGCCGCCGCTACCTCTCGCGGTACGACCCGATCCGCGATCCGGACGGGCAGGTCGTCGGGATGCTGTACATCGGCGAGCTCGAGGCCGTCTTCGACGCGATCAAGCGGCGCGCCGTGCTCTCGCACCTGGCCGTGCTCTTCGCCGTCATGCTACCGGCCTTTGCGCTGGGGCTCTGGCTCTCGAACCGGCTGCTGCGGCAGGTCGTGCGGCTCGAGCGGGCGACGCACGCCTTCGCGGCGGGCGACTACTCGGTGCGCGCGCCGGCCACGAGCGAGAACGAGATCGGGCGGCTGGCGCGGGCGTTCAACGTTATGGCGGCGCAGATCGAAAAGGATCGCGACGAACTCCTCGCCGGGCGGGAGGCGGTGGCGGAAGCCAATCGCAACTACATCGATCTGCTCAGCTTCGTCACGCACGACCTGCGCAGCCGGCTGGCGGCGGCGCTGCTGAACACCGACCTGCTGAAGAACGGGGATTACGGCCCGCTCGGCCCCGAGCAGGCCGAGGGGGTCGGCGCGGTCGAGGAGACGCTGCGCGGCCTCAACGACGTCACGCTCAACTACCTGCAACTCGCGCGGATCGAGGAGGGGCACCGGATGCTCGACCGCAAGGCGCTGGACCTTCGGCGCGACGTGATCGAGCCGGTGCTGCGCGGGCTGGAGGGGTTGGTCGCGCGCGCGGGTATGCGCGTCGAGCAGAACGTGCCCGAAGGGCTGGTGGTGGCGGGCGACCGCAACCTCCTGCGGATCGTCTACCAGAACCTGCTGCAGAACGCCGTCAAGTTCGGCCGTCGCGGCGGCCGGATCGCGCTCGAGGGTCGGCCCGAGGACGGTCGCGCCGTCCTGTCGGTCTTCAACGAAGGGGAGGGCATTGCGTCGGCGTACCTGCCGGAGGTGTTCCGCAAGTTCCGCCGGTTCGACGTCGGGGCGGCCGAGGGCCGGGCGGGAACGGGCGTGGGGCTCTACGTTGCGCGCCAGATCGTCGAGCAGCACGGCGGCCACATCGAGGTCGAGTCCGTTCCGGGCGAAAGCGCCCGTTTCCGCTTCACCCTGCTGCGGTAGGCGGTGTGCCCGTCGGATCGGCTCGGCACTTGCTTTTCCCGCGTTCGCACGGAGAATAGACGCATGCGTACGCCTCTGACTTCAAGAGCGAGCCGTCGGGCGGGGGGATTCCCGGCCATGGCGGCCCGATCGCCTTCCGACGGCGTTGCATGATGCCGGTTCACGACGTAGTCGTCATCGGCGGGGGCGTGAGCGGGCTGACGGCCGCCGCGCTGCTCAGCCGGGCCGGGCTCTCGGTGGCCGTGCTCGAGATGGCCGGCCAGCCCGGCGGCTATCTCGCCGGTTACCGCCGCAACGGGTACCGGTTCGACGCGGCGCTGCACTGGCTCAACCAGTGCGGCGAGCAGGGGTTCGTCCGCCGCATCTTCCGGGCGGTCGGGCCGGACTTCCCGGTGGCGCCCCCGTGGGAGCGCATCCGCCGTTACGCGACGGGCGGCCGTGAGTTCGTGCTGACCCGGCGGCCGGACGAGCTTCGCGATGCGCTCGCCGAGGCCTTTCCCCACGAACGCGAAGGCGTGCGCCGGTTCTTTCGCGACGCCCGGCGGCTTGCCGGGGCGTTCGCGCTGCACGCGGCCCGCTTCCGCGACGTGCGCACCCGCGGCTGGCTCGGTCGCGTCGTCTACGGGGCGGAACGGGCGCGCATGGGGCTCGCGTTCCTTCCGCACCTGCCCTTCAGCGGCGAGCGGGGGGTCGAGCGCGGTCTTCGCCGATACTTCCGCGACCCCGAGTTGCTCAAGCTCTGGGCCGCGCAGGCCGACCTGCTCTCCTGCCTGATCCCGATCGCCTGGGCCTACGCCGGGGACTACCAGCATCCGCCGCCGGGCGGCGGACGCCGGATTCCCGAATGGCTCGTGCACGTCATCGAAGCGTTCGGCGGCCGCGTCCACTGCCGGACCCGGGCGCTGCGTATCCTGCACGACCGGGACACGGCGCATGCCGTGCGGGCGGTGCGCGACGGGGTCGAGACGGAGTTCAAGGCGCGCCGCGTCATCGCCGCCTGCGACGTCGAGACGCTCTACGACCGATTCCTGGACCCCGGCCTCTGCCGGCCGGGCTTCCGCGCACGCCTGCGCAGCGCCGTGCTGCACAGCTCGGCCGTCACGCTGGCCATCGGGCTGGACTGCCCGGCCGAGGCGCTCGGGTTCGACGAGACGATGGTCCTCGTCGCCGAGGAAGACGTCTCGCGCGCCGCGCGGCAATCGGGCGATCCGCACACCAGCAATATCTGCCTCGTCGCCCCCTCGGTCCGGGATCCGTCCCTGGCGCCGCCGGACAAGGGGACGCTCACGGTCTTTGCGCCCGCCTACTTCGGGCAGTTCGACACCTGGGGCACGACGCGCGACGCGCAGGGCGGGCGGGTGCGGGGCGAACGGTACCGGAAGGTCAAGGCGGAGTTCGCCGATATCCTGATCGGGCGTATCGAGCGTGCGCGCGGGCGGGAGATCCGCCCGCACATCGTGCACCTCGGGATCGCCACGCCGATTACGCACCACCGCTATACCGGGAACCGCGAGGGCTCGATGATGGGCGTGCGCCCGGTCGGGGTGAACTACCGGGCGCGCATCGCGCACTACCGTACCCCGCTGCGCAACGTCTGGCTCAGTGGCCACTGGGCCTGTGTCGGCGGCGGCGTTCCCTTGGCGGTCGCCGCGGCGGCGAACGCCTCGCTCCTGCTGCTGAACGAGGCGAACCGGCCGGCCGCGCGTGCGCTGGGCGCCTTTTTCGACGGCCACCTCTCTGCCCGGGATCTGGACCGGTCCCCGGCGTGGCGGCCCTATGCCGGCGATTGGCAAAGTGACGGACCGGGATTGGAGGCCCCGGTCGATTCGGAGGAAGTGCCCGCATGAAGATCCTGTTGCTCTCGATGCCCGACGCTGCGCCGCCCATCCTTCATCCGTCCGCCATCCACATGCCCGCGCTCGGCATCGCCTCCGTGGCCGGAAACATCGATCCGGGGCACGAGGTCCGGATCGCCGATCTCGTCCGTAAACGCAGCGGTATAGCCCGGTACGTGACGCGCGTGCTTCAGCGGTTCCAGCCCGATCTCGTCGGCTTCTCCGCCATGACCTGGCAATACCCGACCTGCGTGCGCCTCATGCGCCTCGTCCGCGAGCGCTGCCCGACCGCGAAGACCGTACTCGGCGGCTACCATGCCACGCTCATGGGCGAGGAGATCGCCGAGGGTCCGGAGGCGGAGCTGCTGGATTTCATCGTCCGTGGCGAGGGGGAGGATGCCTGCCGCCGGCTCGTCAACGCGCTTGACGGCCAGGACCGGTTCGAGGAGATCCCTTCGCTCTCCTTCAAGCGCGACTGCCGGTTTGTGCACAACCCCCGCAGCGCGCCGCTCGACCTCGAGACGATCAAGCCGCCGGTCCGCGACCGGCGCCGGCTCACCTGGGGCTACCACTACGTCTACATGAAGATGGAGGTGCTGGAGACCTCGCGCGGCTGTACCCGCGACTGCAATTTCTGCAGCATGCGGCACATGTACGGCCGGACCTTCCGGCCCTATCCCGTCGAGCGGGTCATCGCCGACCTGGACGACATCGTCTACCGGCGCCGCTGCCGGAAGGGGTTCATCGTCGATGACAACTGGGTGCTGAACCCGCGGCGAGTGATCGAGCTCTGCGATGCCATTATCGCGCGCCGCTACCGCGGCCTTCGCCTGATCGTCCAGGCCGATTGCGTCTCCATGGCCCGCAACGAAGCCATGGTGAAGCGCATGGCCGAGGCCGGCTTCGTCTCGGTCTTCCTCGGGATCGAGAGCGCCTCGCCGAAGAATCTCGCGGCCGCGCGTAAGGGCGATATCGTCAGCGCCTCGCAGGAGGCGGTGGCCATGTGTCACCGCTACGGTATCTCCGTCATCGGCGGCCTGATCTTCGGCTTCCCGGACGACGACGAAGAGGCGATCGTCCGCAACTACCGGTTTCTGAACACGGTCGGCACGGACGCGCCCTATTGCCAGATCATGACGCCGTACCCGAAGACCGGCATGCGCCGCGAGCTGATGGAGCAGGGGCTCGTCACGAACCCGGACGATTTCTCCCGGTACAACGGGCTCTGGGCGAACGTGCGGACCCGGCACCTGTCGACGGACGAGCTCCAGTACCTCTTCTGGCTCCACCGGCAGCGCGAGCTGGACTGGTGGAAGCCTTCGTCCTATGCGCAGCGGCGCGGGCGCGGCGCGCTCTGGATGGCCTTCTGGACCCGCGTGATGATGCCGGTGCTCAAGCGCTACCACGCGCGCGTGCTGCGCCGCGAAGGCCTGCGCGGCCGGTACAAGCGGGAACTGCGCCGCCTCACCCGGATGAACCGGTTCCCGGATCTGGACCCCTGGGGCCCGGATCCCTTCGACGAGCAGACGGGTCGCCTGGACGAGGAAGTCACGATCGGCGCGTCCGCCCCGGCGGGCGGAGGAAGCTGACGCGCGTCGTGCCGGAGTGCGCGGACCGTGAGCAATCCTTTCGCGCCATTCGCGCGTTTCGTACTTCCGCTCCTCCGCCCTCCTCGCGCGCCGACGCGTCTGCGCCTGTTTCGTGCATCTCCCTTGTCTCGCGATTCCGTCCCCAACGACGCGGGCCGTTCTTGCTCCCAGCCAGGAATTATAAGGGACATACCATATTGAATTGACAGACGCGGGCCACCCACTGAAGATGGGAATTATAAGGGACATACCATATTGAATTGACAGACGCGGGCCACCCACTGAAGATGGGCGTCGTGTTGTTGAGGAGAGTTCTTGGAAGCGAGGCAGCGAGCCGGGCGAGCCGGCGGAAGGAGGGAGCGTGATGAGGACGGCACGGATCAAGGGCGGGGGCGGAGATGTGTACCACTGCATGAGCCGGGTGATCGAGCGGCGGTTCGTGCTCGGGGACCTGGAGCGGGAGCGGTTCCGCAAGCTGATGCGGGCCTGCGAAGCGTTCTGCGGGGTGCGGGTGCTGACGT
>PWTM01000244.1 GCA_003563855.1 PVC group bacterium | reverse complement strand
GAGCCGTCCGACCTCGACCGCGCCGAGCGCCTGCTCGGCGCTGTCGGGCCGGTCGTCCGCGTGGACGAGGCGGCGATGGACGCCGTGACGGCCGTCAGCGGCAGCGGTCCGGCCTACGTCTTCTACATGGTCGAGGCGCTGCTCCGCGCGGCGCTGGCGCTCGGGCTCGAGCCGGACGACGCCCGGCGGCTCGTGCAGGCGACGGTCGAGGGCTCGGCACGCCTGCTCGAGGCGACCGGCGAAGACCCCGCCGAGCTGCGCCGCCGCGTGACGTCGCCGGGCGGGACGACCGAGGCGGCGCTGCGGGTACTCGAGGAGCGCGACGTCGGGGCGGCATTCGAGGCGGCGGTCGTGGCCGCGCATGCGCGCGCCCGGGCGCTGGCGGGAGGGCGCTGAGCGATGGGCGGGAAGCGGCGGCGCGAGACACGCGGACGCGGCGCGGACGCCGGGGAGGCGGAAGGACCGCGCCGGCGGCTGCGTTCGACGCTCCTGGCGCTCGCGCTGCTGGTCGCCATTCTTTACGGCACGCTCCTGGCCGTCTCGCGCACGGCCGGGTTCCGCGCGCTGGTCGAACAGCGGCTGGACGGCGCGTTCGGCCTCGCCTGGCGCGTCGATACGCTGCGGCTGACGCCGGCGCTCGCGTTGCGGTTCGAGGGGGTCGAGGCGCGCGCGCCGGGCGCGGACCTCGAAGCGCCGCCCGCGCTCCTCTTCCGCGAGGGCGAACTGCGGGCCGACTTGCGCGCGCTCCTCCGCGGCCGGCTCCGGGCCGGCGCGGCGCGGGCGCGCGACGGCGAGCTGCGCTTCACCGCCGGGCCCGAGGGCTGGACGCCGGCCGGGCTCGCCGCGCACGCGTTCTGGGCGGACGCCTGGGGCGGACTGGGGCTCGACCTCGTCCGTCCGGAACCCGCGCCCGCCGCGCCGGCGCCGGAGGCCGCAGCGCGCCCGCGCGCCCCGGCGCCCGTGTCGACCGTGGGGCTCGACGCCTTCGACGTGCGCTGGGTGAACGCCGACGGCAGTACGCATGCCGCCATCCGCGGGCTGCGCCTGGAGATGACGCCGCTGGCGGCCGGCGACCGGCACTTCACCCATATCCGGCTCGCCGCCGCCGCCTGGGACGGCGCGCGCGGCGAGGCGCTTCGCGATGTCGACGCCGAGCTGCTTCTGCACGAACGCCGCCGCTGGCTCCTCGCCTTCGAGGCCGGCGGCTAGGCCGTCCGGCTGCATCCGTCTTGCCAGTGGGGAACGCGTTGCGCATAGTTAGCGCGTTGGCGCCGGACCTGGGGGAGAACCATGCCAAAGAAGCCTGTCGAGTCGCGCATCCAGGATATCGTCTACAATATCGACACCGGTCTCGGTCTTCGGATCGCCCAGGGCGCGGCCGCCGTGCTTGTGCTGGCGGTTGTGATCCTGGGCGTCACCGCCACGCAGTGGCGCAGCCTCGACAACGCGGAGGCGATGGACTACGCACAGCTTGGCCGCAACCTGCTCCTGCGGCGGCAGTACGTCACGCAGTTCGTCCGCCCCGTCAGTATGGCCCGCGTCCGCGAGCGCACCGGTGACCCCCAGGTGCTGCAGCATCCCGATCTCTTCCACCCGCCGGTCTACCCGACCCTGTTAGCGGGGACGTTCGCCATCTCGCGTGCCGCGCTGGAGCACGAGCCGGGCCCGGCATTCCAGCCCTACCGGCCCGAACAGATCATGATCGTGCCGCTCAATCACCTCTTTGTCGTTCTCGGAGGCGTCCTGCTGCTCCTGCTCGGTTTACGGCTCTTCGACGTGCGCGTGGCGCTGATCTCGGGCCTGGTCTATTTCCTGAGTTTCACCGTCTGGGCGGGCAGCCTGCGGGCGACGGGGTTGCCGGTGCTCACGTTCCTTGTCCTCGCCTGCAGCTACAGCCTGCTGCGGGCGTGCGAACCGCCGCCGGACGCGCCGCCGTTGCGCCGGCTGTTTCCGCTGGCGGTCTCCGCCGTGCTCTGCGGCCTGGCCGTCCTCACGCGCTACGCGGCCATCGTGCTGCTCCCCGGCGCGCTGCTCTACCTCGGCCTCGCCCTCCCCCGCCGCCGCGTGGCGACCATGGCGCTGTACGCGGCGATCGCGCTGGCCGTCGTCGCCCCCTGGCTCGTCCGCAATGCACGCATCTCCGGCCACCCGTTCGGGCTCGCGCACGTGACGGCCTACCACGACCTCGAGGGCGCGATGGCCGAGGACATGGTCGAGCGCGTGCCCGACGGCCGCCCGCGCGCCTCGCTCCGCGCGCTGCAGTCGAAATGGTTCCGCCTCGTCGGCCGGTTCTACCGGGAGGACCTGCCGGCGCTGGGCGACGGGCTGCTCTTCCCGTTCTTCCTCGCCTCGCTCTTCTTTCGATTCGCGCGCCGGCCCACGCGGCTCTTCCGCTGGGCGGCGCTTTCCGCGATGATCCTGCTGGTGCTGCTGGCGGGCTTCTTCGGCGAACGCACGTTCCGGCTCGTCGAAGCGTTCTGGCCGATCGCGATTCTCTACGGCATGGCGTTCTTCTTCCTGCTGCTCGACCGGCTTCGCCTCGGCATCCGGCTCTTCAACTTCGGGGTCGCCACCCTGTTCGTGGGGCTCTCGGTCCTCCCGCTGGCCCTCGCCGTGATGCCGCCGCGGGCGGCGCCGCCCTATCCGCCTTACTACTGGCCGTTCGCGGTGCACGTCACGCGCATGCTTGAGCCGCACGAGGTGATCGGCACGGACATGCCCTGGGCCACGGCCTGGTACGGAAACCGCGCCTCGATCCTGCTGCCGCGCACGCTCGACGACTTCTACGCGATCCACGATTACCAGCAGCGCTTCAGCGCCCTCTACTTCACCACGCTGACGCGCGACCGGCCCTACGTCCGCACCCTGCGCACGGGGGAGAATTTCCGCACCTGGTTCCCGATCCTCGAGGGTCGGATGCCCGGCGATTTCCCGCTGACGCAGGGGTTCCCGCTGAACAACCTCGACCAGCTCTTCCTGACGGACCGGCCCCGCTGGCCGGCGGCTCCGCCCGCCGCACCCTGACGCACGAAGGGCGGCGCCGCTCTTGCGCGCGCGCCGCCCTCTCATGCGCCGTCGCCGGACCTTCCGCCCGACCGGCGCGTTCGTACCGCGACTACGGCGTCTTCCGCTTCGCCGCCTTCTTCTTGGCCGGCGCTTTCTTCGCGGCTTTCTTCTTGGCGACCTTCTTCTTCGCCGGCGCCTTCTTGGCGACCTTCTTCTTCGCGACCTTCTTCCTGGCCGGCGCCTTCTTCACCGCTTTCTTCTTGGCGACCTTCTTCTTCGCCGGCGCCTTCTTCACGGCCTTCTTCTTCGCGACCTTCTTCTTGGCCGGCGCCTTCTTGGCCGCCTTCTTCTTCGCTGCGGGCATGGCGTTCCCCCTTCCCTCCCGGGGCCTATCCCCGGGGTAGCGGTGTCCCCCGGCGCACGAACGCACTCGACGCATCGCGCGCGCATTCCGGAACATCGACCGCACGCCGCGCGACCCAGCCCGACGGCGTGCCCTCAAGTACGGCGTCCGCGCGGAACGTCCTCGCTCCGCGAACCGACCTGTAATGGACGGTGTGACGCATGCCTGGCAACTCTCCCAGTTCTCCCACTACCGTGCAGCCTTGCTGCACTGCTTCTCTATAGCGCAAATGCGCCGTCGTCAACCCCCGGCGCGAAAAAAAACGCGCGGCGTCTCAGATGCCGTGCTGGAGAATTTGAAGAAAGACCGGCCCGAGAAGGACGATCAGCACGGAGGGAAAGATGAAACCGATGAGCGGAAAGAGCATGCGCACCGGCGCTTCGTTCGCGAGTTTCTCCGCGTGCAGGAAGCGCCGCACGCGCATCTGGTCGGACTGGATGCGCAGGATCGCGCCAATGCTCACGCCCAGTTCGTCGGCCTGGATCAGCGCGTGACTTACCGAGCGAAGGTCGGGCTGATCGACGCGCTCGGCCATGTCGCGCAGCGCCTCGCGCCGCGTCTTGCCGAGCTGCACCTCGCGGAATACGCGGATGAGTTCCTCGCCCAGCGGATCGACGGCGCGGCGGTCGATGATCCGCTTCATCGCGGTCATGAAATCCAAGCCGGCCTCGACCGAGAGCGTGAGCAGGTCGAGCACGAACGGCAGCGCGACGCGCACACTCCGGTGGCGCTCCGCCAACGTGCGGCGCAGCCAGAGGCCCGGCCGAAGGAACAGCCAGACGAGCAGCAGGACGTGCAGCAGGAAGACGCGCGCCTGCAGCGCGGCCCCCAGCCGGCCGGGCAGGTTCGCGACCAGCACATGCGCGATCCCGATGACGACCGGCCCGATCACCAGCGGCATCAGCAGGCGCAGCGCAATCAGTTCGCGGCCGCTGAGCAACCCCTCGAATCCCGCCGCGGTCAGCCGGCGGTCGAGCGAAATGCGCCACTCGCGCAACGCGGGCCGGTCCGCCAGCGGCGCGACGTTCGGCGCGAGCGGCAGCAGGATGCGGTAGAGCAGCGGCAGGCGCCGCTCCTGGCGCCGGCCGTCGGCCAGCGTCACGTAGGTCATCTGCGCGACGCTCTGGCCGATCGCCCAGACCAGCGCCGCCAGTCCCAGGCCCCAGAGCAGCCCCAGCAGCAGTTCCCGCGCATGCATGCGTCTACACCTTGATGCTCACGATCTTGCGGATGAGCAGCACGCCCCCGAGCTCGAGGACGGCCACGAGCACCAGCAACCCGATGCCGATGCGCGAGGCGAAGAACGGCAGCATCATCCCGGGGTCCAGCAGCGTCATGATCACCAGCAGCCCGACGGGGACGGCCCCGACCACGATGCCCTGCAGGCGGCCCTGGGCCGTCAGCGAACGCACGCGCTGCTCGATGCGCAGCCGCTCGCGGATCGTCGCGGCGATTTTCTCGAAGACCTCGGTGAGATTGCCCCCGGTCTGCCGCGCGATCTCGATCGACTGGTTCATCAGCGTGAGGTCCTCGCTGGGCACCCGCGTTTCCATGTTGTGCAGCGCGTCCTCGAAGCGCACGCCGACGCGGACCTGCTGGAGAAACATGGTGAACTCCTGCGCGATCGGATTCTGCGCCTGCTTCACGACCGACTCGTAGGCCTGCAGGATGCTGAAACCGGCCCGCAGCGCGCTGCTCATCGAGACCAGCGCGTCGACCAGTTGCAGGTTGAACCGCTCGATGCGCCGCCGGCGCAACAGGCGCACGAGCACGCCCGGGACAAAGAGCGCGCCGACGGCGGCCGCGCCGCCGAGTATCCCGCCGCGCAGGGCGCCCGTCGGCGTGAAGTCGCCCGTGAGCAGGAAGAGCAGGATGAAGACGAGCACAGCGCCCGCGCGGGCGATGTCCGCGAGCCGTCGCGCGGGAATGAAAAGAAACAGGTCCTCGTACTGCTGTGCCGTCGCCTGTGCGTAGACCTGGTTGTAGTTCTGAAGACCCTCGCGTACCCCCTGCAGGAGCAGGTAGCTCAGCAGGCCGAAACAGGCCATGAAGAGCAGGGGGATTGCGATCGGGCCAGGATTCATACGGACCTCCGGTCCGGGTTGAAGAGGTCGGCCTCGATCGCGACGCCGCGCACGCGCATCTCGTCGAGGAACGTCGGCACCGAGCCCGTCGGCCGGAACACGCCCTGGACGCGCCCCTCCCCGTCCACCCCCGTCTGCTCGTACTCGAAAAGATCCTGCATGGTGACCTGGTCGCCTTCGAGCCCGACGAGCTCGGTCACGCGGCTGATCTTGCGCGTGCCGTCGCTGAAGCGCGCCTCGTGCACGATCAGGTGGATCGCGGCGCCGATCTGCTCGCGGATCGCCCGCAGCGGAAGGTCCATGCCCGCCATCAGCACCATCGTCTCGAGTCGGGAGACCACGTCGCGCGGCGTGTTGGCGTGTACCGTCGTCAGCGAGCCCTCGTGGCCCGTGTTCATCGCCTGGAGCATGTCGAGCGCCTCGCCGCCGCGGCACTCGCCCACGACGATGCGGTCCGGGCGCATGCGCAGCGCGTTGCGCACGAGGTCGCGCACCGTAATCGCGCCGCGGCCCTCGATGTTCGGCGGCCGCGCCTCCAGCCGGATGACGTGCGGCTGGTTGAGCCGGAGCTCCGCCGCGTCCTCGATCGTGATGATCCGCTCGTCCGTCGGCAGGAACCCGCTGATCACGTTCAGCAGCGTCGTCTTTCCCGACCCCGTGCCGCCGGAGATCACGATGTTGCGCCGCATCTGCACGCAGGCGCGCACGAAGGCAACGATGCCCGGCGTCCAGGTGCCGAACCGGGTCAGGTCCTCGACGGTGAACGGGTCTTTCGCGAACTTGCGGATGGTCAGGCACGGGCCGGTCAGCGAGAGCGGGTGGATGATCGCGTTCACGCGCGAGCCGTCCGGCAGGCGCGCGTCCACGTAGGGCTGACTCTCGTCGATGCGCCGGCCGATCGGCGAAACGATCCGCTCGATCACGGCCGCGACGGAATCCTCGTCGAGGAACGTGCGGCCCGTCAGGTGCAGCTTGCCGTCGCGCTCGATGTACACGCGCTCCGGCCCGTTGACCATGATTTCCGTGATGGTCGGGTCCTCGAGCAGGTCTTCGAGCGGGCCGAGGCCCAGCGCCTCGTTGTACACCTCGCGGGCGACGGCTTCCGGCTCGATGTCGGGCGGCAACTTCGTGCGCACCTCGCCGATGATCTGGTGGATGCTCGCCAGCGCGCGCCGGCGCAGTTCCTCCTCGTTCACATGCCCGGCGGCGAGTCGCTTGAGGTCGAGCCGCTGGAGGAGCTCGCGCTGCACCTGGCGGCGCACCGAGCGCCGGCGCAGCTCTTCCGCGCGCGCTTCGGCGTCGCTCCCGGGCAACGGCGCCTCCGCGACGGCGGCGCTCGCCGGCGCGGAATGCGAGGGCGGCGCGGCCGACGGCGCAGGCGAGGGCGGCGCGGCCGGCGGCGCAGGCGAGGGCGGCGCGGCCGGCGGTGCAGGCGGTGCAGGAGAGGCCGGCGGTGCAGGCGAGGGCGGCGCGGCCGGCGGTGCAGGGGAGGACGGCTCAGACGGGGGCGACGGAGGTGACGGCGGCGTGGGGGAGGGCGACGGCGGCGGCGCCGACGCCGGTTCGGCGGTCGGTTCGGCTTCGTCCGGCGGCGCGCGGTGGTCCTCGTCCTCGATGTAAAGCCGGTAAGGTCCGATGCGCAGCTCGGATCCCGGCATCACCGCCACGCGGCCCTCGATCCGCTCACCGTCGAGCCGCACCCCCGTCTCGCTCATGAGGTCCTCGACCGCCACCTCGTCGGCGAGCACGCTCAGGACGGCGTGCCGCCAGGCGACGCTCGGGTCCGGAAGAATGATGCGGTTGTCGCGGTCGGACCCGATCGGGTACAGGCCCGGCTCGATCTCAAAGACCTGGTCGGGCTTGCCGGGACGCCGGACCCGCAGATCGTAGGCGGCGGGCATCTCAGGGCTCCTGCTTGCGGCGGATGACCCGCTGGCGGAAACGGTTGTACTCCTCGAGGTGCCCCTCGAGGTGGTCGAAGTTCACGGTCGGCAGTTCCGGCTCGAAGCCCATGTCCTCCGGGTGGCGCAGCGAAAGCGTCATCTGCCCGCGCGTGTGCTGTGCGAAGACCAGCAGCTCCGCCTCGCGCGGCGTGACCTCGAACGTCACCGTGCTGTACCCGCCCGCCCGGCCCTCGAAGACCGCGCCCATGCCCGGCTCGAAGCGCGCGAGCTGCGGACCGGTCGCCAGCACGCTGACGTCCTGGAGCAGCGTCAGCGTGACGCTCTCCACCTGCGCCGGATCCTGGCGGGTGGGGAAGCTGAACGTGCCGAGGATATCGACCCGGTCGTTGGGCTGCACATGCCCGCTGACGGCCGCGTCCCCGCCGATCGCCAGCGAGATCGCGCGAAGCCCCGGCTGGATCATCGGCGCAAGCCCGCCGCGAACCCGCTCGGGAAGGTCCACGTAGGTCCAGAGCAACGGGTCGTCCCGCCGCATCGGGAACTGCAGGCGCTTGCCGAGGACGTGGTCGACGTCTTCGAGCCGCACGGCCTGCTCGCCGACCGCGGTGCGGAAGACGTTCGCCGCGCGCAGGTCCTCGATGCGCAGCACCGTTCCGGCCGCCAGGTCCACGCGCGCCGCGATGACCTCGACGCGCTCGGCGCCGGCATAGAGCCGCTCGCGCTCCCGCGCGAGGTACTGGCGCGAGAGGAAGAAGGCCAGCAGTCCGATGACCACCGAGATCAACAGGATCAGTTTTTGTTTCATGGCGGTTTCCTTTCTATCGCAACGGGCGCGGATCCGCAATATCCGCGGCCGCGCGCTGGCGCTGCACGAGGCGCACGACTGTCGAGGCTCCGCCGGCCGATCCGCTGGCCGCGACGTGGACGAGCGCGAGGTGGCGGTCCCGGGCATAGAGCAGGGCCGCGGGCCCGGCGCCCGGCGCGGCGCCCGGCGGCAGCGGCGTCCAGCCGTCGCGCGGCAGCGACTCGGCGAAGAACCGCGTCAGCGCGGGCGCGGCCTGCGGGCTGCGCGAGATCTCGATCGCCAGCCCCGCCTGCAGGTCGGCGAGGTGGAACTGCGGCGTTCCCCCCGGCGGCGGCGGAATCGCTTCGAGCCGGTGCGCCCGCGGCCGTTCGGCGGAACGCAGGAACTCCGCGCGCGTCTGGTCGAACCGGAACAGCAGCCCTTCCCCGGGGGTGGGGGCGACCAGGAGAAGGCGCACGATCCGGTCGGGGTCTACCGCGAAGCCCCAGGCCAGGTCCGCGCTGCCCTGCAGCCAGACGGAAAGGCCCAGCGCGCGGTAGGCGGCACGAAGCCGCGCCGGCGCCTCGCCCGGCGGCCCTTCGAACCCCACCACCTCGAGCCGGCCGGTCCCGCCGTTGACCTGCAGGTCCGCGGCGTAGGCCAGCACCCAGCCCGGCCGGCCGGCGGACGCGGCCCCGTGCGCGCCCTCGCGCAGCCGGTAGAGGATGTGGCCGCCCGCGTTGCCGACGGGGCGCCCGGCGAGCGCGGCGTAGTCCTGGATGCCGTCGGCGCCGGGGGCGAGGTCGAAGTCGCGCGCCATGAGCTCGGGCAGCCGGAGCGTGGCG
>PWTM01000219.1 GCA_003563855.1 PVC group bacterium | reverse complement strand
TCAGTACGGGGCCGGTGCGTCGGGCGGGGAACCGGCGCAGGCAGGGTGTGCCGGCAGCGACGCTCACGGCGATATCCAACGCGAGGAAGCTCTTGCAGCACTTCGGTTCGCCGCCCAGGATACCCACGGCCTGCTCGGCCCATAGGTCGTCAATGAGCCAATCGGTCCCGATCTGTGACGGTTAGCGTCATTAACCTCATCCTAGTGAGATGTTTGCGCCATTCTTTGCCCTCCCAGAGGGGCTTAGCTTCCCTTTCGAGGCTCATTTCGGCGTGCTAAGCGTTACCGAGGTGTGCGATGGTCGGCCCATGCCGAGAGCTTCGCAATACCTGCTGGAGGGCCACGTCTACCACCTCACCCAGCGTTGCCATGACCGGAGGTTCCTGCTGCGCTTCGCACGGGACCGCGACGCGTACCGCGCCTGGTGGTTCGAAGCCGTACGCCGGTTCCGCGTTCCGGTCTACGGGTACTGCATTACCCGCAATCACGTGCATGCCGTCGCGTATGTCTCGGACCGCGAGTCGGTCAGCCGATTCATGCACCTGGCGTCCGGCTCGACGGCCAAGGCCTTCAACTTGCGAAAGGGCGTCGAGGGTTCGATGTGGGAGCATCCCTACCATTGCACGATTGTCGAGACCGGAAGGCACCTTCTCAACTGTCTCTGCTATGTGGACCTGAACATGGTGCGCGCCGGGGTGGTGGAACACCCGCGGGACTGGCAATGGTGCGGGCATGACGAACTCACCGGCCGGCGAAAGCGTTACCGGATTCTGGACGTCGGGCATCTGCTCGGAAGACTGGAGATGCGGACGGCGCAGGAGTTCAGAGCGCAGTACGAGGCGCTGCTTGAGGAGCGGCTGCGTGAAGGCCGGCTGAGTCGGGAGGCTTGCTGGACGGAATCGCTGGCGGTGGGCTCGCGCCCTTTCGTCGAGGGGCTGAAGGGTCAGTTCACGCGACGCCGAAGCCTCGTGACGGACGAATCGGCGTGCAGCCTCGGTTCGACCTGGACCATCAGGGAGGCGCCGACGCCTTACGCCGCCGTTTCACCGGCCCAAAACGAAAGCTAAGCCCCCGAAACGGGAAGCGGTTTCACCTATCAATCTGTGCAGCTTGAGTTTAGCGACGCTAACCGTCGCCCTTCAGTTCCCCTCAAAGAAGCGCTCCTTCCACTCCAGCCAGCGGGCGCCGCTGAGGTAGGGCGCGGAGCGGGGACGGGTGATGAACGTGCGGCTGGCCGCCAGTTCCAGGGCCAGGTTGTCGAGGGTGTTGATGGCGCCGGCGATCTCGCCGCGGCGCAACCGCCCGAGGTAGAGGCCGTCCAGCAGTGTGGGGTCGGCCAGCAGGGGGTCGCCGGTGGCCGCGAGATCCACATCCCTCGAGGTCGGAGCGGATGGCCATAGCCAGGCCTCGTCGCGCGAGGCCAGCAAGCCCAGGGTGGGGCGCGTCAGGCTGGAGGGGTGGCCTATCACCACCTCCACGGTGGGAAAGACCTCCAGCATCGTGGCGGCGATCGACAGGAAGTGCTCTTCCGTGAGCTGGTACATCGGCAGCCACTGGCAGAAGAGGCCATCCGGCCGCAGGGCCCGCCGGACGGCGGCGAAGTGCTCGCGACTGTAGAGGCGACCATCGCCCGGGCCCCAGGGAAGAAACAGGTCCGACACGACGAGGTCGAAACGGTCCCGGTTGGCCGCGATCCAGGTGCGGCCGTCGTCGATGACCAGGCGGACGCGCGGATGGGTCATGACGCCGCGGTTCTCGGTCGCGAACCACGTCGCGGCGGCGTCGGCCACGGTCCGCGAGATCTCGATCCCCGTGATCTCTTCGACGTCGCGATGCAGCAGTGCCGCCCCGGTCGTCATGCCGGTGGCGACCCCGATATGCGCGACCCGCCGGGGCGCCGGATGGACGAGCAGGGGGATGTGCGCCTGCCGTTCCTGGATCAACCGCGCGGCGGTTGTTCCCAGCAGGTACTGATTGGCCAGGAGCATGCCGCGGCCGTGCGCATCGTCCTCGATGATGACCAGGCTGCCCTCGCGGCCGTGGTACTCCGCGACCACGTACGGGCGGAGGTAGGAACTCACGCGCGGCAGCCGGGGATGGACGAACACGAAGACCGCCAGCAGTCCGGCCGAAAGGCCGGCCAGCGCCCACCGCGCCACCGGGTGACGGCGCGCGAGGAAAAAAACGCCGACGAGGACGTACACGAGGCTGAGCGCGCCCAGGGCCCTGTGCGGGCCGAGCGCGGGAAGAACGGCGCGGTACGTGACCTCGGCGCCGAGCAGTCCGCCCACGCCGTTCGCGGCCAGCAGCCACCCCCAGCGGCGCCCGCTGTCGGCGCCGGCCAGGACGGCGATCACCGGGAAGAGCAGACCGGCCGTGAGAAACGCCGGGCCCGCGACGGCCGCGGTGAAGAGCGCGAGGCGCCGTTGGAACTGGAAGAGCGAGACCCCATCCACAAGGAGGTCCATCCGGCCTGCCAGCCCGACGAAAAGGATCGGCACGGCCGCAAGCGCAACCGCCGCGAGGCCAGCGACGATCCCGGCATGACGCCCGGTTGCGCGGTGGTTCAGGCTCCAGGCTTCGACGGCGAAGGCCCCGAGCGCGAGCGCGAGGATCACGGTCGCCAGTATGGCGGCGGGGGCGTGGAAAGACAGCGGCGCCAGGTTCTGCAGCATTTGCAGCGACCCGACTTCCGCCCCGATCACGAGAAACCCGGACGCCCCGGCCGCCCAGACCCAGCGGGCGTCGAGTCTCCCCCGGCTGCGCGCGACCGACCGAGCGGCGTCCGGTTCCGGCGAGGGCACGCGGCGGTCGAGCGCGAGACAACCGGCGGCCACGGCCAGGTTTCCGGCCATCACCGCCAGCATCGCGCCGAAAATGCCGAGATGCTGAATCAGGATGCCGGCCGTCAGCAGGATGCCGGCAACCGCCCCGAGCGTATTGACGGCATAGAGGCGAACGCCCCAGTCTCCCCGGCCCCGCCGGGCGGCCGGCCATGCCGGAATGGCGACCGGCACGAAGAACCCCATGAGCGTAGCGGAGGGGAAGACGAGAAGCACCGAGAGCACCGTCCGGAGGCCGGCGCCCCTCCAGCCCTCCAGGGCCTCGGGTCCCAGCCGCAGCCAGAGGCCATCGGACCAGGCCGGCAGCAGCAGCATGGGCAGGGCCAGGAGCGCGGTGCCCACATCCATGAGGGCAAGAAGACGCCATGGGCGCCTGATGCGGGGCTGCGCCAATGCGGCGACAGCGGCCCCGCAGGCCAACCCGAGGAAGAATACGCCGAAGACACGGGAGTAGGACGCGGCGCTGGCGCCCAGCAGGTCGATCATCCGCCGGGTCCACAGCAACTGGTGCCCCAGCGCGGTAGCGCCGCTGAGCAGCGCCAGTGCGAGCAGCGGCCAGCCGCCCCACTGTCGGCCCCGGGCGTCCTTCTTCTTCCTTCGTTTCAACCCAGTCCTCCACCGGCGTCCAGCCGGGGGAGGCTAGCCGGGCATCGGACAGAAGGCGAGTGCGTTCTCCTCGCGACGAACGGTTTTTCGACGGTTCGCGTCGTTACGCCGCCGTTTGACCGGCCAAAACGGCAGCTAAGCCACCAAAACAGGATGGCAGATCACCTATTACGCTGTGGGGCTTCAGTTTAGCGACGCTAACCGTCGCTCTTTAACCCGTCGCCCTTCAGGACGGCGATGTCGAGCGTCCCGGCTTCGCGGACGTACACGGGGATCTCCGTCAGCGGCGCTTCGGCTTCGATGGTCCTGCCGCCCCGGCTGCGCGCGCCGGTCCACGCGTGACGCCAGGAGGCGCGCTCCGGATCATCGGCTTCGCCCGGGGCCGGCAGGTACACGGGCCGCGCGCGCGCGCCGGCCTCGAGTACGGGAGCCACGAGGATGTCCGGTCCGAACATGAACTGGTCTTCGATCGCCCAGGCCCGCGGGTCGTCCGGGAAGTCGACGAAGAGCGGGCGCATGGGCGGCAGGCCGGTGGTTTCGGCCGCCTTCATCTGCGCCATGATGTAGGGCTTGAGCCGGTCGCGCAGCCGGATCTGCTCGCTCAGGATCGCGCAGGTCTCCTCGCCGTAGGACCAGACCTCGTTGGCGACGTTGGGATGGTTGGGATCGGCCTTGCCGATCGGATCGCCGGGCTTGACCCTGGCCGCTGCCTGCCGCCGCACGCCGTGCAGGCGCATGATCGGACAGAACACGCCGTACTGGAACCAGCGCGCCAGCAGCTCGCGGAACGCGGGGTCGTCGATGTCCCCGCCGTGGAACCCGCCGATGTCGGTGGTCCAGTAGGGGATCCCGCTGAGCGCGATGTTCAGTCCGCCCGTCACCTGGCGGCGCAGCGAATCGAAGGTCGAGGGGATGTCCGCCGACCAGACTGCACCGCCGAAGCGCTGGCTGCCGACCCAGGCCGAGCGGCCCAGCGTCAGGGGCGCCGCCTCGCCCTCCGACCGGAGCCCTTCGTAGAAGGCCTGCTGGTGGTCGCGCGGGTAGAGCCCTGCCACTTCCGATCCGTGGCCGAGGTAGAAGCGGGTATTGTCCAGTTCGAGCGGGATGATCTCCGGCTCCATGGTATCGAGCCAGAAGCAGCGGATGCCGTGCGCGACGTAGCCTTTCCGGATCTGCTCCCAGAGATAGGCGCGCGCATCGGGATGGGTGGCGTCAACGAACGACTCGACGTTGGCGCCGTTTTGCAGCGGCATGCCCCGCTCGTTGCGCAGCAGCAGCCCGTGATCGCGCAGGTGGGCGAAGTTGGCGCAGGACCAGTCGACGGTCGGCCAGACCGAGACCATGCATTCCATGCCCATGGACTTGAGTTCCCGGACCATGGCGGCCGGGTCGGGCCAGCAGGCGGGATCGAACGCCCAGTCGCCGGACTTCGACCAGTGATGGAAGTCGATCACCATGACCGACACGGGCAGCTTGCGCCGGTGGTACTCGCGGGCCACTTCGAGCAGCTCCCGCTGGGTCTTGTAGCGCAGCTTGCACTGCCAGAAGCCGGCGGCCCACTCGGGAAACGCCGACGGGAACCCGGTGACCTCGGCATAGCGGCGCAGGATGGCGGCGGGCGAGGCGTCGACGACGACGTAGAGGTCGATCTGGTGCGCGGCCTCGGCGACCCACCGCGTCTCGTTGCGGCCCAGTTCCGCGCGGCCGAGGCCCGGGTGATTCCAGAGGAAGCCGTAGCCCTTGCTGGAGACCAGGAACGGGATCGAGACCTCGGTGTTGCGGTGCATGAGGTCGAGCACGCAGCCCTTCTGGTCCAGGTACCCGTGCTGCCGTTGCCCGAGGCCGTAGAGCCGCTCGGCGTCGTCGGCGAAGAATCGATGCTCGATCTTCCAGGTGCCGCCGTTCGGGATGAGGGTCCGCCCGAGATACTCGGCGGTCGTCTTGTGCCGCTCCCTGAGCATCTCCCGCCCGTCGGACGTGCGCGAGAAGATCAACTGCCCGAGGCGCCCCGTGAGGGTCACGGTCGCTTCGCCGTTGACCAACGTCACGGCCTGCTCGCCGACCGTGACCGGCGGTCCGGCCGGCGTGGGCGGATCGTCCAGCAGCCCGTTGGGCAGCTCCCGGAACGCGGCCTCCTTCGTCACGCGAACCCGCACGCCGTTGACGCCCCAGGGGACGACCCAGACCTGCTCATGCGCGCGCCGCCAGAGGAAGCCGGGATTGGTGAGGGTAGTGAATTCGTTCATTTCTGTGTGTCCTTTCGGTCTACGCGTACGGTCGAGGAGTAGGGTCGAGGTTGGGGCTTCGCTCGTCAACCGCACTCGTCGAACCTGCGCGTCGACCGTTCTTTCCCGCCGCCCCCCGCCTACTCCTCCACAAACACATACACCGTCCCGTGCGTTTCGAGGGAGGGGCGGACGAAGGCGCGGACTTCTCCGTAGGTCAGGTCGGGCGGGGTGAAGACCAGCAGGACGGCGGGAAGGGGGCGCTGGCCGGCCTCCTCCCGCTCGCGCGCGCTGGTGTCGAGCCGGGCGCGAACCGCCGCGGGGTCGGGGACGGGGAAGGCGTGGCGCTCGAATGTGGGCGTGAAGCCGGCCTCCGGCCAGACGGTCTCGTGCCACACCATCTCTCCGCGGAGCGCATCGTCTTCCCGGGACAAGTGGATCTCCCATGGCTGGGCGGGCCGCCCCGCCGGCTCGCGCCACTGCCGGCTGGGCGTAAAGGCCCGGTAGTAAAGCTCGCCGTCCACGGGGGGGTGGACCCGCACTCGGCCCATCATCTCCATCATGCCCACCAGCGTGGCCGTCCGGGCCGCATCCGTGACCGGTACCCGGTCGCCGAGCGACAGGGTCAGGAAGGTCATGCCGCCGTCTTCCTGGGGGCCCAGCACCTCCCGCAACGCCTCGGTCAGCCCCGGCGATTCGGCGAGCACGGTGTCTGCCGCATCGGTCAGCCGGTAGACCGTGGCCGCCTCTCCCTCCGGCCGGTCGACCGACAGTTCCAGGTCGCGGCGCGGGGGCCGCGCATCCTCCGGCGCCGGCGTCATCACCACGGTCACCAGGGTTCCGTGATCGAGCACGATCTCCGGGTTCACCACCTGGTTGCCGAAGACTTCGCTCTGGTCCACCTGCCGGGGGATATCGAGCACCGCCGTCGGTTCGTTGTAGATCGAGGCCACCGATCGCGGATCGTACACGTCGGCCGCATAGATGGGATCGCCCCGGCCGTCCGGCGGGGGGACCCGCATCGAGCCGGTGAATATGAACCCTTCCTCGGGAAGCGTATCATTCTCCTCGCGGTCCAGGATCATCTGTTCGATCGGGAACGCATCGCCGGCCTCTGTTCGCACGGTCAGGATGACCGGATCCCCGTGGGCCCAGAAGCGCAGCGCGGCGGGATTGACCGGGGAGCCGGGTTCGAGGCCGATGAACTCGAGCGCCCGGTGGACGTCGCTCGGTTTCGCGTGCGACCAGAGGACCGCCTCGTAGCCGTGGGCGCTGCCGCTGTCGATCAGGAGAAACTCGATCGTCTCGCCGGCCCGCAGCCCCGTGCTCTCCGCCAGGACCTCCACGGTGCGCGCCTTCCGGTCGGCTACCAGGCCGGGAAGGACCAGCACGTCCGGGTTCCCCTCGTGTTCCGCCCGGTTGGCCTCGTAGGCTTCCCGGGCCCTGGGCCCGCCGGTCGCCACGGGGCCGTGCACGTCGAACTCGTCCTGGGCCGCGGCCCCGAGGGCGACCAGGACGAGGGCCAGGGGCCGCCCGATCCGGCCGCGGCTTCGGCGGCGATGGATGACGCGCCGCCATGGCTCCGGCGGAAGCGCTGCCGGATCTGTCTCGTTTTGACGGGTCATTCGTCCCCGGGCTTCGTTCGGTACGTGTCTTCGCAGTGTTGCCATAGCGCCCTCATCTCCTGGCATTTCTCCGGCATCTTGCCGGCCAGGTCAACCATTTCACAACGGTCGGCGGAGAGGTCATAGAGCGCCCAGGGGTCGTCCGGCGTGCCCCGGTTCACCTGGGACTCGTTGACCAGCTTCCAGTCGCCGGCCCGCAAGGCGCGGTTGCCCTCGTGGTGGAAGTAGAGATGGTCGCGCTGCACGCTGCCGTCCCGATGGAAGGCGGGGACAAGGCTCCGGCCGGGCAGCGGCGGCGCGCCATCGGGCAGTGGGATATCCTCGGGCTTCACCCCGGCAAGGTCCATGGTCGTGGGCAGGAAATCGATACAGTGGCCCATGTCGTGCCGCAGCTCGCCGCGCGCGGAGATTCCGTTCGGCCAGCAGGCAATCAGCGGCGTGGCGACCCCGCCCTCGTGCACCCAGATCTTGTGCCGCCGGAACGGCGCGTTGGCGCAGGAGGACCAGCCCGGCCCGAGGCAGAGGTGCGTCGCCTCCGATCCCGGGGGCGCGCCGGGATCGTGCCCTCCGCCCCGGATCATCATCTCCGCGCTGGCCCCGTTGTCGGAGAGAAAGAGGACCAGCGTGTCTTCGAGCACGTTCATGGCCTGAAGCCGGTCGAGGATACGCCCGATCTCGCGGTCGGTCCGGTCGATCATCGCGGCGTGGATCGCCATCTTCGTCGCCTGGAAGCGCTGCTGCTCCTCCGTCAGCGAATCCCAGGGCACGGCGTACTCGATCTCCCCGGGCCCGAAGCAGGCGTCCCACTCCGCCTTGTGCGCCAGGTAATGCGGGGCCGGCACCTCGGGCTCCCGCCGGGAGAGACCGCACCGGACGATTCCTGACTCACGCAGCCGCCGCCATCGGCGTTCGCGCAGGGCGTCCCACCCCTCGCGGTAGCGGTCCATGTACTTGGCGATGTCCTGCGGCTCCGCCTGCACGGGGAAGTGCGGGGTCGTATAGCACACGTAGTGAAAGAACGGTGTTCCCGCGTGTCCGGCCTGGTGCGCATCGAGGCAGGCGAGGGCGTGGTCGGTGATGGCCGTCGCCGAGAATTGCGTGCGGCCGTCCGGCTGATGGAAGAAGTGCGTGAATTGTTCGATATCGTAGCCCCAGCTGACGTCGAACCGGCTCTGCGCCTCCGGCTCCCGCGCGTTGAAGAGGTGCCACTTGCCCGAATGGTAGCTGCGGTAGCCGGTGGACCGCAGGTGCTGGGGGATCTCGCGCTGCCAGGGCGCGCGGTAGCCCCGGGCCGGCGGGTCCATGCAGACCTGTGGGGCGTAGTAGCCCGTCAGGATGCAGGACCGCGTCGGCCAGCAGCGCCCCGCGTTGTAGAACTGGCTGAAGCGGAGCCCGTTCGCGGCCAGGCGGTCGATGTTGGGGGTCTCGATCTCGCCTCCGTAGCAGCCGGGATCGGAGAAGCCCATGTCGTCCATGAGCAGGAGCAGGATGTTGGGTCGTGAAGTCACCGTGCCTCTCCTTTAGCGGCCTTCCATACGAAATGCGGCGACGCGTGGCCGATGCCGACATGGTCGCCGCCATAGGCGGTTCCCACTTCGGCGGTCACGACGTACCAGTGGCGGCCGGCGGGCGCCGACTCGTCCACCAGGTCAACCGTCGCGCGGGTCGCGTCCACGTACACCCAGGGCAGCAGCGCGCCGTCGCGCATCAGGGCCAGGCGCCGGACGCCGTGCGCGCAACTCGCGTGCACCGTTACCCGCATCGCCTCGTC
>PWTM01000029.1 GCA_003563855.1 PVC group bacterium | reverse complement strand
TCCGGCCCGCGCCGCCGCGGCGGGCGCCGCGGCGGCGGCGGCGGGGGCGGTGGCGGTGGAGGGCGTCCGCGCGATCGCGGGCCGCAGAACCGGCCGCCCAAGGAGAAGTCCGAGCCGAAGGCGCCGCCGGACCCGGTGCGCGACCTGATCGACGTCGTGGAGTAGCCGTCGGCGGCGCGGATCGCCGGCAAGCGCGGAGGCGGGTCGGCGTATGCTGAAGCGGCTGACGGTACGGAACCTCGCGCTGGTCGAACACCTCGGCGTCGACTTCGAGCCGGGCTTGAACGTCATCACCGGCGAGACCGGCGCCGGGAAGTCGATCTTCATCGGCGCGCTCGGCCTGCTGCTCGGGGAGCGGGCCGACAAGACGTTGATCCGTTCCGGCGAGGACGCCTGCGCGGTCGAAGCCGCCTTCGACGTCGGGACCGCGCCGGGCGTGGCCGACCTGCTCGCCGAGCTTTCGCTCCCCCCCTGCGAGGAGGACCTGCTCGCCATCCGCCGGGTCGTGCGGGAGTCGGGCGGGCAGAACCTCGTCAACGACGCGCCCGTGACGCTCCAGGTCCTGCGCCGGCTCGGCGATCTGCTGGTGGACATGCACGGGCCGCACGACCACCAGTCGCTTTTCCGGCCGGAGGCGCAGCTCGATATTCTCGACGCCTTCGGCGGGGCGGGTCCGGCGCGCGCGGCCTTCCGCGCCGCCTTCGACCGCCACGCGGCGCTCGAGGCCGAGCGCGAGGCGCTCGCCCGCGAGGACGGCGCCGACGTCGCCGAGCGGATCGAGATGCTCGACTACCGCTGCCGCGAGATCGAGGACGCGGCGCTGAAGGAGGGCGAGGAGGCGCAGCTCGAGGCCGAGCACCTTCGGGTCGGCAACGCGCAGCGCATCCTCGAACTGGCCGGCGCCCTGGCCGCCGCGCTGACCGACGACGAGGGGTCCGCGTTCACGGCGCTCGCCGCTGCGCAGCGTCCGCTCGAGGAGCTGGAGCGGCTGCTGCCCGAGGCCGCGGCGTGGCGGAGCGAGGTGACGGACCTCGCGCGCCGGGTCCAGGAACTCGGCCTTGCGGTGAGCGGGACCGCGGAGCGGATCGAGGCCGACCCCGCCCGGCTCGCCTGGCTGGACGAGCGGCTGGCCATCTACCGCCGGCTCCACCGCAAGTACGGCGGCGACACGGCCGCGGTCCTCGCGACGCTCGAGGAGGCGCGGGCGCGGCTCGAGTCCCTGCGCGGGCGCGGCGAACGGCTGGCCGCGCTGGACACGGAGATCCAGGCGGCCGCGGCAGCGATGCAGACGGCGGGGGAAGCGCTGCGCCGGAAACGAACGAAGGCCGCGGACGCGCTGGCCGAGGCCGTGACGGGCGAACTCGAGTTCCTCGGTTTCCCGCGCAGCGCCTTCGCGGTCGACCTCGCCCCCTGCGCGCCGCGCCCGTCCGGCATCGACGCGGTCGAGTTCGGTTTCGCGCCCAACGTCGGCGAGGCCATGCGGCCGCTGCGCGCGATCGCCTCCAGCGGCGAGATCTCGCGTGCGATGCTCGCGATCAAGGCCGTGCTGGCCCAGCACGACCGGGTGCCGGTCCTGGTCTTCGACGAGATCGACGCGAACCTCGGCGGCGAGCTGGGCCACGCGGTCGGCCGGGAGCTGTCCGGCGTCGCCGGGAATCGCCAGGTTCTCTGCATCACGCACCTGCCCCAGGTCGCCGTCCACGGCGCGACGCATTTCGTCGTGACCAAGGAGGTCCGCGACGGCCGGACCCTCTCGCGGATCGAACGGCTGGCGCCCGGGGACGAGCGGGCGCGCGAGGTGGCCCGCATGCTCGGCGGCGATACGGCCGCGGCGCTTGCCCATGCGCGGGAAATGCTGGCCCGCCCGGTCCGCGATGCCGGGTGAACGGCCGGACCCGCGCCGGGCTTCGTCGCGCCGGCACGCCGCGCGCCGGCGTCCCGTCCCGCCGCCGCGCAAGGCGATGATCCTGGCGGCCGGACTGGGCGCCCGCCTGCGCCCGTTGAGCGAGACGCTGCCCAAGCCCCTCCTGCCGCTCTGGGGTCGCACGCTGCTCGGGCATGCCTTCGATCTGCTGCGCCGCTGGGGCGTGCGCGAGGCGCTCGTCAACCTGCACCACGGCGCCGCCGCCATTGAGGCGGCCGTCGAAGCCGACCCGCCCGCCGGACTGCGCCTGGCGTTCTCGCGCGAGCCGGTCCGGCTCGAAACCGGCGGGGCGCTGCGCCGCGCCGCCCGCTTCTTTGACGACAGCCCCTTCTGGCTGCTCAATGCCGATATCGCCGCGGACCTCGATCCGGAACCGCTGCGCCGGGCACTGGCCGATCCGCGCGTCCTGGCCGCGCTCTGGATCACGGACCGGGCCGGACCGCGCACCGTCCGCGTCGAGGGGCCGGACCGGCGGATCGTCAGCTTCCGCGCCGAGCGGCCCGGCCTGCCCGGGACCTGGACGTTCTGCGGGCTGCACCTGGTCCGGCCGGAGGTGCTCGACTTCATCCCGCGCGAGGAGCGCGTCTCGATCGTCACGGCCTACATGCGGGCGATGGCGGCCGGCTGGCGGATTCGCGGCGTGGCGCAGCCCGGCGCCTTCTGGGCCGACCTCGGGACGCCCGAGCAGGCGATCGCGGCGCACGTCGCGACGCGCGCCGCCTTCCAGACCGGTCGCGCCGGCGCCCGGTTCTACGACGCCTCGGCGGAGCGCCGGGCAACCGGCGGCGGGTGGATCTGCGCGGCGCCGGACGTGCGGATCGAGCGCGGCGCGTCCGTCCGCGAGAGCGTGCTGCTCGCCGGCGCGGTGGTCCGGCGCGGCGCGCGGGTCGAGCGCGCCGTCCTGGGGCCTGGCGCCGAGGCGCGCGGATCGGTCGCGCGGCTGGCCGTCCGCGCCGGCCCCGCGCTGGCGCCGCGCGAGCGCGCGGCCTTGCGGCGCGCGGGGTTCCGGCCGGACCGCGCGCTGCTCGTCGCGTTGGCGCCCCGCGGTTCCGACCGCGCCTACTTCCGCTTGCGCGAAGGCGCGCGCCGCGCGTTGCTGGTCCGTTGCGGTTCCGCCCGGCCCGAAAACGCGCGCTGGGCCGGGCATGCCCGGTTCCTGGCCCAGCTCGGGTTGCGCGTGCCGGCAGTCCTGGCGGCCTGGACGGCGAGGGACGGCGGGCCGGGCCTGCTGGTCAAGGATCTCGGCGAGCGTACGCTCGGCGAGGAAGCCGCGCGCCGTTCGCCCGCCTGGGCGGCCGGTCTGCTCGGGCGCGCCGTCGAGCGGCTGCGGCGGATGCACGAGGAGGGCGGCGCCGCCGCGCGGCGGCGGGGACTGGCCCTCGAACCGGCGTTCGACGAGGGCGTCTACGCAGTCGAGCGTGAACTCTTCACCGGCCCGCTGCTCGCGCGGCGGCTGGGCTGGTCCGCGGGCCGACGGACCGCGGTCGAGCGCGAGCTGCAGGCGGCCGAGGCGCGGCTGCGCGAGGCGCCGGCCGTGCTGCTGCACCGCGACCTGCAATCGGCCAACATCATCCCCGCCGGCCGCGAGCCCGCGTTCATCGATTTCCAGGGCATGCGCTTCGGCCCCGCGGCCTACGACCTGGCCTCGCTGCTCTACGACCCGTACGCCGACTGGCCGGCGCCGCTGCGGGCAGCCCTCCTGCGGCGCTACATCGCCCGCGATCCGAAGCGCGCCGCCGCGGTGCTGGAGCTGCTGCCCTGGGCCGCGGTCCAGCGGCTGACCCAGGCGATGGGCGCCTATGCGCGGATGGCGGCCCTCCCGGGCCTCGAGGCGACGGCGCGGTACCTGCCCGTCGCGGCCGGCCGGTTGCGCGCCGTTCTCGGCGAGGCCGGGCTGCGCCTGCCGCGCCTGCGCGCCGCGCTCGACGCCGTCATCCGCGCGGGTCCGTGAACCGCACGCGGAACCCCAGGTCCGCGCCGCGGTAGTCCGGCGGGAACGGCGTGCGGTGGAAGACGCGCAGGAACCAGGGACACCCGTTCACTGATGGGGCTTCCCCAGTCGCTACAGCTATAGCGGAAAGAGTGGTGCGAGCGGATCGGGTAAGAGGACATTCCCCAGTTTTCGCCGGCCGGTTGGCGTAGAGTGTTGGAGTGCGGTGGCAGAGTTCCGGGCGCGCCCCGCGTCCGGGACGGCGACACCGCTTTCGCCCCCCGTAAGCGCCGCGTCACCCCGCCAACCAAAAGCGGCGTCGCCGGGCTTCGCCCTCTGCCGCCGCACTCCATACCGCGTCACCTTTCTGGCAGCGTAAGAGCCCCCCGTAGAAGCGAAGCGGGTGGATGTCCGCCCCCCCGGGAACGCCACGCTCCAGCGTGGCACGGTCCTGGTCCGCGAGGTTCTCGTCCCCTTGGTCGGCCAGGCTGGAGCCTGGCGTTCCCGGGGGGCACGACGTCTTGGAAAGCATGGCCGGGAGGATCGGTCGACGACTACGGATTACGACGGCGATGCGTCCCATCGTCCAGCGTAGTCGTCGGCGTAGTCGTCAACCGAGAAGAAGACGCCACGAAACCCGGGGACCGTTCCCAGGGGGCACGCTCCGGTCTACGTTATCGCCCCTTTGCTGGATCCCCCCGGGGCGGCACGGAACCTTTACGAAGTCATAGGCTCTCCCGCCCCGGGGGCGGCCCCGCGGGGTGCGGCAGGTCGCCCCGAGCGCTGCGCGAGGGGTCCGTGACGGAGCGTTCGCGAAGGTCTCGTGAGCCCGCCGTCGCTCGCTCGCTTCGCTCGGAGCTATGGCGCGCAGGTCCCGCCGCTCACGGCTTGCCCGCCGAAGCCTTGGCGAAGGCGGGGGGCTTCCCGGACGCGAGCGGCACGGCCTGCCGCACCACGCCGCCCGGGAGATACCCCCCCGCACGACGAAAACTGGGGAAGGTCCACGATCGCGTAAGGGTGGTCGGGTAAGAGTATACGGGTAAGATTACGCGCTTAAGTTTACGCGGTTAAGGGGGATCGGGTAAGGGTGGGCGGGTGATACTCGCTGGTTACCGCCTTAGAAAGCGCCGCAAGCATGGCCGCCACGCGACGAAGCAACTTCCCACTCTTACCCGCCCACTCTTACCCGTAAACACTTACCCGCATACACAACCCCCGCCACTCACAAAGAGGTTTCGATTCGATCCGTGAGACACCCCATAACGCAAACGCCCCATTGCAACTCAAGAACCCACAAGCTGTTTGACCAGTCGCTCTGAAGTCAGGCTCGACGCCGTTATCCGGGCGGGTCCGTGAACCGCACGCGGAACCCCAGGTCCGCGCCGCGGTAGTCCGGCGGGAACGGCGTGCGGTGGAAGACGCGCAGGAACCGCGGATCGCGCTCGGCCCAGCTTCCGCCCCGCGCGATCCCCGCCGCCTCGTCCCCGGGTTCGGGCGCGCACCACTCGAAGACCTGTCCGGCCATGTCGCGCAGCCCGTAGCCGTTCGGCGGGGTGCGGCCGACCCGCGCGCGGCCCGTCGCGTCGAAGTGCGCGCGGCCCTCGGGATCGCCCCATCCCCAGGGGTAGCGGCCGCCGTCGATCCCGCCGCGCGCCGCGTATTCCCATTCCGACTCCGTCGGCAGGCGCGCCTCGACGCCCCAGCGCCCGGAGAGCCAGCGGCAGAAGGCCTCGGCCTCGGCGCGCGTAACGCCGGCCACCGGCCGCCGCCGCTCGCCGCGCGCGGGCCGCGGGCGGCCGCCACGCCCGCGGCGGATTCCGTCCGGCCACGGCGGCGGGGTGTCCGTCTCGCGAAGGTAGCGCGCGTACATGCCGGTCGTGACCGGGTACCGGCCGAGACGGAAGCCCCCGGTCTCGAACCGGTACGGGGCGCGGCCGCCCGGCTCGCGGCTTCCGAGCTGGGCGCTCCCCGCCGGGATCGGCGCGCCGTACCGGCGCGCCGAGGGGAACCGCGCGGCGGCACCCGCGAGGACCGCCGCCGCCAGCGCCGCGACGGCAAGCGCCGTGCCCGCACCGATCCGCCGCCGCCCCCGGCTATGCGGGACCACGGGCGAGCCGCACCTCGCCGCCGCGTCCGTGACCCGGTTCACGCCCCCGCGGCGCCGTCCGGCGGCGCGCCCGGCTTCTCTTTCGCGCGCAGCTCGTTCACGCGAAGCGGGTAGCGGATGCGCAGATCGCCGTCGAGCAGGATCTCGACCCAGTGCACGCCCGGCGCGGCGAAGCCCAGGTTCACGAACAGGTCCACGTGCGTGGCGAACGCCTCCGGCGAGGGCAGGTTCAGCGCGACCGGCCGGCTCGTCGCGATCGGCGTTACCTGGTCGGGCCCCACGATCCGCGTGGTCTGCTCGAACCGCCCCTCCCCGCTGCACCAGCGGGTAACGACGAACAGCCGCGGATGGCGCATCGGGAAACGCGGCGACCCGATGGCGTCGAAGAGCCCGATCAGGATGAACTTCCCGTTGCGCTCCTGCCGCACGTCGTCGCAGGTCAGGCTCGATTGCAGGTCCGGTGTCACGTTCATTTCGGGTCTCCCCCGTCGCCGGCTGCGCGTTCGCGGGTCAGCCGCCGGTTCTTTGCGCGCGACCCGGCCGCCATGCGCTTCTTGAACGCCGCCACCCGCGCGCGCAGCTCGGGATCGGACGCGGCCAGAATCTCGACCGCCAGGAGGCCCGCGTTGCGTCCGCCCCCGATGGCCACGGTCGCCACCGGCACCCCCGCGGGCATCTGGACGATCGAGAGCAGGGAGTCGAGCCCCTTGAGCGCCTTGCTCTCGACCGGCACGCCGACCACGGGCAGCGGCGTCAGGCTCGCCACCATGCCGGGCAGGTGCGCGGCGCCGCCCGCACCGGCCACGATCACGCGAAGGCCGCGCCGGTCCGCCGTGCGCGCGTAGCGCGCCATGTCCATCGGCGTGCGGTGCGCCGAGACGACGCGCACCTCGCAGGCGACGCCGAACTCCGCGCAGGCCTCCGCCGCCGGCTGCAGCGTCGGCCAGTCGGAATCGCTGCCCATGATGATGCCGACCCGCGGCGTTTCGGACGGGGGCTTCGTCTTCATGCGCTCCTCCCGAACCGGATCCGGTCCGCCGCCGACTCCGCGGCGGCGACGGCCTCCGCCAGCGTCCGGCCCAGGGCCGTGACGTGGCCCATCTTCCGGCCGTGGCGGCTGCGGTCCTTGCCATAGATGTGCACGTGTGCGCCCGCGATGGCAAGCGCTTCCCGCAGTCCCTCCGGCCGGCCCGACCCCGCGCCCGCGCCGAGCAGGTTGATCATCGCCGCCGCCGGCGCGACCATGGCCGGCGACCCGAGCGGCAGGCCGAGCACGGCCCGCACGTGGTTCTCGAACTGCGAACAGGCGCAGGCCTCGATCGTGTAGTGCCCCGAATTGTGCACCCGCGGCGCCAGCTCGTTGACCAGGAGCCGGCCGTCGGCCGCGAGAAAGAGCTCGATGCCGAAACTGCCCGTGCCGCCGACCGCGGCCACCGCCCGCGCGCCGATATCCGCCGCCCGGCGGGCGACGTCCGGCGCGACCGGCGCCGGCGCGCGCACGCGGTGGCAGATGTGGTCGCGCTGCACGGTCTCGACCACCGGGTACACGACCGAGGCGCCGTCGGCGGCGCGCGTGACGATCAGGGCCAGCTCGGCCTCGAAGGCGCACCAGGCTTCGACGAACAGCCGGCCGGGCGCGCCGCCGAGCCGGCGCCAGGCGGACGCGACCTCCGCGGCCGAGCGCACCGTCACGTTGCCCTTGCCGTCGTAGCCGTTGCGCCGCGCCTTCAGGACCAGCGGCCAGCCGAAGTCCGCCCCGGCCGCGCGCGCTTCCGCCGGCGTCTCGACCGCCCGGAAGGGCGGCGCCTCGAGGCCGGCCGCGGTCAGCGCCTGTTTCTGCAGCAGCTTGTCCTGAACCCGGGCCAGCGCGGCCGAGGCGGGCAGGAGCGGAAGACCGGCCTCCTCGATCGCGGCCAGGCTCGTCGCGTCGACGAACTCGTTCTCGAGCGTCACGCAGTCGACCTGTGCGGCGAACCGGCGGAGCACCGCCGGATCGTTCCAGTCGCCGACCTCCGAATGCGCCGCGAGCCGGGCCGCCGGGCTGTCCGGTTCGCGCTCGAGGATGTGGACCGCGCAGCCGAGCTGCGCCGCGGCGACCGCCGTCATCCGCGCCAGTTGCCCGCCGCCGACGATCCCGATCCGCGGCCCGGATCCGCCTGCTCGTTTCGTTCCCCCGCTCCGCATCGCCGCCATCCGCCCCCCCCGCATAGGCCCGCGCCGCGCGCCCGCGCCGCCAAGGACAGGCATCCTGTTCCGGCCGCCCGGCAAAAACAAGCTCAGTGACGCTTTCGGTCTTCGCGGCGCGTTCTGCGCAGCGTGCTGGAGTGGGACGGCTTCATGTGTTGGCGAAGTGCGAAAGCCCGCAGGTGGTGCGCGGCGTGGTTCTCGGGGTGGTTCTCGCGCAGAGGGAGGCAGGCGTGGGGCGCCGAGCATCGCGGCGCGCGCGCCCGGCTTGCCCGACGTAGCCTTCGGCGAAGTCGGGTCACCCCGTGCGCGGCGTTATCGGGCCGGGGGCGGGGCAAGACACATGAGGAAAAAGCTGAAACGCTGAAATGCTGAAACGCTGAAAGGGGAAGGCCGGAGGCCCTCGTGATCCGTAGTCGTCGGCGTAGTCGTCCACCGGAAAGGGACGAGCCGGTCGACGACTACGGCGATGACTACGGCTGACGACGGAGCAAGCCTGGGCCGGGCGAGGCGCTTAGCCGCGGGACCGCTGCCGCCAGCCCCCCGCCAACCCAAAGCGGCGTCGCCGGGCTTCGCCCGCGGGCGCCGCACTCCATATCGCGTCACCCCTTTTGACAGCGTAAGAGCCGCCGCGAAAGCGAAGGGGGTGGAGGTCCGCCCCCCCGGGAACGCCACGCTCCAGCGTGGCACGATCCTGGTCCGCGAGGTTCTCGTCCGCTTGGTCGGCCAGGCTGGAGCCTGGCGTTCCCAGGGAGCACGCTCCGGTCTACGTTTTCGCCCCCTCGGCTTGATCCCCCGTGGCGGCACGGAACCTTTACGAAGTCATGGGCTCTCCCGCCCCGGGGGCGGCCCCGCGGGGTGCGGCAGGTCGCCCTACGAAGCCCGCAGGGCGAAGTAGGGTCCGTGACGGAGCGTTCGCGAAGGTCTCGTGAGCCCGCCGTCGCTCGCTCGCTTCGCTCGGAGCTATGGCGGGCAGGCATGGCGCGGGTCCCCGCCGCTCACGGCTTGCCCGCCGAAGCCTTGGC
>PWTM01000134.1 GCA_003563855.1 PVC group bacterium | reverse complement strand
GCGTCAACTTCCTCGTAAACTCCACCGGATCTAACGTGTCCGTCAACGTTGCCGCGAACTACATCGGCTCCCACGCCCCGTCCATGCGGGTGATGCACCGCCCGAAGTGAAATGCGCCCCCACCTTTCCTCCCCCACGGCGCGAGGCCGTGGGGGCCGGGGACGCGAGCACGGACCGATCACGCCGGCGCGGGCGGTCTTACGTATACTGAAAGATCACCAGCCGCCGGATCATCGCGGGATCGGCGCCGAAGAGGATTTGCAGGACCGGCACCAGTGTCCAGAGCGCGTTGGCGAGGATTTCGCCGGCAATCAGGCCGAGGAACAACGGCATGGCGGCCCGGTAGACCCTCGCGCCGCCGTACTTGACCAGCATCGTCTTGATCAACCACCCGAGGAACAGGCTGACGACGAGGCGCAGGCCGATGGAGGAATAGACGAAGATCATGCCGATGGGATGCAGGGGCCAGCCGGGGAAACGGGAGCAGAGGAGCAGCAACACGGTCGCCAGGCCGGCGCCGAAGACCATCGCCCGGAGCTGGCCCCGATCCAGGCTGTATTCCCGGCCGATCGCGACGTCCTGGATGGGCCCCATCGCCATGAGACGGGCGCCCCGCCCGGTGATCGGCTGGTTCACGCCGTCGTACGAGGCGGACAGGTGGTAGCCCATCCGCAGGTGCACCGCGCCGCAGACGAGCAGGCCGAGCACCAGCACGAGCAGGCCGACGCCGGCCAGCCGACGGCGCGAGGCCGGGGTCGCGGACCGGTTCAACCCGAGCGCGAGGACGGTCATCGCCGCCGCGCTCACGGCCGAGGCGCGGTTGGCCAGGATGTAGTGGGCCTGCTGCAGGAAGGCCGAGCTGACGGTCATCCACCGCTGGGGGAAGAGGGTGATCATCTGCCGCGCGGCCAACGGGATGATCCAGACGTAGGTCAGGCCCGTCTCGGCGACGATGCGCGCGACCATGAGCATGATGACGACGCCCATCGCCACGAGGATGAGGGCCATGGGCGCGCCGGCGCCGGCCCAGAGGAACCAGGCCAGCATGACGGCGGTGCCGCCGAGAAACAGGCGGCCGGCCAGCGCATCGGTCGCCGCGTCGCCCTCCTTCGCGCCGCGACCGAACGTCGCCCGCAGCACCCGCAGGTAGTGATGCCGGCCCAGCCAGGCGACGCCGAGCGCCATGACGATCAGCGCGCCGGCGCCCGCGTCGTAGAGGCGACCGGACCGGAACGTGGGCAGGTGCTGCTGGCCGACCATCACCAGGATGCCGGCCGCGAGGACCGTGAACCAGATCGAGAAGCTGTAACGGTTGGGCATGAAGTAGGCCAGCCCGATGAACAGGAAGAAGATGCGGCCGCCCACGAGGAAACCGGGGGCATAGCTCCAGATCCCCTCGGAGAACGCGCCCCTTACGTTCCAGGATACGGGCAGCTCGGGGAAGGCGCCGTCCGTGAACAGCGCCAGCCCGTTGAACGAATGCACCAGGAGCACCAGGCCCGCGCCGACCCAGAAGACGCGGGATCGGAAGATCGCGGGAAGCGCCCGCCCCGGCTCCGGCTCGTCGATCAGCGCATGGTAGACCCGCAGCAGCGGGAAGGAGAGCCGCTCGACGTGCCGCCATTGCGGGTAGACCATCATCCCCAGCCCGATCATCAGGGCCCAGAAGGCCACGATCACCGTGCCCCAGGAAAGCAGCGGCGGTACCCACGCCGCCCAGGGAATGGACTCGCCGGGGTCCAGTTCGTAGATCAACTGGCTGGAGACCGGCGTCTCGAGGTCGAAGCCGATCGGGTCGGGGAAAAGAGACGGCGGCAGGGCCGATTCCGCGACCGCGGGCGCCAGCACGGTCGAACGGTTGATGATCTCGGTCTCCCGCGCGATGTTATGCGGAAAGAACCGGAAGAGACCGTTGCTCGGCAGGATCGCGCCGAAGAGCATCATGCCGACCAGCAGCGCCAGGTGCCGGTGCGTGAGCGCGAGGCCCGGCAGGAAGCGCCGCAGCAGCGGATTGAGCACCAGGACCAGGAACGCGATGCAGAGCAGCACGATCTCCGGGAGGTACCCGTCGCTTACGAAGCTGTTGTTGAGCGCAAAGTTGTTGTAGGGCACGGCCACCCAGATGCCAACGCATAAGGCCAACCCCAGGAGGAAGACGAAGACGGATCGAGGGTCGCGCATAACGGATCAGCTCCTGTTCATCCGGGCCCGCACGTCCTCGAGCGTGCCGGCAAACGGACCGGGGGTTTCCATCTTGATCGAGACCAGCGCGGCGGCGAACGCGAGCGCTTCGGCCGGCGGATGATCGAGGCGCCAGGCCAGGTAGCCGGCGAAGGTCGTGTCGCCCCGGCCCGTGCGGCCGCTGGCGTTGCGGTTCGTGAACCGCGCGAAGAAGGTCTCCCCCCCGACCCGCGCGAGCACGCCGTCCGCCCGCGTGATCACCACCTCCGGGCAGCCCCAGTCCGCGAACCGCGCGGCCGCGGTCGCGAGCTCGTCGGTCCCCGTGAGGATCTTCGCCTCGACCGCGTCGAGCTTCACGCGATCGAGCTGGGCGACGAGCTCGGCCTTGGCGGGCACGTCCGCGAAGCGGATCGCGCGCGTGGTCGGATCGACCTGCCGGACGAAGCTCTGCAGGTCCGCCGAGACGCTGCAGCCGCGCTCGCGCAGCCCGCGGACCAGGTCCAGGGTGAACTCCCGGTCGGTGATGCCGGCGAGGTGGACGCACCGGCTCTCGATCGGCGGCAGGTCCTCGATTCGAAGGAATCCCGCATTCGCGGTCTGGGCCATCTCCCGCACATCTAGGTCAGCCGTGGGATGGACCACGCGCATGCGGGTGGTCTCCTCCGAAGGGATTACCGCGCATTCGACGCCCAGCGCGCGGAGCGGGTCCAGGATGTGCGCGTCGGCGGGGTTCATCCGCGTCACCACGGCCACGCGCGCGCCCACCCGCGCGGCCGCCATCGCGCCGCAGAGCACCGCGCTGCCCGGCGCCGTCGTCGGCGTCCCGCCGAACGGGTGGATTTCGTCGAAGCAGACGTGGCCGAGGAAGGCGATGTCGGTATCCAACAGGTACATCAGATCTGTTCCTGGAAACGCCGCGTGGAACGCCCGCCACGGATGGCGCGCGCGATGGACTCCGCCGTGCGGGAATCCTGCCACGATCCCGCCAGGCGCAACGCTTCCTCGTCCGCCTCCAGCGAATGCGGAGGTGTGGCGAGATAGCGCTGGATGATACGGATCACCTCCTGTCTGATAGAACGGTGCTCCAGGGCCGCCCGCTTGCCCAGTGCCCCGTAGAGATCGTCGCTGATACTCCTGACCTGTAGAATGGCCATGTGGCACCTCGTCTCAACAGTCTCCCGGACAAAGAATCACAGATCATGACCGACTGCAATACCGGTCCCCTTGCGTCTCCTCTTGCGCGAGTCCCCCGACAAGGATGTCTTAGCCGGACATGCCCGTTCTTGCCCGGGCTCTCTCCGTTATTGCGCGCAGACCGTAAGCGGGTTATGATCTTTCAGCCATGAGCGAGACCCATACCGCGGTCAGAGCGTACCTCGCCGAAATTGGGCGAAGGGGCGGCAGGAAGAGCCGGCGTCGACTGGCCTCCGAAGCGGCCAGGGACATGGTGCGGCTTCGCGAGGCCCGCCGCGCGTATCGCGCCTACCATGCCCAGTGCTTCTGGTACCTGCGAGAAGACATGGAAATCCATCTTGAGGACATCCCCGAGATCGCTCGTGGGTTGCGACGGGACGGAGGGCGGAAAGGGTTGCTCCTTGCCGCGAAACTATGCCGATAAGCGACCTGCAGGCCCATGTGCTGAAGACCCTTGCGGCCAACCGCAGCCCGGAGAGCTACCTGGCAGGGGCTACGGTCCTCCACCGGGACGCGAAGACGCCCCGCTACTCCCAGGACCTCGACTACTTCCACGATGTGGCGGACTGTGTGGCCCGCAGCGCCGAACAGGACGGGGCAACGCTGCTGGCTGCGGGGTATACCGTCGAGTGGCTCCTGCGCACGGGCACCTTCTATCGTGCCGTCGTAACGGCGAGCGGGCTCTCGCTCAAGGCCGAGTGGGCCCAGGACAGTGCGTTCCGCTTCTTCCCCGTCCAGGCAGATGACCGATGCGGCTTCCGGCTGCACGAGGCGGATGCCGCGGTGAACAAGATGCTGGCGCTCGCGGGCCGAGATGAGGTTCGCGATTTCGTGGACGTGATGTACATCCACGAACACTATCTTTCGCTGGGCGCACTGGCCTGGGCCGCGTGTGGAAAGGACCCGGGCTTCACCCCGCAGTTCCTGCTGGACCATGCGGGCCGTCATGCGGCCTATACGCAGGCCGACGTGGACCGACTCTGTCTGCGCAAACCGCTCGATCTCGGCCTGCTGAAGCGGAGGTGGCTGGCTGCGCTGGAGGATGCCCGGCGGATGGTGGACGCCCTGCCGGCACAGGATGTCGGATGCCTTTACCTCGATCCCGGCGGGCGTCCGGTGACGCCGGATCCTTCATCCGAAGCTTTCCCCGGGCTTACCCGGCATTGGGGCGCGGTTCGCGGGGCCTGGCCGACCGTTGAGCCCTGTCCCTGACCTCCCCCATCGTTCCCGCGACCGCTTCCCGCGACCACTCAGGGGTCGCGGGCGGTGCTCCAGTGGTCGCGGGCGGCCCGCGTCTCGCGCCCGCGCAAGGCGACCGTCTCCCCGCCCCTCGCCTCCCGCCACGCGCCGCCGCCGAGACGCACCGGGACGACAGCCGTCGGGTCGCCGGCAACCGTCACGCGGACGGTCCGGCGCGTGATCTCGACATCGACGGGCCGGAACCGCCAGTGCACCCGGAAGGCCAGGCGACGCCATTGGCGCGGCAGGTTGGGGCGCAGGGTCAGGCCCTCCGCCGTGGCGTCGAGCCCGCCGAAGCCGAAGACAATCGCGCACCACTGGACCGCGCCGCCGGAGACATGCACGCCGCGCTCGGTGTCCAGGTTCACGTCGTCGAGGTCCAGCCGGCACGAGGTGTGCAGCGCGTGGAGCGCCTCGTCGTTGAGCCCGCAGCGCGCCGCCGCGTAGGCCATCCCCGGCAGCGAGAGCGAGGAGCCGTGCAGCGTGCGCGCGTTGTAGAACCGCCAGTTCCGGCGACGGATCTCCCGGGAGTAGCGGTCCTCGAAGGGGATGAACGCGGCCAGCACGTCGGGCTGCTTCACGGCCTGGGAGTGGCGGCAGTAGGTCTCGCAGACACCGGCCAGGTCGGGGTCCAGCGCGAAGAAGCCGTCGCACTGCTCGACGATGCCGTCGGCGTCGGGCTCGCTGATGTAGAGCTTTTCCGCCATCGCCCGCCACGCACCGGCTTCGGCGGCCTCCAGGCCGACCCTCGCCGCCGCCGCGGCATGTTCGGGCTGCGCCGCGAGTTCGGCGGCCCAGCGCAGGTTCCACTGGGCGAAGAGCGAGATGAAGACGTTGTTGTCGGCAAAGGTGTGGTACTGGTCCGGGCAGCCGATATCCGGCAGCTCGTAGCGGTCCTCCCGCCCGTTCCACCGCAGGCGCGAGGCGTAGAAGCGGGCGGTCTCGAAGGCGAACTCGGCGCCCATCTCCCGGAGGACGTCCGTATCGCCGGTCACGTCGGCATACCGCTTGAACATGTACGCCGCGTCGGCCGAGATGTGGATCTCGCGGTCCTGCAGACAGAGCCAGGGCGCCGTCTCCTCGACCCCGCGCGTACTCGTCTCCCAGGGCACCTGGGCGCCCCGCGCGCCCCAGCGCCGCGCGTTCTCGCGGTAGCGATCGAGCTGGCCGTACCGGTACGCCAGCAGCTTGCGCGCCTCCCGCGGCCGGGTCATGAGGTAGTACGGGAACATGTGGAAGTCCATATCCCAGAAGACCAGGAAGCGGTAGCCGTGGCCGGTGAGGCCCTTGATCGGGATGCCGGTCCGGTCGGCGATCGGACCGAGCGCCATGTGCAGGTGCATCTGGCCGAAGTTGAAGCCCTGCACCGTGGCGGGGCTGCCGTCGAACTCGACCCGGCTCGCGCGCCACACGTCGCGACAGGCGGCCCGGTGCTCCGCGGCGCAGGCCTCGAAGCCGGCCGCGCGCGCCGCCTCGGCCCGGCGGCGCGCATCCGCCAACGACATCTCACCGGCGACGGCAAAGAGCTCGATGACGGCCCCCTCGGCGGTGTCGGCCTGGCGTTCGCACTGCACGATGGCGATCGACCTCCCGCCGCCGTCCAGCAGGCAGACGAGCCCGCGCAGCCCCTCGCCGGTCAGCCGCTCGCCGGGGCGCCAGAGGCGCACGCCGTTGGTGTTGGTCACGTCCTCGTGCAGGTAGCCCGCCAGGCGGACCGGCGCCTCGTGATCGAGGCGCCGGACGACCGCCCGCAGACCGACCAGGTGCGGATCGGCCATGCTGACGAAGCGCATCGAGTCCACCCGCGTCCGCCGCCCCGCCTCGTCCCGGAAGACCAGCGTGCGGCGCAGGATCGCGTTCTCGATCTCCAGCATCCGCTCCGCGCTGAGGACCTTGTGGGTGTCGAAGTCGAACGCCACCCCATCCACGAGGACGCGCAGCGCCAGGGGAAACGGAAGATTCGGAAGCGTGACAATGGAAGCAGGCGTGTCGGGTGTCGGGTGTCGCGTGTCGGGTGTCGGGAGTTCGGCAGCCGGCGTCCGGCGTCCGGCGTCCGGCGTCCAGCCTCCGGCACCCGGCGTCCGGCGTCCGGCATCCGGCGTCCAGCCCCCTCCCTCCGAGGGCAACCGCTCCGGGTGGGTCAGGATATGGTCGGGATCGTGGAAACCGAGCAGGTCAACGGGCCCGGGGGTATAGGTCCCGGCGACGTAGAACTCCGGCCGACCCCAGGCCGGGCACTCCTCGTGCGCGCCGCGCAGCCCGAGCAGGCCGTTGGAGAGCGCGAAGGTGGTCCCCAGCTTGCCCTCCAGCTCGCGTCTCGTCGTCTGGACCCCGTACCGCCATCGCGGATCGCGCGGTTCGATGCTCATGGTTCTCCTGTCTGCCTCTCCCCGTCGGACAGGTCGGACGGGTCGGACTCGTCGGACTCCGGCCGGCCCCCCTCCACGGCCGCCGCCAACCCCCGCGTCGACGCGCGCGCCCAGTCTGCCGGTCTCCCCCCATCCGCCGTCAAGCGCGGATGGGAGGCCGCCTCACGGCGCGACTTCCTGCTTGCGCGCTTCGCGGCGGTAGGCGGCGGGGGTCATGCCGACGTGCTTCGTGAAGTGGCGGTGCAGGTTGACGCGGTCGCCGAAGCCGCAGGCCTGGGCCACGGCTTCGACCTTCGCCGCGCCCTCCCGCAGCAGGCGGCGGGCCCGCTCGACGCGGATCCGGATCAACGCCTCGCCGGGGGACTGGCCCAGGTCCGCGCGGAACCGCTCGTAGAGCACCGTCTTGCTGAGCCCCGCCGCGCGTGCGATCTCCGGCACGCCGATCGGCTCGGCATAGTGGTCGAGCAGGTAGCGGATCGCGCGCGCGACCTCCGGCGTGCGCGCCGCCAGCGTGTCCGTACTGCGCCGCGCCACGACGCCCGTCGGGGGGAAGAGGATCGGCTCGGCCGGCGGCGGCTCGCCCGCCATCATGCGCGCGAGGAGATCGCAGGCCGTGCGCGTGATCGTGTCGAAATCGACCCGGATGCTCGAGAGCGGCACGGTGGTGCTCTCGCGAAATATGACCATGTCCAGCATGCCCAGCACGGCGACCTCGCCGGGCACGTCGATTCCCTCGGCCATGCAGGCCTCGATCACCTCGACGGCCGCCTGGTCGTTGGTGGCGAAGACCGCCAGCGGCTTCGGCAGGCGCGGCAGCCGCCGGCGCAGCCAGCGCTCGCGGTTCAGCCACGTGTCGGCCCAGCGGCGTCCCTCCTCCTCCCAGAGCAGTGGGATCGTCGCGTGGCCCGCCGCGGCGAGCGTCTCCGCGAAGGCCGCGCGCCGCAGCCCGCCGGTGTAGACCGAGCTGCCGTGGGAGTAGTAGGCGTAGAAGGCGAAACCGCGTCCGAGAAAGTGCCCGGCGGCCATGCGCCCCGCCACCGCGTCGTCCTGCGAAACGCGGGCGATCCGGATTTCCGGGTAGTTCGTATTGAGCGACACCGCCGGACACCGCGCGCGCCGGAGGAAGCGGCGCAGGGCGGCGAGATCGCCGCCGAGCGCCGTGATGATCCCGTCGCCGTCCCATCGCTCCGGCAGCTGGCCCGAGAGGCAGGTCTGCAGGTCCAGGTGCCAGCCGTGTTCGGCCGCGTGATGCGCGGTCGAGTTCACGAGCTCCGCGTGCCACCACGGATTCGCGAACAGCACGCGCGGGGGCATTCTGCGCTTCTCTCCGGCTCGTTTCATGGCGGACGATCTGTAACATAAAACGGAAGATCATGTCTACCATTCATCGGCGGCGGGGAGTAGGTTGTTTCCCGTAAGGCGCGGTCCATGGTGGGCCGCGCGAGCGAACCCGGACAGAGCGGGAGGGAGATGACGAGATGAAGAAGAGCAAACTATTCGGATTGCTGACGACAGTAGCCGTGGCGGCCATGTTCGCGCTGCCGGCGAGCGGAACGTTGCTGGTCTACGAGGGGTTCGACTATGCCACCGGATCCGTCGTGGGCAGGGACGGCGGCGAAGGCTTCGATGGCGCATGGCAGGAGGGTAGCGACAACTCCAACCAATGGGAGGTACAGACCGGGCTCACCTTTGACGGCCTCGACACGGTGGGCGGTTCTATCAAGCGCCCATCCGCGCCAAACGGGGCGGACATCTACCGGACCCTGGACACGACGACCGCCGCCGCGCTTACCGAGGATAACACCACCATCTGGTTCAGTCTCGTGACCAGAAGCACGGGCTTTTCCTTTGGCAATGCTAACGGGGCTATGCTCTTTGGTACCGGCGCCATCACCGGCATGTCGGACGGTGGTTCGGCCGTTCAAATGGCTGGCGGAGAAGCCGTCGGGTTCTCTTACAGAGGTCTGGCAAATCCTAACCGCATGAGACTGCACGGCATCATGATCGATGACGGCACGTCTGATCGAAGTGGCGACTACATTGAAGAGGACGGAGACCGAGATGGCAACCTGTATTTCATCGTCGGTCGCATCGACTGGGCGCCGAACGGCAGCAACGATACACTGACGCTCTATAATATCACCGACCCCACCAACCCCGTATTGCCCGCGCCTTTCGCGACGATGAGCGCCGATCTGGATCAAAGCGAGTTCAACACCATCGCCATCG
>PWTM01000110.1 GCA_003563855.1 PVC group bacterium | reverse complement strand
CGGCCGAGGTCCGGGTTGAGCGCGCCGCGTTCGACCGGGTGTCCGTGTGGTGAGCCTTCTTTCCTCGTGCCGCCCTCAGCCCCCTTCGTCCTCCGTCCAGGGCCACTCGTAGAGGTAGAAGCTCTCGCCGGAAATGGCGCCCTCGAAGCTTTCCACCAGGCGCAGCCCCCGTCGCGTCGACCGGGTCGAAAGCCGCCGGCTGGAGACGAAGACGACCGGCTTTCGCTCCTGCGCCTGAAACGCGCGCAGGCGCTGCAGGATCCCCCCTTCCCCATCACGCCAGCGCCGCGCGCGGTCCCAGATCACGAACGAGCCGTACGCGTTGCGATCGAGATAGAACATGCGCGGCAACTGCAGATAGCCGACGACGGTGGTGGCCATCGGCGACGCATGCCCCGCCCAGGCGACCGCCTCGGGATCGGGATAGCGTTCGCGCAGGTGGAACGCGGCGGCCCGGCCCTGCGAAAAGACGTGCGCGCGGTCCTGGCGCATCGCGACCGCTGTTCCCCACACGTGCAGCGCCAGCAGCGGCGCCAGCGCCCAGAGCAGCGCGCGCTCGGCGATCGCCGGCACGGCGTCGAGCCGGGGCCAGGGCAGACGCCACGGTTTGAGGTGGCGCGACATCCACAGCGCGATCACGAACGCCAGGAACAGGAAGCCGTGATGCCGCATCGCACCCATGAGCTTGATGTAGAAGAAGGCGACCAGGCCGACGGAACCGGCCAGGTACGGGACGATCGGCCAGGGGCGCCGGAACATCAGGAGCGCCCCCGCCAGCAGAATCCCCCAGGCCACGCGCGTCCGCCGTTCGGGCGCCACGGCCCACCACGGACGCTCCTCCGCGGGGCGCGCGCCTTCCGCCAGCAGCCGGTTGGTGTTCCAGAAGCCGGATTGGTCGACCGGCAGCGGCACATAGGCGCGGATAACGCGGTCGGCGGCTTCGGCATAGCGCGCGTCGGACCACTCGAAATGCCAGTCCACGGCAAAGCCCGTGTCCTCCGGCGGCTTCGCCGCGCGGATGCCGAGGCCAAGACCCGCGAGCGCCAGGGCCAGCCCGAGCAGCGCGCGCGGCAAGGCCGCGCGCGCGCCCCGGAAGTCGCCGGCATGGGCCACGGCGTATTCGATCGCGAGCGCCGGGGCCAGCGCCAGGACGAGGATGATCGAATGGATGTTCGTCAGCGCCGCACCGGCGAGCGCGAGCCCCATCCACGGCGCGTTGCGCCAGCGGTGGGCGTAGAGCGTCGCAAAGACGCTGAAGAACAGCGTGCTTGCCGCGTAGTTGCGCGCAATCACGGCCCACTCGTAGGCGAAGAAGTAGCCGCCGACCAGCAGCAGGCGCACCAGCGGCGGGAACGGCGCCCAGCGCAGGATGACGAACACCGTGCCCCCGGCCAGCAGCAGGTGCACGACCTGCATGGCAACGGGGTTCCAGGTGAAACGCGCGGGAACCCAGAGCAGCAGGTGCCAGAGCCACGGATGGCCCTCGTAGCGCGTGTTGCGGATGACGTCGAGCGGCGTGGCGGCGTCGCGCGCGAGCAGCCAGGCCTGCATCTCGTCGCGCCACATCTCGTGCTGCGCGGTCATCCATGCCGCCACCGCCAGGAAGACGGCCGTCAGCAGGACCGGCGCCAGCCGCGCGCCCCATCGCGCCACGGGCGCCAGGCGGCGCGGTGCGGCTGGAAGAAGGGCGTGCATGGCGCCGTCAGTATGTCGCCGCCCGCGGACACGGGCAACGCCCAACCGCGGCCCAACCGACGCCCCCTGTGTCGAACCGGTTCTTCTTCGGCCGCTCCGGAGAAGACTCAGGCGAGACGATCGAGCAGCGCCGCCCAGCGTCCGGCCATGGCTCGACTGCTGAAGCTGCGGATGTAGGCCCAGTCCTGGTCCGCGGCGGGCGTTCGGTCGCGCCACCCGGCGTACCCGTCGTACAGGGCGCAGGCGATCGTGTCCAGGCCCGCCTCCACGTCCACAACCGTGCCCGTCCGGCTGCGCTGGACCATGTCCGCGGCGGGGCTTCCGGGCGGGACCAGCGCCAGGATCGGAACGCCTGACGCCATGTACTCGAAGAGCCGGCTGGGAATGAACTCCTTCAGCTCCACGGGCAGGGTCAGCAGCAGCATCGCGGCCGTCCGGTACAACCGCACCGCGTCCCGGTGCGCCCGGTGGCCGATGGCCTGGAATCCCGGCAGCGGCGGCTGGCCCGACTGGTTCCGTCCGGCGATCGTGATGCGCAGGTGGGCCGGGTCCAGCTTTCCGAGCTGGACCAGCAGGTCCAGGGCGCCGACCAGGCGGGACGGCCACATGCCCGCGTAGAGCGTCCCGACGTGAACCAGGTGGAACCGTTCCGGCGGCGGGGCCGGCCGGGCCTCGAACTCTGCTTCCTCGTAGCTGAGCTCGATGCATCGGACCTTGCGGCCGCCATCGGCCGACCGGCGGGCGAAACGCGCAGCCAGCGGCGGGCTGACCGAGATCACGGCATCCGCCGATTCGAGGATGTCCCGCTCGAGCCGTTCGCTGTCCGCCATGAAGGCCTTGGACCGCCGCGGAAACCGAGGGTCCTCGGTCCAAAGATCCCGAAACTCGGCCACCCACGGCAGACCGAAACGCTCCTTCGCCATCCTCCCGAGCAGAACGGACGAGAAAGGGAACGAGGTCGTCACGACGGCGTCGAACCGATGCTTCGCCAGGACCTCCTCCGCGCGGCGCCAGGCGCGCGGAAGCCACCGAACCAACGGGTCGGGGAAGACGTGGCGAAACGGCGCGCCCCGCTCGTCGCGATGGCCGAGGATACACCGGCGCAGCCAGGGCGACCGCACCTCCCGGTCCGCGAACGTCGCCAGTTCCGTTTCGTCGGCCAGCGCCGCCCGAAGCACGCGACGTCCATCCATCGCGGCCGGAAGGTCGAGCGGATCCCGCATCTCGGCCGGAAGGTCGCCCGGCACGCCGGTCAGCACAAAGGGATCCCAGCCGGACAGGCGAAGGTACTTGGCCAGGTAGAAGGGGTGATACATTCCCGAGGCGACCGCCGGCGGGAACGCGTAGGCGATGAGCAGAACCCGCTTCACCGGAATCCGCTGCCGGAGGCGTACGGTTCCGTGAAGAAACGGCGCACCCGCTCATCCTCCGGCGCAAAGCCGGGAATCCGGCGGTACCAGTCCCGCCGAAGGCCCAGTTCGGAATAGACGAGGGACTCCATGGCCAGGGGATGCAGTTCGAACTGCGTGCCCGGCGACACCGTCCCGAGACCGGCCGCGCGGCCGAGCGCCTCGCGGACCGCCCGCTCGACATTCCGGCGAAACGTGTCGATTCCGTAGCGTTCCCTGGCCCGGTTCAGACCGCGCTCCCCCATTCCCCGCCGCAAGGGCGGGTCCGCCAGCAGCCGCCGGATCGCGGCAATGCCCGCCGTCACATCCATCCGCACGCCCGATTCCGCGACGCGTGTGGCCATGAGGAACCCGGTCTCGCCGGCTCCGACGGTATCCTTCAGCCCGCCCCATTCCGTGCCGACTACCGGCAGGCCGCAGGCCATCGCTTCCACGACGGCAAACCCGAAGTTCTCGTCCCGGTTCACCGTGGCCGTCACGAAGACGTCCGCGGCCGAGAGAAGTTCCGCGAGCCGGCCATCGTCCAGCCCCCCCGTGTAGGTCACGGCGTCATCCAGCCGCAGCTCCCGAACTCGCGCGTCCAGTTCGGCGCGATAGGCGGCGGCGTCCGGATCCCGCGGGTCCGCGGCGCCCGCGATCGCCAGCCGGAGACGCGGGAACTCGGCCCGAAGCGCCGCCACCATGTCGAAGAGGAGATGGATATTCTTCGGGCGGGTAATCCGGCCGGCATGCACGAGGACCGGCGCGTCGACTTCCAGCCCGAGCGACGTTCGCACGGCGAACCTCGCCGCCGCGCCACGCGGGCGGAAGACCTCCAGGTCCACGCCGAACGGAAGGAGCGCAACGCCCATTTCCCGCCGGGGGAAGACGCGATCGAGGATCGCCCGGTCCGACCGGCAGGAGACCAGGATCGTGTCCGCGCTGCTCAAGTCGGCCAGCATCCGCAGGAACCGGAGCGCGCCAAGGGGCAGCGTGCCGAGGGCCAGATGGAGAAACGGCTTGCGCGGGGCCGCAGACCGTTCCACGTGGACCGGGTGCGGGACCACCACCGCCTCGACGCGGTCCAGGAACGCGCGCCACGCAGGCGCCTCCGACGTCGCGGGTATGCCCTCGGGATAGCGGACCCGGTCGAACCCGGCGACCAGCGCCTCCTCCAGGCGACCCCAGACGCGACCCACGCTCTTCTGTTCGGGCGGGGGGAGCCCCGGGGGGACGAACCCGATCCGGATCATGCAAAGCCAGAAGCCCTTGTCGGCGGACAAGAGCCTCCAGCGGGTACCCGCGTTGCCGTCAGGACCCGATCGAGGCGCAGGGGCCGTTCAGCGAGAGGCAGTCACTGGCGCCCGGACCGGAGGATCCGCCTGTCTTGCATGCCTGAAGGACGGCTTCCGATGGGACCAGCTTGATTCTTCGAATCGATGGCTTCTGGTACGGCTTCTTCATTCGAACCCTCCCATTCCTTCGTGTACGAACCGTCACCCCGGCATCCGTCCGGCGCGACCGTCCACCCGTGGGCATCGGTCCATCCGATTCCCACGGCCGCACCCTAGCGCCCCGCCGAAAAGTGCGCAAGCACTAAACGGCGGGATCCCGCCACTTCAGACGACTTGTGTCGATCTCAGTTTTCCGCCGGCAGGACGATGGCGATGACGCGCCGGTCCAGGTCCAGGATGTCCGCCGCGGCGCGGCGCACGTCCTCGCGGGTGAGCGCGCGCAGGCGGGCCTCCCTCTGGAACTCGTAGTCGTATCCCCGTCCATAGAGCTCGTTGAGCGCGTTGACCTGGGCCAGGGCGGCGCTGTTCTGCAGGCTGGCGTGGAAGGCGCCAACCAACTGCGCCTGCGCGCGGGCGATCTCCTCGTCGGTGAGCCCCTCGTTCACGAGGCGCGCGATCTCGGCCTCCATCAACGCCTGCATCTCGGGCACCGCCTCCTCGGAGGTGCCCGCGTAGAGCACGAAACGGCCCGGCGCAAGGCCGGCCCGCTGGAAGGCCCCGACGAAATACACGAGACCGCGCTTCTCGCGCACTTCCATGCCGAGATTCGACGACAGGCCGCTCAGGGCGGATTGCAGCAGGTCCAGCGCATCCCCGCGCCCGTCGCGCACATCCACGCCGGGAAAGGCCATCAGGTAGATCGTCTGCTCGCGCGGCTCGCGGGACCGGACGGTCACCGGCAGCGCCGGCCAGGTGTGCGCTCCAAGGGCAACGGACGAGTCGCCCCGCGGGATGGCGGCAAAGTGCCGGTTGAACCGCGCCCGCGCCTCGTCCGGGGTGACCGGACCGACGACTGAAAGGGCCATGTTGCCCGCCACGAGGTGCCGGTGCAGGTGGGCCAACAGGTCGTCGCGCGAAAAGCGGGCGACCGTGGCCTCGGCGCCCAGCGGCGTCCAGCGGAACGGGTGTTCGGGATAGAGGGCTTCCCGCACCAGGTCATCGGCGATGGACATGGGACGCTCGCGTTGCGAACGCAGATCCGCCAACTGGCGGCGGCGCTGCCGCTCCACTTCGGTGTCCGGGAAGGCGCTCTCCACGAGGACATGCGCCGCCATTTCGAGCAGCTCGTCGAGATCGCCGCTCAAGCTCATGCCCTGCAGCCCGAAGCTGTTCATGCCGGCGAACGGCGTGAGCGACGCCCCCAGGGATTCGAGGCGTTCCGCGATGTCCTGCGCGGAACGCGCGGCGGTGCCGCGCGTGAGCAGGTCGGCCATGAACTGGGTTACGCCCTGGTTGCCCTCGGTCTCCGAGATCACGCCGCCCAGGAAGGCCACGGTGACATAGGCCAGGGGCAGGCGACGGTCCTCGCGCACGATCAGCGGCGCGCCGTTGTCGAGGGTGACGCGCACGGGTGCGCGCAGCAGCGGTTCGGCGTCGGCCTGCGCGGCTTCCGCCGTCGCGCCTTCGGGCGTCAGCAGCACGAGGGTCCGGCTCGTGTCGCGCAGGTAACGGTCGACCAGCCGATGCAGGGTCTCGGGGGTGACGGCGTCGAGCGCGGCGAGATAGGCTTCGGAGAAGCGCGGATCGCCCGCATAGAACTCGCCGGAGGCGATGCTGTGCACCTGGCCACGCGCCGTGGCGAGGGCCGAGAGCGTCGACACGAGCACCTGGCGGCGGGCGCGGTCGATCTCCGCATCGGTAAAGGGGGAGTCGCGCCAGCTCGCCATTTCGGCGCGCACCGCCTCGATCACCTCCGCTTCCTTTTCCGGGTCGAAGGTGGCGTGGATGCCGAAGAGTCCGGGTTCGCCGGGCGTGAAGGACCAGGCGCTGATCGAGTGCACCAACTGCAGCCGGTCGCGCAGCGCGAGGGTCAGCCGGGAGCTTTGTCCCCCGCCCACGACGACGGCGAGCACATCGAGTCCGGCGGCATCGGGATGGTGCAGCGCCACGGTGGGCCAGCCCCAGGCGGCGCGCGAGACCTCGTACCGCCCGACCTGGCGCGCGAACCGGGGCGCCAGCTGCGGCGGCTCGGCGGGGATGATGACGGGCGCGCGCGCCCGGCGCCTGAAGCCGGCAAAGGCCTCGCGGGCGCGGCGTTCGACCTCGCCGGGGTCCACGTCGCCGGCAACCGCAAAGATCATGTTGTCGGGGGTGTAGTGACGACGAAAGAAGTCGAGCAGATCCTGGCGCGTGGTCTGGAGGAAGACCTCCTCGTACCCGATCACCGGGTGCCGGTAGGGATGGACGCGGAAGGCGGTGGACCAGAGCAGCCGGTTCAGCTCGCGGCGCGGGTCGTCGCGATGCATCTTCATTTCCTGGACGATCCCCTGCCGCTCGCTCTCCCATTCATCCGCCGGGAACGCGGCGTTCATGACGGCATCGGACAATACGTCCAGGCCGGTTTCCCAGTTCTCGGACGGCAGGACGACATGGAAGACGGTGCGGTCGAACGAGGTGTAGGCGTTCACGCGTCCGCCGGCCGAACCGATCTGGCGGGAGATATCGCCCGGAGTCCGGGTGGGGGTGCCCTTGAAGATCATGTGCTCGACGTAGTGCGAGAGGCCGGCGCCGAGGAAGTTGTCCTCGTGGATGGAGCCGGTCCCGAACCAGAGCTGGATCGCCGCCACCGGCGCGCTGCGGTCCGGCTTGACCACGCCGACGATGCCGTTGTCCATCGCGAAACGGTGAATCCGGTCATTCGACGCGCGCAGCACCGCCAACGGATCGTCCGCGGCCTGCGCCCGGACGGGCGTCGCCCCGAGGACCATCCCAAGAACAGCATAGCCGATCGACTTCATCGCCACTCCTTCACCTGCGGATGCCGGTGACTATGCCCGCAATTCCCCGAATCCGCAAACGGGGGGGGCTTAGTCATTCAAGGCACGCGCTCCGACGCCGAGGGGTACGCGAACCGGGCACGGGCATGCATTTTCGGCTTGATAGTTGCAGGAAACACAACTATCTTGCAGCGGATGAACATGCTTGGTCACCGAAATGAGCCTATTGTTGACGCGCTTCGGATGAAGGATTCGCTGCGCGACGCGAGCGACAGGCGCGGGAAGATCGCCCGGATGATCCACGCGGGGCAGCTTCTCCGGCTTCGCCGCGGTCTCTACGCAACGCGCCGCGATATCCACCCCTATGGTCTCGCCGCGAGCATCTACGGGCCTTCCTATGTCAGCTTCGAAACGGCGCTCGCGTTCCACGGGCTTGTTCCCGAGGCATCGCGGGAGATCACATCCGCTACCCTTAAGCGGAACAGGGAGTTCGAGAACGTCTTCGGTCGCTATCGGTATCGCCACGTCCCCCGGAGGGTCTTCCCCGTTGGCATCGAACGTGTCACGGAGGGCGGCATTCCGTTTCTGATCGCATCGCCGACCAAGGCACTTTGCGACCGTATTGCCCTCGAATCGCGGATGCGGTCCCTCTCGGACGTCCGTCAATGGGCGGAACTGATGCGACTGAGCGAGGAAATGGCTCTCGATCCCGTGATCCTGGCTGCGTGCGCCGAGAGCTACCGACGGCCCGCGGTGCGACTTCTGATGCGCACCGTCGAGAAGCATGGAGGGGTTCTGCCATGAATCAGGCACTTGAGGACATGCTACGCCCCTACGCCCCGATCACCCCCCTCGACTGGGTGCAGGCCATTCGGGAGATTGTGCAGGAAATCGTTCTGCTCGGCTTCTGGCGCAGTGGTTTTTTCGAACAGGCCGCGTTCTACGGCGGCACCGCGTTACGCATATTCCACGGGCTCAACCGCTTCTCAGAAGACCTCGATTTCACTCTCGGCCGCCCGGAAGACGCCGCTCGCCTCGAACCTGTTCTTGCATCGCTGGAGCTCGAGCTTGCGGCGTGGGGGTTCTCCTTTCACACGGAGACGAAGTCTTCCGGCGCGCAAAGCGGGATTGAGTCAGCCTTCCTAAAGGGAAATACCCTCGTCAACCTTCTGAACATCGGGGTCCCCGAGGAACTGAGCCGGCGCTTCCCGCCCAACCAGAGGATTGCGATCAAGCTTGAGCTGGATACCACGCCGCCGCCGTTTGCCGGAACGGAGGTGAAGACACACCTCCTGCCGACGCCGTTTCATGTGCGACTGTACGACCTTCCAAGTCTCTTCGCCGGGAAACTGCACGCCCTGCTCTTCCGGGATTGGAAGCGCAGGGTCAAGGGACGGGATTTCTACGATTTCGTCTGGTTCGTTGCACGGCGTGTGCCGGTCAACCTGCCGCACCTGGAGGCGAGGATTCGGCAGCACGGCAACCCTTCCATCGAGCACCTGGATCTGGCAGGGCTCCAATCGCTCCTCAACGAACGATTCGGGAAGGTCGACCTCACCGCCGCGGCTGACGAGGTCCGTCCCTACCTCCGCGATGTGCGCGAGCTTGCGCTATGGTCGGAGGCGTTCTTCAAGGAGCTGGTACCCAGATTGATCGCGTCCGTAGGACAGGAAGAATGACAGGGACTTGTGGCAGTCTCCGTCCTCCGCGGGCAGGAAGACGGCGATGATGCGCCGATCCGGGCCCCGGATGTCCGCCGGGGGAGACGCCGACATGCCGCGTGCCGCGCCGCTGGTGGCCTACGTTTCGGCGCACGGCTACGGCCATGCGACGCGGCTCTGCGATCTGCTCCGCGCGGTGGCCGAGCGCCGGCCCGACCTTCCCCTCGTCCTGGTGTCCCGGCTTCCGGCCGGCTT
>PWTM01000205.1 GCA_003563855.1 PVC group bacterium | reverse complement strand
CGGAAAGCGCGAGCAAGCTCGCGCACTCCAGGGCGCCGCTGCGCGGCGCGGAGCCGGCCGCGAGCGGACGCTCCTCCCGCGCCGCGCAGCGGCGCCCTGGAGTGCGGCGACGTGTCGCCGCTTTGTCCGCCGCGTCGCGACGCGGCGAGGGACGAAAGCGGCCTCTCGAGGCCGCACTCCGAAAGGCGCGCTGCGCGCGCCGGGATGACGGACGCCGGCGCTCCGTGGTTTGGACTGCGGCGACCCGGCTTGCCCTCCGTAGCTTTAGCGAAGGACGGGCGCCGCTTTGATGGCCGAGCCCTGGCTCGGCGTTCCACAGGAATGAGGTTTTTCATCCTGAAAAGAACAGTTCGCTGAGCTCGGCGAAGAGATTAGGGCGAAAGATCAGGGCAAAAGACTAAGGAAACAGCAACACCCACCCTAATCTTTCGCCCTAATCTGAACCTGAATGGTATCGTAGACCGTACCCGTCGACCGAGCGCGCGGGGCTGGCGCTCGCTTCCGTATCGCGACGGGTTCTTGCGGTTCTCTTCCGGTCGACGATAGGGGTCGACGATAACGGTTGACGATTGGAGCTCGGACTCGTCGCCCCCTCTCGTCGACCGAGAAGACGATCAAAGCCCAAGACGCGACACGTGCCCACTGCCCACTGCCCACTGCCAACTCCCAACTCCCCCCTCCCGCGTCGCGAAGCGAAGCCCTCTCTTCCGGCCTGTGCACGGCAGCTCCATGCCGCTACAGTTACGGGGATAGCCGCCCGGCGATTCGGGCGGCGGAAAGGGACTGGAGCGCAGTCTTGTTGCGGGGGATTCCTCATGATCGCTTGTCTTCGTGCCGGTTGCCGTCGACGCCTTCTCGCCGCAGGCAGCCTGGTTCTCGTCATGGGCGCCGGCGCGGCGGCGCGCGGCAGCGAATGGACGCCCGAGGCGCAGCGGCAGGTCCGGGCGCTGACGAGCGCATTCAACGACCCGTTCCGGCCGGCGGAGGACCGCGCGCGCATGGCGGAACGCCTGCTGCAGCTCGGCGAGCCGGGGGCGGCGGCGCTGGCGTCGGCGGTCGACACCGAACTCGCGCGGGCCCTGCCGGCCTACGAGGAGGCGTTCGAGCGAAGCGTCGCCGCGTTCCTCCGGTCCGAGACGCGGGAGCATGCCGGGGCGATTCGGGAGCACCGAAGAACCCTCCAGCAGCTTCGTCAGCGGAGGAATCTCTCGCGGGAGGACATCACGGGCGCGGGAGATGCGGCCCTGGAAGCCCTGCGGCGGATCCTGCTGCCCTCCGCCTCGGACGTGTTGGGCGCGGACGAGCGGCTGGCGTCGGCACGGCAGAGGATCGAGCGGTTGAGCGGGTGGAAGGAGGCTGCGCATCGCATACTCGCGCGGGCGCCCGTGAGGGTCCGGCAGGAGCTGGAGGACCGGGAGAGGGAGATGGCCGGGGTGGCCCTCTACCGCGTGAGCCGGGGCGAACCCGTGCTGCGGCACAATCTTCGCCAGAAAGGCGAGCTGTCGGAAGCCGAGTGGGCCGGTGTTCGGGAGACGAACCTTACGCGGATGCTGGCCGGGCTGAACCCGCTCCGGATCGACCCCCGCCTGTGCGTCGCGGCGCGGGACCACTCGAAGGACATGCACACGCTGAACTTCTTCGCCCACGAGTCGCCTGTCGCCGGTAAGCGGGAGTTTACGGACCGGGCCCGGCGCGCGGGGACCAGTGCCCGGGCAGAGAATATCTTCCAGGGGAGCACGCGGGGCGAGGCGGCGGTCCGGGGCTGGTGGACCAGTCCCGGCCATCACCGAAGCCTGATGGAACCGTCCCACGGATTCGTGGGACTCGGCCACCACGAGGGAAACTGGACGCAGAAGCTGCGGTGAAGACTCGTCGCCCGCTCTCGTCGTCGAGCGGAGGAAGACAGCCCGCAAACGGACGCGAATGGGGAGGTCTTTCGGGGGCAGCCGAAGAGGCCGTGCCTCCCGCCGCCAGAATCTGCGAAATCTGCGAAATCTGTGGACAATCCGTTCCCCGGAGAACACGAGGATCCCGTAGAGATCAGGACCGGGAGGCCCGGCCTCCCCCCCTCGATCTTCGAACCCATCCTGTCCTGTCTCTCTTCTTTCTCGTCCGCAGATTACGCAGATTGCGCAGATTTTGGGACAGGACATGCCAGCGTCCTCTTCCCCAAGCAGGATGATGGGGTCGGCCGGTAGGTTTGGAGTGCGGTCTCCCGGCGCTACTTGGATTGCCGAGCCCTGGCTCGGCGTTCCGGAGGAATGCGGCTCTTTCATGGGCCAAGCCGCGCGCCAGGTCGCGCGAATGAGAGCGGCGCCAGGTCGCCGCACTCCAAACCCGCGAAGCCGGCTGCGGGTGTAAGGGCAAGGGAACGACCAAAGACAATCGTAAACCGTAGTCGTCGCCGTAGTCGTCGACCGAAGAGACGAGCCAAAGCCCAAGGTGCGACACGCGACTAAACCGAAGAATGCCACACTGGAAGGGCAAAGGAAGGACCGAAGGAAATTAAAGCCGGACTCGTCGTCCCCTCTCGGCGTCCAAGCGCGCGGGGCTGGCGCCCGGTTCCTTGTCGTGGCGGGTTCTTGCGGGTGTCTTTCGGTCGACGATTACGGGCGACGATAGGGGGCGACGAGTGGGGGAGAGCGACGCATCACCCCCAGCGGTAGAGCGTCCTGGGGTCGGCGGGAAGGCCGTGGGCGACGGCGTCGGGGGTCAGGAGCAGTTCCGCCGCCGTGACCTCGCCGTCGCGTACCGGCACATTGACCGCGGCGGTGTGCAGCGACGCGCGCGCGAGAGGGTCGTCGTCCGGGCGCCATTCCAGGGGCAGCATGAAGGTCTGGGTCTTCCCGCCCTGCACGATCCGGAGGGAGACGTCGCAGCGGCCCTCCTTGCCGTAGGCCTTGCGGAAGCGCGCCCGGTCTTCCGCGACACCGGGATCGAACCGGTCGATCAGCCCGCTGACGTAGGGGCCGACGGGGCGGTAGACGAAATTCGCTTCCGCCGTCACTGCGCTGATCGAGGCGATGATGCTGAAGACCTCGACATCCCGCTCGACGGGGAAGGACACGCCGTCGTTCTCGATCGGTTTGCTGTACATGGCCGTCTCGTCGTCCCAGGTCACGTAGGCCTGGCGCTCGTCGCTCCAGTAAACGACATGCTGCTCGGCGTAGGCCTGCATCTTGTGCAGCGACCAGTCGGAATACATGGTCAGCAGGTGGCCGGGTTCGTGGGCGGCCGAAGCGCCGGCCTGCGGCTCGTTCTTCCACGTGCCCGGTTGGCCGCGCACGGTGTTGGCGGGGATGACGGGCGAGATGAAGAAGGGCTTGCCCGGCTCGGCGCCCGGCAGTCCGGGCCGGGGGTCAAATCCCCAGGTCGGGCCCACGTGCGGCCCCTCGGCTCCGTCCGGACCCGGGATGCCGTGCATCGTGCCCCGGTAGGGATAGTGAGGCTCGTCGCACAGGTGGGCCACGCTGAAGGCATGGCCCAGTTCGTGGTGGAACAGCGGAAGCCGTCCGAGCTTGCCGACGCCGCCAAACGCCCAGGCCTCGCCCCCGGACGGGACGTTGGCGATACTGATATAGAAGAGCGTGAGCCGGCACTGGCCGCCGGCGCGCTGCAGGGCGCCCTGCCACTGGAGTGCCGCCGCCTGTTTCCCGTTGAACGGGGTGCCGGTCTTGACCTGGTAGTCGTCGGTACAGGTGCACCGCACGGCCGGTAGACCGGCGCGCGGCGGAACGACCAGCTCCGGGAAGAGGATGCGCGGAATGCGCTGCACGTCGAGCCGGGCGATGCGGCGCTTGACGAAGAGTTCGTTGACCCAGTCGCCCGGGTAGTCCGCGTCTTCGTAGCCGAAATAGTGGATATCGAGCACGGTCATGGGAATCCGGATGGGCGCGCCGATGGCGAGGTCGTCGATGACGTGCCGCCGGTCGCCCGCCGTGACGGACACGCGCAGGCCGCGCCGCACCCATTCGGCCGGGATCATGGCCGTGAAACTGTCAGCGAACCGGTGCTCGACCTTGCCCGGTTCGCTCTGCAACGACCGCGGCAGTGTCGCCGGGCCTTCCAGGACCAGGCGCTTGCGGTCGCCGTCCAGCGAAAGCTCGGCGGTCACAGGCGGCGCCTTGGTCCCGGACGGGGATACCACGTGGGCCTTGATCAGGGTATCCCGATCGCCGACCAGCCGGAAATACGGCTGGTGCGGCTGCTGGACATGCGCCTGCGCGAAGAAGACGGCGTCGATGGCGATGTCGTCGGCGGTCTTATCCGTCATGGTTGCTGGTCCTCGCTGACCTGGCCTTCGAGATCGATCCGGAACCCGCCCCCGACGACGGTCGTGTAGGTGCCGCGCATGGGCCCCCACCGGCGGCGATGCCGCGAGCTGACCGCGAGGGTGTTCTCGCCCGGCCGTAACTGCGCCTGCGCGAGATCCGTCAGCGGCGCCACGATTTCACTGCCGCCGCGGCCGATCTCGTCCACCTTGGCCACCAGCTCCCCGTTCAGGTAGATGACCACATTCATCTGCTGGAAGAAGAAGCCGCGGATGCGCAGGGCCTCCAGGGCGTCGGGATCCTCGACATGGAAGCGCGTTCGGAAGAGGGGGGTGTGATACATGGCCCAGGAGATGGGCATGCCGGCCGGGTCCCAGTTCCCGTCATCGAAGTCCGGGCGGTACCAGCCATCGGGCGCCTGCCGGATATGCTCGGTCAGCCGCATCCTCCATTGATCCGACGCCTCCGGCTCCGCCGTGCCCAGCAGGGAAATCCAGGCGGCCTCCGGGACCTCCTCCGCGCGGAGCGCATCCCGCGCCTCCCGCTGCGCGGCCGCGATGGCCCGCTGCTGGGCCTGGATCCGCGCCGCTCCTTCGGGCGATTCCAGCGCGGCCACGAGGGCCCGCAGTCGCGGCTCGTCCGCGGCCACCACGCCCTGGAGCTGCGGCAGTTCCAGGCTCGCGTGGTAATACCGGCCCTCCTCGAGTTGCGATTCGACCAGCGCCAGGTCATGCTCGATGCTGCGCTGCAGGATGCGAACCGTCTCAAGGAAGTGCTCGACCACCGGAATGTCGTCCGGGGGCAGAATGTTCTCTTCCTTGTACGCCCGCACGAGCGCCTCGGCGCGCGCATAGTCCCGCGCGCGGTGCGCCGCGAGCGCGGGGGCGAGGTAGTCCGGCGCGTGGGGCCCGAAGGCCGTCCGCGGGGCGCCGAGCATCCGGAGGCGCTGACGCGGCGCCAGGTAGTGAATCCCGTAGGCCACCCCGACGCCGCCGCGGCCCGCCTGCTCGAACCGGCCGTCATGCCGGCGGAAGAGCTCGCGCCACCAGATCTGGTTGCGCATGAAATGCCGGTAGCCCTGCGTTCCGGCCGCGGCCGCGCCGATCGGCGTCCAGTAGTTGTTGAAGAACATGCCGCCGTGGCCGTGGCGCGTGTTGTTGAAGGCATACACGCTGTGGCGCGCGTTGATCGCGACCGTGCTCCAGTCGTCGACGAGCCGGAAGAGGGCGGCGGCATTCCCGAGCTTGCCGTTGTCGGTGCTGAGCATGCCGGCGGCTTCGCGCGCCGGATCGATCGGCGGCGGGGCGTCGCGGCGCAGGTTGCCGTAGGCGTACATGATGAAGGCGTGCTCCGCCCGTCCCTTGCGCAGGTGCGTCAGGCCGCGTTCGTAGGCCCGCTCATCGATGTCCGCTCCCGCCTCCCGGGCATAGACCATGCCCATGACGGCGGCCATGCCCACGTGCGGCAGGAGCCCGTAGCCGGACTGCCATCGATCGGGCGCGGTGGGATAGCGATGCCGCCAGCCGCCGATCACTTCCTCCGTCTGGGCCGCCTCGAACGGCCCGAGCGTCTCCGCCTCCGGCTTGAGCTGCGAGAGGACCAGCCGGGCCAACTGGTTCTCGAGATAGGGAAGCACGTTGGCGTCGCCGGTCGCGTGATAGTACTCGCCCAGTGCCAGTGCATGGTAGGACACGCGCCAGTTGTTGAAGCCTGCGCCGACCTCCGGCGGCTCCAACGGATCCATTCGGTTCATCAAGGCGTAGATCCCGCGCCGGGCCAGTCCCTGCACCTCCGGTGTGCCCGTGGCCAGGAGAAAGAGAATATCGGTGTTCAAGAACCCTTCCGGCGCCGGCGCCGGCGACTCGACCTCATTCGGACGGCCCAGGCGTATTGCGGCCTCCTCTGCCCGGCGGACGATCCGGTCCGTCTTGGCGCAGAAATGAGGCGTGGTGGGGCTGTAATCCCCCATGACCTCAAGCTGCAGCTCCACCTCCATCAACTGGCCCTCGCGACGAATCCCGAGCCGCAGGCGGCCTTCGCCCCGGGCCGATTCGCTCTCCGTAATGGCCGCCGAGAATTCGCGGTAGGTATCGTCGCCGAACGGCACGCCGTTTGCCCCGAAGATGATGTCGCCGGGCTGCAGTTTTCCGTCCGCCGGCGAGTCGGCGTCCACGGACAGGACGGAGATATTCGGGCCGAACGGAAACGCCCGGATGCCGATCGGGCCGGGCCGCAGCGGAATCGGCTGGTCGTCGCCGGCCGGAAGATTGCTGGCCTGCGCATTGATCAGCGCAATGTCGCTCTCCCCCCACTGGTCGGCCGTGGTGAGGTACTCCCGGGGAAGGTCGGGGCTCTCGGGCGGGACAATCGAGGAGAAGCTCCAATTCGCATCCGTCGTGAAGGGCAGGGCCGGCAGGCCCGCCGCGTTTACGAGTCCCGCGTCGGGATGCTCCGTCCAGTTGTAGCGCACGAACGCAATCATCGGAACCGTATCGCTTTCCAGAACGACAGTGTTCCCGTCGATGCGCGCCCGCGCCGGGAAGAAAGCGCCGTCCGCGCCCGCCGCCTCGAATTGCTCCAGCGCGCTTTCGCTCGCGGTCAGCCCATCCGCCGTGCCCTCTTCAAAGTGCACACGCGCCTGCGAAAAGTGCGCCTCGATGCGGTCCAGAAACGGACCGGTCGCCGGCGTATCCGGCCGCTCGTAGACGGCGCCCAACACCCAGTGCAGGCTGCGCTCGCCGAGCAGGGCCTCGTCCGCGGGCTGGCCGCTGAAGGGAACGTTCTGCATGCCGGGAAGGATCAGTCCCAGCCCCTGCTCCCGGGCGGCCGTCCGGCGATGCAGTTCGCGGACCTCCCGGTTATGCTGCGCGTAGACATCCAGGTCGGAAGATGGCGGAAGAAGCAGGCCGATGGGCAGGTCGGAACGCCCGAAGGCCCGCCGCCAGTCGCCGGGGACGTAGGGCAGCGTAAACGGGGTCACGCGAAAACCGCGGTGGATAATGACATAGTTCTCCTGCCAGGCGGCATCCAGCTCGACCGGGATCTGCGCCTTGCCCTCGCGGGCGAGCTCGCCGTAGGCGATGAAGGGATAGTCGTTGCCGAGCTGAAGCAGGACGCCGCGGAGGGCCGTCCCGCGAAGCGGGTGAATCACCGCGTTGTACCCCACGGAAGGGAGCATCGGGTTGCGGAGCGGATGGAGGCCGAGCGAAGGCTTCGGACGCACGGGTCGGTTACGTCGGCGCCCTTCCTCGACGAGCTGGGCGTAGTAGTCCTCCAGCGCCTGCTGCGCCTGGCCGCTGAGGCGCTCCTCGGCGCGCCTGCGCAGGTGCGGCGGAAGCGACACAACATCGTGGTTATTGGGGTATCGGGCCGCGGCCTCGGCCAGAGCGCGGTCGCTCAACCAGCCCAAGGCGAAAGAGGGGCCCATGTCGACATCGATGATGCCAACCGGCGCATCCAACTGCCGGTCCAGATCCCGGCCGAGATGGAAGGCGGCGCCGGAGATGGTCAGCGCCCGGTCGCGATCGACCGGCATCCACCCGGAGACCGCCTCCGCGTCGAGGTCGTCCTGCGGTTCCATGGCGGGCGTCGTCGTGATGCGCAGCACGCGGAAGGTCCCGGTCGGCTCGTAGGCCGCGGCGGCGGCGCGCCCTTCGTCGGTCCGGCCGAGCGTGACGTCCACCCAGGTCTGCCGGCCGAAGAGCCAGACGTCGCCGACGAGGACGTCCGTCAGCCGGATCTCCCGATCCCCTTCGGAAGCCCGTACGCGAAGGGTGCGTCCTTCGGCGCTGGCCGGCATGGCCTCGAGCCGTACTTCCCAGCGGCCGTCGTCAGCGACCCGTCCCTCGCGGCGCTGGTCGCCGAACGCGACGGTTACCGTCGCCCCCGGCGCGCCGGTCCCCCGGACCGCCACCGGCCTGTCGCGCTGGATCACCATGTGATCGGTGAAGGCGCGGTGCAGCCGCAATTCCGTCGCGGCCGACGTGGCCGCCAGCAGCAGTCCGAGGGCGAGGCCGGCGGAGATTCTCGATGCGGGGGATTTGAAGGCGTTCATACGTTGCTTCCTTTTCGCTTGAACGTGCGGCGGACGATGGGAGTCCTGACCGTATACGGATCCGTCGAACCACGGATGAACACGGATAAACACTGATGCTGAACTTCTTGCGTCGGATACGGCGTGCACCCATTGGGTGAAAAACGGCGCTGAATACAATGGAGTCTACGCGTACAGGACGCCTCAGTATCCGTGCGAATCCGTGTTCATCCGTGGTTGATCTCTGCTCTTTCTAGGCTGACTCGTCGGCCCCTCTCGTCGGCCGAGCTGCCGGGGCTGACGCTCGCTACGTTCTCTTTCCTGTTTCTTTTACGGTTTCTTTTCGGGCGACGATAGCGGGCGACGATCATGATTATCGCCCCAGCATGGCTTCGGCGAAGGCCTTGCCGAACTGGGCGAACATCTTGCCGCTGCCTAGATAGTGGAAGCCCTGGTTCGAGGCGCCCTGGGCGATTTCCTCTTCTTCGGGCGTACGATCGTCGCGCTTCGCCACGGCGGCTTCGAGCTGGTGATCCCAGAACCGCTCCGTCAAAACGGCAACCACCGTGTCGCCGAATTCGTCCATGTCGGCCGGAGCTGCCATGGCATCGCGAAAGTTCTGGTGAATGCCCCGGAAGCGCGGGTTGTCGTACAGTTCCGTCGGGCCGCCGACGCCGAGCACGCCAATGACAAAGCGCAAGTCCGGCGTGTTGAGCTCCGCGCGGACATCGCGGATCAGGTGCGCGAGAAGTTGCGTATACAGCGCGTAGCCGCCGGGCCGGTCGCGCTCCGGATAGGTGCCGCGGTTTGTCATGTCGTTCCACCCCTGGAACCAGACGAAGCCGGCGATCTCGACTCCGTCGTCCGGGTTATAGGCCGGGTGGTACCGGCCCGGGTCGGCCAGCACCTGCCGGACGTGCGCCATCATCCGCCGGTAGTACTCGCCCGTCGGGAACTCCTCCGTGGCGCCGCTCGGCGGACGGAAGTCCTGGGCGAGCGACTTGCCGCCCCAGGCGGTCTTGATCAGCAGGATCGGCTCGTTGAGAGACTCATGCATGTGGATCCCGAACATGAATTCGGGGCCGATCGTGTCGTCCCGGACGCCGAACCCCGTGGTCAGCGGGCCGTGCCGTTCCACGGGATTCCCGCTCCGGTCTTCGGAGAGGTAGGTGATGCGGACCTGCTCGATCACCCGCGGCTCGCCCTCGGCGTCCAGCATCCGGGCGAGGAGTGGCGCCGTCTCGGGATCCATGCCGATGTGCGGGAAGGTCCGCACCGCGGCCGTCCCCTGCATGTTGGACTGGCCGGCGAGGATATAGACCTTCAGCGGTCCGGCCCGTACGGTCGCGGCCAGGGCAAAACAGAACAAGCCGCAAACGAACACGTTCTTCATGGCGGGGTTCCTTTCCTCTGGGATGGCGCCGGCGATCGAAGTCCGGCATCGTCTACGGCGTCAGCCAGGCCTCCAGCGAGCAGGAGGCCTCGGTTACCTGGCGGTCGGGATGGAGCTCGACGGTCAGCACGTTCTCGCCCGGCCGGAGCAGTTCGCGCGTAATGGGCTTGAGCGGAATGGGGGTGTTACGCGCGGTCCGCCAGGGACCGGGATCGATGCTGACGTCCATGATCGTGGTTCCGTTGAGAAGCACCCGCATGCCGCCGCCCACGTTGACATCCCACGTCAGCACCAGCTCCCTGACCTTATCGGGTTCGGCAAGGTTGAACGACGCCTCGACCCGCGGCTGATCCGCCACGAGGTTGTCGACCAGCCCGACCTCCTGCACCTCGACCGGCGGACGTTCGGCCAGTAAGGCAGCCGCCCGTCTCCCGTAGAACCCGTCGCCGTTCCGTGCCAGGGCGGTCAGCGTGTTCCGCACCCGCGTATTCTCCCCCGGTTGGGGTTGGGGCGCGAAGTACTCGAAACCCCGTCGGCCCAGCAGGAGGTGTCCCGTGACCAATGAATGGTACTGCTCGCCCTGCCGGATCGTGTCAGCATGGGTGGGGTCGTTGACGGCGGCGTGGAAGGCGGCCAGGCGCGGATCCGCCGGGTCGACGATCGACTCGAGGGCGCGCAGTTGCTGCTGGACGAGGAAGAGATCGCCCTCGTCCAGTCGCTGCCGCATATCCTCGAGGGTCAGCTCCAAGCTCCGAAGGTTCCGGGCGGCGGCCCGCTCCAACTGGCCGGCCAGTTCCCGGACCGCGGGATCGCTGGCGCCCGCGAGGGCCCGGGCTGCCTGCCCGGCATCCGCGAAACGCTTCTGCCGGTAAAGATCGAGCGCCGGGCGGAGCGCGTCGGGCGCGTCGGCCGCGAAGGCGCTGCGCCGGCGACCGAGCATCGCCAGCGCATCGGTGCCGCCCAGGTAGCTCAGGGCGAAGGCGCTGGTCGACCAGTCCGGGCCCCGCTGGATGTAACTGGAGTAGCCGAGACAGCCCTCCCTATGGTGCGGCAGCGGCTGGGTGATGAAGGTCCCATCCCAGCGCCGGGCGAGGTCCCGGTAGTGATGGAAGCGCGACCAGAAACGCTGTTGGTTGGCCCGGCCGGCGAGCGACGCCCCGATGGGGGTCCAGAACTGATTGAAATAATTGCCGGTGTGTCCGCCCTCGAACGCCGCGAGATTCGCGCTGGCGCAGAGCTGCGCAAACCACTGCGCGGCCGGTTCGGCGCCGAGGAGGCGGAACACGACCGCGGCGCTCCCGTTCTTGCCGTTGTCGGAGGCGCAGTCCCCCGGCGGGTGATCGCCGTAAGGGATGCTGCCCCGTCCCGCGTAGCTGCCGTAAAATGCGATCGAGTGCGCAATGGCCATGTGGTCGAAGGGCACACCGATCTGTCGTGCCGTGACCAGCGACATGAAGGCCACCAGTCCGGCCTGGTTCATCGAGCCGTAGCCCGGAGGAATCCGGCCTTCCACCGAACGGTGCCCCCAGGTTCCCGGGTTGCACTGCCCTTCGGCCAGCCGGCGGCTGTACTCTTCGATCCGGGGCAGCACACGGGCGTCGCCCGTCGCCAGGACGTATTCGGTCAGGAAGAGGTTCACATAGCCCCAGCGCCAGGTGTTGTGGCCGCCGTCAGAGAACGGTTCCGTGGCCAGGCGGACGGCGGTGCGCCGGACGTGGTCGAGGTACCGCTCCTCTCCGGTGGCGAGCAGGAGCAGGCCGTTGATCGCGCCGGTCATTCCGTTATCGCCCGCGGCCGGGGTGTGCGCGGCCACGTGGGCGGCGGCCTGCTGCACGATCCGCTGCGTCTTGGGACAGTCGAACGGCGCCGTGGGCGCGTAGTCGCCCAGCACGGGGAGCCGCAGCGTCACGACCTCCGCTTCGCCGTCCCGCCAGCGCAGCAACGGGAGTTCGCCGCGGCCGGCGTCGCTCTCGGCCAGGGTGATCGCCCGGGCGAGTTCGAGGCGCGCATCCCACGAGAAACGCTCGGGAGCCGCCCCGGGCGCGTTGGAAACGCCGAGGATGATGTCGTAGGGCTGCAGGATGCCGTCCGCCGGCGATCCCTCCTCCACGGACCGGACAAGAATCTCGCGGCTCTCGGCCGTATTCGACGCGGACGGATCCTTGCCGTGGATCCAGCCCCTGGCCCCGGTCGGCCCCAGGTTCTGATTGATGTACCAGACGCGGATACCCGGATAGGGGACCGGGGTCTGATGCCTGTCGAGCCGGCTGAAGTAGGGTTCGCCGGCGTGGACCACGGCGGCCGCCGCCATCGCAACGAGCGCTACGCCGATTCCGCGATCAGGGCTCCACATGGGACACCGCCTTTCCGAGGGCTTCCAGCCGGTTCTGGAGCTGCTCCGCGCGCTGGCGCGAGCGCCGGTCGTCGCGGCCGGCGAGCGCCTCCAGCTCCGCTTCTTTGCCTGCGATCCGCTCCCGCAGATCCGGCAGGATCGGGCGCGCCTCCGGGCCGAAGGCCTGGATCGAGGCGACCGAGGGATCGAACAGGCCCGGGCCGCGCATGGGCTTGTCCATCAGCGCGGGCAGTCGCGGAACCAGTTCTTCAACGCGGAGTTCGGTCAACAGCCGCACGGCCTCCGCCTGGCCACCGGCGCCGAACATGGTATCCCGATCGGGCTGCCAGTCCAGGTGGGCCAGCATCTCCGGGATGAGCGCGCGATGGAACGACGTCCCGGACTCCGCGATCAGCGCCATGAGGTGGCCTTTTCCACGGGGCAGGGGATTCTGGAACGCCTGGCGCAGGAACGGCAGCACCACCTCGGGCTCGAGATCCGAGAGCCCGACATTCCGGTGGAGGACCCGCGACGCGAAATCGGCGATATACTCGTCCTCGTCCACGCTCCGTTCGAGTACCGCAAGGGAGACCTGGCGGTTCCGAACGCCGAGTTCGCCGATCACCGACAACGCCTCGCGGCGTACGCGCCATTCGGGATCGCGCGTGAGCCCGAGCACGGGATCGAGCAGCAGGTCGGCGAACTCCCGGCGGATGCTATCCTGCGCAACCCGGTGATTCGTCTCCTCCGGACGGAACTCCTGCCAGTGACGGGCCCGATGCCGGATCATCCGGTGAAAGGCGTCGAGCGCCCCGGCGCGGCGTTCGGGAGACTCGGAGGCGAGGGCCTGCCTCAGCAGCGGGATCACGTCATCCCCCCGCTGTCCCAGCTCCGCCGCCGCGCGGGACCGCATCGCGGGATTCCAGTACCCCAGCAGGGCCAGAACCCGCGCCGTGGGCATGTCAGCCATCGCGGCGGCTTCGGGCAGGGGCGTCACGATTTCCGGATACTCCCGGGGGGATTGCGCGGAGACCTTCGCCAGCGCCGCCGCGATCGCCGCGTCGGCGTTGCCCGCGAACGCCGGCGCGCCGCGCCAGCCCGCCAGCGCGAGCGTAAGGGCTACTGCCGCCGGGGACAAACCTTGCCAGGTTACTCTCATGTGCGGTCTCCAAAGGAAAACGATCGGTCGAGTGTACCCCTCCGGGAGGGAAATGAGAAGAAGGAAGCGCAGAAGGGAAGCGCCAGGCCCTTGACGACGGGGGTGGGGATTGGCAGGCTGAGGAGTGTGCGGGGAGGGTGCCTTTTGTGAAGGGATGTCGGACGAGTCGGACGAGTCGGACAGGTCCGACGGGTCAGACACGTCAGACACGTCCGACTCGTCAGACCTGTCCGAAGGGCAGAGGCCAGGCAACCGTCCAGGAGGTCGCATGAGCGAGAGCCCGCTGTTGCCGCATGGCGGCTACGAGCATTTGCGCGCCTATGCCGTGGCGGAGGCAGTGTACGATGCCACGGTGGTGTTCTGCGATCGGTTCGTCCCACGGAACTCGCGCACGCACGACCAGATGGTGCAGGCGGCGCGCAGCGGCGTGCGCAATATCAGCGAGGGCAGCGGAGCGGCGGCGACCTCGCGGAAGTCCGAGCTCAAGCTCACCAATGTCGCGCGGACCAGTCTCAACGACGAACTCATCCGGGACTACAAGAGCTTCCTCATGCACCGGGGCCTGCGTGTCTGGCCGAAGAACTCGCCCGAGGCGCTGGCGATGCGCAAGCGGCTCAGGGACGACGTCGCGCCGGAACTGCCGCCCGCCCGGCCCGGAACGATCCGCCTGACGGGCCTGGCCGGGCTGGCGGCGTTCGCCGGCAAGGCCGAGCCGGAGCTTGCCGCCAACGCCATGCTCTGCGCCACGCACCAGGCGGCGTACCTGCTGCGCCGCCTGATGGAGCGGCAGGCCAGGGACTTCGCCGAGAAGGGCGGGTTCACCGAGAACCTCTACGCCACGCGGGTGGCGGCGCGCGAAGCGGCGTCCGGAAGGACCGCCCCCGCCTGCCCGTCCTGCGGAAAGCCCATGCGTGCACGCAAGGCTCGGAGCGGCCCCCACGCCGGCGAGTCCTTCTGGGGCTGCTCGGCCTACCCGAAATGCAGGGGCATCCTGCCGATGGAGGAGGGGAGGGCGGGGGAGTCGGGCAAGTCGGACGAGTCGGACAGGTCGGACGGGTCGGAAAAGTCAGACAAGTCAGACAAGTCCGACCCGTCCGACTCTTCGGAAGCTTGAAAGGCCTTTTGGTCGGGGGGGGCGCCGGTAGTCAGGGCCCGGCGTTCGCGCTACGGGCGTCGAGCAGCACGGAGACGCCGCCGTTGAGCACGCTGCTGTCGAAGGCCGTCTCGTAGTGCCGGAAGTAGGTGCCCCACCGCCAGTTGTTGCGCGTGGTGACGGCGATGGTGTTCGGGCCGTTGCGCAGCGCGCGCAGCGCGCCGTCGGTCAGCGGGCTGTTCAGCCACTGGTTGTTCGAGGCCTGGTTGATCCGGGCGACGAGCGTGCCATTGAGGTAGACCTCGATATCCTGCTGCCGGAAGACCCACATCCGCAGGCGCAGCGCGTCCAATGCCTCCCGGTCCTCGACCTCGAACGTGGCCCGGGCCAGGGCGGTGTGGTTGAGATGCCAGGAAATGGGCAGCTCGGTCGCGAGCCAGTCGCGGTCGTCGAACTCGGGCTCGAACCAGCCGTCGGGCGCCTGCGACAGGCCCTCGATTACCCGCAGCCGCCACACGGTGGCCTCTCCGGGCGCCGTCTTGTCCGGCGCGTGGGTGTCGCCCCGGAGCGCGACTTCGGTCAGCAGCGGACGCCAGCGTTCCTCTTCGTCCGCATCGGGGTCAGGGGGCTCCGCGGTGAAACGCAGGACGCGCCGGCGGGCCTCGTAGCGCCGTCGGTCCGCCGCGATGGCCGGGCCGGCGTTGGGATCGGCCAGCGCCCGCTGGATGGCCTCGAGCCGGGGGTTGCCGGGCGCGACGACGCCCTGGAGCTGGGGCAGGTCGAGGCCGGCCTCGTAGAGCTTGCCCGCGGCCACCCGGGCTTCGACCCGGTCCAGATCGGACGCGATGCTCGCCTGGAGGTCGCGCGCCGCGCGCCGGAGCTGCTCCGCTTGGGCGCGTTCGGTCGCCGGAAGCGTTCCGGATGCCAGCAGGGCGTCGACGAGCTGCTCGGAACCGGCGTAGTCACGGCGGTCGTACGACTCGAGGGCCGGCCGGAGCGCCTCCGCCGGGTTCGCGCCGAAGACCGACTCCGGCGCGCCCAGGATACGCAGCCGCTGGCGGGGGACCACCAGCGCCAGCATCTGTCCGGCGCCGATCCTGGCGGTGTCGCCCTGGTAGTAGCTGTGATTATGCAGCCGGTTCAATTCGCGGTACCAGCGATGGCCCTGCATGAAATGGATGAAGGCATCCCTTCCGTGCACATTCGCGCCGAGCGGGGTCCAGTAGTTGGACCAGAAATTTCCGCCATGCGCGTTGTGCGTGTTGTTGAAGGCGTGGGTGGAAATCAGCGAACAGAGATGGGCCGTGCGCGGCTCGTCGATCAGGTTGAACAGGATCGCCGCCATCGAGATCGCGCCGTTGTTGGAGAAGAGCAGGCCCTCCCGCAGGTCGGCCGGGTCGATGGGCCGGGGCCGGGTGACCGGCTCCGTGGACCACCCGTAGAAGACGGAGCCCACTTCGACGCCGTTGTGGCGCAGGAAGTTCAGCCCCCGCCAGAAGGCCTCCCGGTCGGTCTCCACCCCGGCTTCCCGGGCCAGGTGGAGGCCCAGCATGGCCGGCAGGCCGATGGCGGGCAGCAGGCCGTAGGTCTGACCGCCATGCCAGTTGTGCCGCCAGCCGCCCGCCTGTCCCGGCAGGGCCGGGGGGCCGGCGATGGTCTCGGCCTCGTCCTTGACCTGGGTCATGGCGAGGTAGTCGCACCACCACTTCAGGTGCGGCAGCACGTTGCGGTCTCCCGTCGCCAGGAAGTACTCGGCCGCCAGCAGCGCGTTCGCGCCGAGGAACCAGCTCTGCGGATGGTTGGGCTGCATGGGGTCGATCGGGGTTTCGATATCCGTCGCGGCCATCCGGGCATAGATCACGCGTCGAACCAGTCCCTGGTATTCCGGAGTCCCGGCCGCCAGGAGGAACAGCGTGTCGGAACCCAGGAACCCGCCCGGTCCGCCCCTGTTGGGAAGATCGCCGTCGCGCTCGGCGAGAAACGCTTCGAGATTGGCCACGATCCGGTCGGTCTTGGGGCAGTCGTAGGGCGCGGTGGGGCTGTAGTCGCCCAGCACCTCGAGCTGCAGGGCGACCGTCCGGTTGCGGCCCGCGCGCCGGAGTCCGAAGCGGATCGTTCCACCGCCGGCCGTGCTCTCGGCGTGGGTCAGTGCATGGGAGACGGTCCGCAGCGGGTCTTTCCCCAGCAGCGTCCCGTTCACCTCGTAGATCAGGTCGCCGGGCAGGATGTGCCCTTCCGCCGGGGATCCCGGGAGGACCTGCAGGACGCTCATGTTGGGGCCGAACGGTCCGACCCGGAGGCCGGTGGCGCCCAGCCATCCATCGCCGTTGGACCAGTTGCGCGCGGCCAGGGAGCCGCTGATGATGGCGACATCGCCATCGGCCCACTCGCTGGCGGGCGTGGAATACTCCGCCGGCAGGTTGTCTTCGGTGTGATTGATCGTCCGCGGGTAGCGGTGCGCATCGGTGCGAAACGCCGGCGCCGGCAGGCCGGCCCGATTGACCAGGCCGGGAGCGGGGTTTTCGCGCCAGTTGTAGCGGACATGAACGATCCGGTTGACCGTGTCGCTTTCAAGCCGGACGGTCTCGCCGTCGATCCGCGCATGCGCGGGGCTGAACGCGCCGTCGACGCCGGCCGCTTCGAAGAGGGCCAGCCCGCCCGGCAGGGCGTCCAGCCCCTCCGCGGTGCCGGGATGGAAGAAGATCTGCGCCGTGGCGTACTGCGTCTCGAGGCGGTCGAAACGCGGACCGCCGGGGATGACCCCGTCCTGACGGTACACCGCGCCCAGGATCCACTGCAGGCCGCGCTCCGCCAGCAGGGCCTCGTCGGCCGGCTGCGCGCTGAAGGGAATGGCCTCCATCCCCGGCAGGATCAACCCGACGCCGTCGTGCGCCTCGGCCACCCGGCGCTGCAATTCGCGCATCTCGCGGCGATGTGCCGCCGCCGTCGCCAGCGCCGAGCCCGGCGGGGCGATCAGGCCCACGGGAAGGTCAGGAGCGCCCAGCGCCCGACGCCACTCGGGCACGAGCCGCGGCGCGGTGACCGGTTCGAGATAGAGGCACAGCTTGCGCGTATCGTAGTCGTCCTTCCAGGCCCGGCCCAGCTTCGCGCGGTCGAGGATCGTGTCCTCGCGCACCAGGCGCTGATACACCAGGTACGGGTAAGCGTTGCCGAGCTGCAGCAATACGGCCCGCAACGACAGCCCGCGCAGGGGATGGAGCACCGCGTTATAGCCAGCGGCCGGATAGAGCGGGCTCTCGACGGGATCCTCCGCGAGGATTCGCGCGGGTTCCGGCTGTCCGAAGCGCCTGGCCTGCACGATCGCCGCCTCGCGACGCTCGTCCATGACGGCCTGTGTCGCGCCGCTCAGGAACTCGCGCCGCTGTTCCTCCCGGCTCAGCGTATGGCGCTCGACGCTGATGTTCTCGGGGATGTCCTGATCCAGAAACTCGCGGGTCCGGAGCAGCGCTTCCCGGCTCAACCAGCCGATCGGGAAATGCGGCCCCAGGTTCACGTCCACGATCCCGATGGGAACGCCGACCGCCTCGACCAGGCTCGCGCCCAGCCGATAAGCGGCGCCGCTGAGGGTCCGCGCCGTCGCCGGGTCCACGACGGCCCAGCCTGCGGTCGCATCCTCCGCCAGGTCGTCCCGCGGTTCCGCCGCGGGAACCGTCCGGATGGCGATGGCGCGGAATTGCGGGTCGCGGCGGTGCGCCGCGGCGATCGCGCGCCCGGCCTCGTCGCGCCCCAGCGAGAGGTCGATCGACGTCTGGCGGGCCACCAGGAATACATCGCCGACGACCACGTTACGCAGAACCGCCGCATCCGCGCCGGCGCCGGCGACCCGGCCGGTCAGGTCCCGGCCTTCGGCCTCCGCCGGCATCGGGTCGAGCGTCACCTGCCAGACCCCCGCCGCATCCGTCTCGGCGCGATGTTCCTGGTCGCCGAAACGCACGACGACCGTCGCGCCCGCGTCGGCGATGCCGCGAATCGTCACCGCCTGCTCCCGCTGCAACACCATGGCGTCGGTGAAATGCCGCGCGAACCGCACGGGCGCGGCGTCCGCCGCGACGATGCCGATCAGCGCCGCGCACAAGGCTGTTCCCAGATGTCGTGTCATATCGGTCTCTCTTTGTTTACAACCCCAGATCCTTTTTATCCAGCGCCTCGAAGAACACGTCCATCTGCCCGATGGGCGAATACTCGCCCGTTTGGCGATCCTGCTCGTAGCGCACCAGGCCGTGCACCGCCAGGGTGTTCCGCCCTGGCTGGAAATGCCGGACGTGCCTGGCGTCCAGTATGATCTCGTTGTATTCCGGGGTATTATAGAACCAGAAATAGGAGTGGATCCGCTGGCCGTTCAGATACAGATGAAAGCCCTGCGGCGTGAGGATTCGAATGCGGTAGAAGTCTTTGGCCAGATCCTCGCCCGTCAGCTCGAACGTCGTGCGCATCGCGAGGAACTCGCCCGAGCCCCAGTCGGAGTTGTTCTGGAAAAAGAAATCGCGCGGCGCGTGGCTGTGCCCGTGGGGCTTGAAGAGGCCCGTTCCGATCGGGGCCTTGCCGCTGTTCCACCCGCCGTCGTCGTAGTCCGGCTGTTGCCACCCCTGCATATCCGCCGAAAGCGTGACCTCCCGTAACCGGTTCGGAGGTGGAATCCGGGGATGCAGCCGCTCCTCCTCCGTCATCGGATCGAACGAGCGATAGCGCCAGACCCGCTCCGTCGGCGCGGGCGCGCCCAGGGGCTGCCAGCCGGTGACATCCTCTTTGAGACGCGCCAGATGAAGCAACTGGTTGATGGCCCTGTTCATGCGGCCTCGATCGCTTGCGACGGAATCGAAACGGGACGCCAGTTCGGGCCGATAGACGTCGAACAGGATATCGGCCAACTGTTGCTTTTCCGGTCCGGGCGCCCGGTCGAGCGATTCGAGCAACCGGCCCGTCACTTCCATCAGGTTCCCGTCGTCCATGCGCGGGAGAAGCCCCGCGGCCACGATCGAACCGGCCATCTCCGGGGCCAATTCCGGAACGTTTTCGAGCCCCGCCTGGAGCGCTTCGCGGATATTGGTCAGCCCGTCGTTGGACCGGTTGTATCTTCTGATATCCGGAAGCACTTCACTCTCCCGGACGGCGCGCGACAGGCCGGCCGCGATCATCCGGTGGACCTCGCTGCCCGGCTCGGCCTTTCGCAGGGACTCCACGAGCAGATTGTTCATGCGGACGCGCGGATTGTACGGATACTCATTGATCAGGATGTCGATGAGGTGCGGCAGGTGACGGACGAACAACTCCTCGTTGTCCCGGAACCCCATCAGGGCGTGGAACGCCGCATCGCGCAGCCACCATTCCTCGTGGTCTCTCCAGGCAAGGATGCGGGGGACGTTCTGCTCGATGAGCTCGACCGGCGCGTGGTACAGCGCCATCAGCGCCCCTTCCACCACGAACCAGGCCTCGTCGGGGTCGGCCAGCATTCTCGTGATGGCCGCATTCATGGCCGGGGTAAACTCTTCGGGGGGCAAGGGATACCGGAACACCGGGCTGCCTTCGAACCACGGGCGACAGTCGTTGATCCCGTCCAGCGCCGCGCGGCGCAGGCGCGGGTCGGGATCGTTCAACAACTGCTCGAGTTCTTCGACATGCCCGTTCATGGCCATCACTTTGGCCGCGCCGGCCCGAATGACGTAATGATAATGCCGGACGTACTTCCGCAGGGCCTCGAGCGGCACATCCCGGAACTGGTCCGGCGCGTATCGGAGTCCGTGGGGCAGCGGTGTCCTGCGGAAGGGGACGTAGAACTCCTCCTCTTCGCCGTACCGGTGGAAATCCGGATGGTGCCGGGCGTCGAGGAACGCCAGGTCCGCCTCGTTGCCCCAGAGCCGCGCCGGCAGAGAGAACTCCACGGCGTGCGGAGAGGGCGGCGCGCCGGTGATCTGCAACGTCTTCCGCGGGGCGGTATAGGCCAGCGCAAGGACGACGCCCGACCCCATGCCTTCGAGGGAGTGGTGCCCGGGTTGCACCCAGAACCCGCCCGAGGCCTGCCGGCCGAGATCGAACAGCCAGCCGGCGCGCCGCATCGTCCGATGGTACAGGCCGGCGTCGACATCCGGCGCGAATCCGCCGGCAATCCACTGGCCCCAGAGATCCCAGAAGCTGTACGTCCAGGTGGTGATCGCCTGCCGGGTCAGCAGCGCTCTTGCCTCTCGATAGATCGTGACGTCGCCCCGCGACCGGGTCGCCACGTTCATGACCGCGGCGGTCCAACCGTCGCGACCGCAGCAGTAGAAATCGAGCCAATACCGCTGATCGGCGACGGGACTGCCGCCGTGGCCGACAAACCGGTACCAGTGCCGGAGCGCGCCGATGAGGGTGTCCTCGTCCACGTCCACACCGCAGACCTTGCCCAGGAGCAGCGTCAGCAGGATCGGCGTGCCCGCGGCATGCTGCATGCCGCCGCCGGCCTCGTACGCGGGATTGGCGGCGGCGCCCCAGTGCCCCCATCCCACGCCGTAGCGCTGACGGTCACGGGCGTCGTCGACGTAATGCTGCAAGAGCGGCAGCACCGAGCGGTCGCCCGTGCGCAGGTAGTACTCGGCGCAGGCCACGCCGTTGGGGCCGTTGTGCCAGGAATTGTCGCCGACGTTTTTGGCGGTTCCGTCCTCGTTCAGAAACTGGGCGAAATACTCCCGCACCCTCGGGACGTACCGGTCGTCACCGGTCGAGAGCAGGAACAGGCAGGCATAGGCGTTCAACAGGTGATGTTCCTTCAACCGGTCGGGGCGCGCGTAGAAATCGGCCGCCCGCCGGACGATCGCGTCGGACTTCCGGCAGTCGAGCGGGAACGTCGGGCTGTAGGCGCCCAGCACGGGAATTCGGACGGTGACTTCCCGGGTGGCTTCGTCATCCGGACTCGAGACTTCGAAGGTTAGGACGCCGTCTCCGGCTTCCGCTTCGGTCAATGCGGCGCCCAGGACCACCAGCGGATTCTTCCCCTCGAGCGTCGTGCCGTTGACGCCCAGGATGACCTCGCCCTTCTCGAACCGGCCGGCCGCCGGGGTTCCCGGCTCGGTCCCCTCAACGGTGACCTTCAAGCCCCTGTAGATGCGTGCCTGGATGCCGGTCGCGCCAATCTGCCCCAAGTCCATTTCGGTTCCGGCATCCGGCGCCCTGTTGAACATCCCGGGCCCCGAAAAGTCCTCGGCCGCCGGACCGGCCATGGCCTCGGTCCCCCGCGCCACCCAAAGCGCCATGGAAAGAGCAACACTGACAAGAACCCGCCGTTGACGAAAAAGGACAGGACCAGAACTCGAACGATGAGATCGGATTATGTGCATGGCACCCTCGCTGGATAGCTATTCAACCCCTCCGCCCGGAACCGTCTCGACCCGGACGAAAAGGACGTCATGGTCGCGCAGGGTATCCGAAAGCGTGACCTGTATAGCCTGGACATGGTCGCCGGTGATGTCGAGCACCTCCTGCACGGCGTCCTCGTCCACGAACCAGTCCTTCAGGTTGGTCGAGAACCAGACCCGATGGGCGTCGCCGGTCAGGCGCGGATCGAGGCGGGTGTACCCGAAGGCCGGCCCGTCAGGGTCCAGCGGCGTGGCGATCCGGGCCGGCTCCGGCGCGGCGACGGCCCAGTAGTTCCTGGCCGCCTCCGCCGGCGAGAGGAGGCGGTCGGGGTAGGCCCGGAAGAGGGCGATCCGGCCCTCGAAGCTCACGGTGTCCGCGTCGCCCCCGCCGCGCCCGCCGGTGTTGCTGCCGCCGCGCTGTGCCAGGGCCGCGGCGTCGCCGCCGCACCAGGAGTCGTTGGCGCCGGAGATGGTTGCGACGTGTGCGCCGTTGACGAAGATCGCCAGGTTGTCCGCACCGTCCGGGCGATAGGTCACGACGACCTGGATGAAGTCCTCGACCAGGTCGGAGACGTCGTGGGCGATCGTGTAGGCGACGCCGGCGTGGCGCGAGGCCACCTCGACCTCGCCGTCCCGGTAGAAGATGCCGAGACCGGTGAATCCGCCGGTCTCGAAGAGGATCTGGCCGTTGGGCGGCGAGACCGACGAGGGCGCCGGCCGGAACCAGATCTCGAGGCTGACCGGGCGGGTGTGCCAGTCGAGGTTCTGGAAGCTCACGTCCCCGCCGGTGCTCGGGCGGACGAACCGCGCGCCGCGGCTCCCGAATCCGCCGCCCGGGAACTCGTAGGCCGCCGTGATCCCGGGATGCGCGCTCTGCACGGTGTAGAGGGCAACGCCGTTCGCGGTATCGAGCCGGCCCTCGATGTCCGCCGGACTCCGCGCGATGTTTGCCCACCTGTCGGGGCTGCCGCCGGCCCGGCCGGCATCCATCTCGATGGCCGCGCCCGGCGTGGCGGTCCCCACGCCGACCGTCGGCGCCCGATAGCGCACGAGGACGATCCCCGAACCCCCGCGCGCGCCCACGCGGTTATTGTTCCCGCCGCCCCCGCCCCCGCCCGTATGCTGCGCTCCGGCGGTGGGCGCGGTCCCGTCGTTACCCCCGTCACCGCCGCCGCCGTCGCCCCCGGTTCCGAACGCGCTGCTCTGGGCGCCGCCGCCACCCCCGCCGCCCGCGTAGGCCGTGGGGCTGCCGCCGATGTCGAAGACCCGTCCGACGCCGCCGGGACCGCCCACCTTCGCGTCCACAAGCGCCGGGGCGGCGCCGCCCGCGCCGCCGCCGCCGCCCGCGCCATCGTGAGCGGCGGCGGTCCATGCGGCGCCGTCGTGGCCGAACCCGCCCGAGGCGGAACCGGTCTGAAGGCCGGCGCCGCCCGGGTGCCCTCGACCGCCGCCGCCGGAACCGCCGTCCAGACCCGCCCTGTTGCCGCCCGCGCCGCCGCCGCCGCCCAACGCCGTCAGGGCGCCGAACCGGGAGTCTTCGCCATCGCTTCCGGAACTGTTCCCTGTCCCTCCGCCGGCGCCGCCGCCGCCCACTGTGACGGAGACCGAGCCCGCGACCTCGATCCCTGTCCGGTGGACCACGCCGCCGCCCCCGCCGCCGCCCGCGCCGGCCATGCCGAACGCGGTGGCGCTCCCGCCGCCGCCGCCCCCGCCGACGACCAGCACGTCCACCGTGAGGGCGCGGTCGCCCAGCACTTCAAACGCCGGGTCTCCGCCTTCGGTGAAGTAATGCACGAAGTGACCGTCCGCGGTGAAGACGATGTCGCCGCCGGCCGCCGGGGCGGGCGGGGTGTCGGGGGGCTGCGGGAACTGGACCGAAACCGTTTCCGTGACCTCCGTCAGGCCGCGCGAGTCGGACATGGTGACCTCGAACCGGTACAGGCCGGGAGCGGCATCGACCTGGACCGTGAAGTCCGCCTCGGATTCCACGCCGTCGGCGCTGAACGTGACCGGGCCGTTGGGGATGAAGGTCGCCGCGCCCGGGCCTTCCAGCAGGCGCCAGGTGAACGTGCTGTCGCCGCGGGCGTGGTCGGCGGCGCTCACGCGCAGCACCGTGGCGTTGGCCGGCGCCGCGAGAAGCGGATCGTCGGCCGCGACCGCGTCGATGCGCTTCAGCGGTACCAGCGTCGCCGGATCCGTGTCGGCCGCAATCCGGTCGAGCGCGGCCTGGGCGTCGTCGCCCACTTCCCAGTCGTCCAGGTAGGACTCCAGGAACGGCACCGCGCCGGGGTCCGGGACAACCGTGTGGACCGAGCCGCCGAAATCGCCGAGCTGCTCGATCGGGGTTCTGCGCCGGCCGCCCACTTCGTCCGCGAGATAGTCCATGCAGCTCGGAACCCCCTCGGCAATGCCGTGCTTCAGCATGGTCCGGACCCCGCCCTCGCGGACGCCGCCGCTGAACATCCGGTCGGCCGGGCTTCGGAACCGTACCGCATCGATGGCCGCGCCGGATACCGCGAGGAAATCGGCCTGCGTCAGCCGATCGTCGTACATCTTGTTCAGCGTGCTGCGGTACAGGCCCACCGGCGTCGCGGCGATGGCCCGGATCGCCGGGTAGAGCCTCTCGCGGTCGATGAGCCCCTGGCTCTCCAGCGTATTCCATCGATTCCAGAGGATGCCCCGGGGGCCGTAGGCGCTCCAGTGGTAGAAGAGCAGCATGCCCAGGTTGCCGTGCGCGAATTGCAGGGGGTCCTGCTCGTCGAGGGGAAACGCGGGCCTGGCGGTCGATACGGCCGCATCCAGGATCGTGTCCACCACGGTCTGACGCGCATCGTCGTGGAGGTGCCGCAGGGCCTCGGTGGCGCTGAAGCGCACGAAGGCGTCGGCGTCGGTCAGCAGGGCCGCCAGGACGGGAGCGGACGAATTGTTGCGGATCCGCCGGAGGGCCTCGCAGGCGCCCACGCGGGGCCCCGCCGCGAGTGTCGTATCGGAGGCGATCGCGTGCAGGCTGTCCAGCTCTGCCGGGGTCACTCCGCGCGCCGCAATCTCGATGGCGGCCTGTGCGCGCACCTTGGGGGACCAGCTTGCGAGGTCATCGAAGAGGTCGACCATCGTCCTCGCCGCCGCGTCGTACTCGATCGCGGCCACCGCCGACGCGATTTCCGCGGAGTCCAGGTGGACGTCCTCGTTCTGGTTCGCGCCGGCGATGTGGAGCCTGCGCAACGGCAGGCCGTAGGTCAGGAGCGCGGGCGTGAGCATCCGGAAGTCGTGATAGGTGCTGCCGCTATCCGGTCCTTCGCCGTTGAGGCAGTCGTAGACGAAACCGCCCTGCCAGGTGCGGGCCAGGTCCAGGTGCCACGCGATCTGGCTGAAGTGCGCCGCGGCGGCCGCCTCGCCGCCGACGTTCGCGCCGAGCGGCGCCCAGAGATAGTTCCACCAGGTGCCCGTATGGCCGCCTTCGCGATCCTCGGCGCCGGCGGTGGCCATCCGGGCGAAGAACCGGCTCTCCCCGGATCGGCCGGGAACGCGCGAAAGCGCCAGCGCGGCCGAGCCGCTCGTGCCGTTGTTCTCGTGCGACGCGCCGCCCGGCGCATGCTCGCCGTAGGGGATGCGGGACTTGCCGCTGTAGGAGCCGAAGAACGTGCTCGCTCGCGCGATCGCCGGCGCCAGTTCAGGGTTGGTCAACCCGCACTCAACCGCCAGCACCAGGCCCAGGAAACAGGTCAGGGCGGTCTGATTGACGGCCCCGTAAACTCCGCCCGTCGGGCCGTTCGGGCTGCCGTCCGGGTTCCAGTCCGCGTACCGGTGGCCGACCGTTCCGTAATGACTCTGGTTCTTGGCGATGTTGACCGCGTAGGCCTCGATACCGGGCAGCACCTGATCGTCGCCGGTGACCAGGTAGTATTCCGCAAGCAGGATCAGGACGTAGCCGCGCTCCCAGGTGATCATCGAATTCGTATCGGGCTCGTCGGCCATCATCTGCGCCCGCGTCGCCGCGTTCGGAACGAGGCCGCGGGCCACGGTCCGGACCCGCGCCCGATGGTCGGGGTTGTCGGAAAGCAGCAGCGCGATGAAGTTGAACTTGTGGCGGTAGTTGCCCCCTGTATTCGTGAGCTCATGCTGGTACGCGTAATCGAGCCCCTCGGCGAGGATCTGCGCGGACTTCGCGCAGTGGTAGGGCGCGGTGGCCGAATAGGTCCCGAGGTGCCGCAGGGTCAGGGTCTGCGTCGTGGTCGTCCCGTTGCGCCAGCGCAGCACTTTCAGCGTGGCAGGGTCGCGCGCCTCGGCATCGGCGATGGCCTGCGCGAAGCTGCGGCGGGCATCCGAGGAGAACGGCGCCGGGTCGGCGCCGGTGCCGTCGGCGCCGAGGATCACGTCGTTCGGCGCCATGATGCCCGCGGCCGGCGAGCCCGCTGCCACGGAGGTGACCAGGATCTGGCGGCTGGCCGAGGTGTCGGGGCCGCCCCCCACCCGCGGATGATACACCCAGCCGCGCAGGCCTGTGGGGCCCAGGTTGGTCGTCACCGAATTGGTCGGGGCCTCGCCGGCCGTGAGATCGGGCGGCTCGGCCCCGACCGGCCGCCCCATGCCGAAGCCCAATGCGAGGGCGATCGGAACGACCGCGCGACGGAGAACGGCCTGGAGCAAGACGTTGTTCATCTGGAGTCGGGTTTTCGAAGAAGGCCGCGAGGGAGGCGACACAAAGACACTAACACATAATACTGCAGGTGCCCACCTCACATGGTCGATTGCGGATTCAGGCCAAAAGAGTTGCACGATCAAGCCATTCCGCAGTTCCAGGTGGTCCGCCGCGGGACCGCTGCTCCCCGTCCACGCCAGCGCCACTTCCACAGCGGCGCGGCCGCCGGGGCTCCACCCTTTGGAGTGCGGTGGCAGAGTCCCGGGCGCGTCCCGCGCCCGGGACGGCGACACCGCTTTTGCCGCCACCGGAGATCGCCTACCCCCGCCTGCCAAAAGCGGCGTCGCCGGGCTTCGCCCTCTGCCGCCGCACTCCATATCGCGTCACCCGTTTGGCAACGTAGGAGCCGCCTGCAGAAGCGAAGGGGGGTGGGTGTCCGCCCCCGGGAACGCCACGCTCCAGCGTGGCACGGTCCTGGGTCTCGGGGCTCTCGTCCCTTGTTCGGCCAGGCTGGAGCCTGGCGTTCCCGTCAGCCCAGCTCCGCCTTGACGGCGGCGAACTGCGCGATGGCGAAGTCCAGGTCCTCGCGGGTGTGGGCGGCGGAGACCTGGACGCGGATGCGGGCCTGGTCGCGCGGGACGACCGGGTAGGAGAAGCCGATGACATAGATGCCGCGCGCCAGCAGGGCGTCGGCCATGCGCGCCGCGCGCGCGGCGTCGCCGAGCATGATCGGGACGATCGGGTGCTCGCCGGGCAGCAGGTCGAAGCCCGCCGCCGCCATCCCGCGCCGGAAGTGCGCCGTATTCGCCTGCAGCCGGTCCCGCAGCTCGGTGCTCTGCGTCAGCAGCTCGAGCGCCTTGATCGAGGCGGCCGCGATCGGCGGGGCCACCGAGTTGCTGAAGAGGTACGGGCGCGAGCGCTGCCGCAGCAGCGCGACGATCTCGCGGCGGCCGCTGGTGTAGCCGCCGCTGGCCCCGCCCAGCGCCTTGCCCAGCGTGCCGGTGAAGATATCGATCCGGTCCGCGACGCCGTGGTGCTCGGGCGTGCCGCGTCCGCCCGCGCCCAGGACCCCGACCGCGTGCGAGTCGTCGACCATGACCAGCGCCTCGTAGCGGTCGGCGAGGTCGCAGATGTCCGGCAGGTTCGCGATGGTGCCGTCCATCGAGAAGACCCCGTCGGTGGCGATCATCCGGAAGCGCGCGTCCCGCGCCGACCGAAGCTGCGTCTCGAGGTCCGCCATGTCGCCGTTTCGATAGCGCAGGCGCCGCGCCTTGCACAGGCGGACGCCGTCGATGATGCTCGCGTGGTTCAACTGGTCAGAGAGGATGGCGTCCTCCTCGCCGAGCAGCGTCTCGAAAAGGCCGCCGTTCGCGTCGAAGCAGGAGGAGTACAGGATCGTGTCCTCGGTGCCGAGGAAGGCGCTGAGTCGTTCCTCGAGGGTCTTGTGGATCTGCTGGGTGCCGCAGATGAACCGCACGGAGGCGGTGCCGTAGCCCCAGCGGTCGAGCGCCTCCCGCGCCGCCGCCACCACCGCGGGATGGTTGGCCAGGCCCAGGTAGTTGTTGGCGCAGAGGTTCAGCACCGTGTCGCCCGACCGGACCCCGATGCGCGCCTGCTGCGCGCCGGTGATCACCCGCTCGTCCTTGAGCAGGCCGGCCTCCCGGATTTCGGCCAGCAGGCGGGCCGCGTGTTGTTGGAATGCCCCGTACATGATTACGCCTCCCAGTCCAGGACGACCTTGCCGGATTCCCCGCTGCGCATGACCGCGAAGGCCTCCTCGAACTCCGTGTACGGGAACCGGTGGGTGATGACCGGGCGGATGTCCAGTCCGGTCTGGATCATCATCGTCATCTTGTACCAGGTCTCGTACATCTCGCGGCCGTAGATGCCCTTGATAAAAAGGCTGTTGAAGATGATCTTCTCCCAGTCGATCGGGGCGTCGTTCGGAAGGACCCCCAGCAGGGCCATCTTTCCGCCATGGCACATGTTCGCGATCATGTCGTGGAGCGCGTCGATGTTGCCCGACATCTCGAGCCCGACATCGAACCCCTCCAGCATGCCGAGTTCCTTCTGCACATCGGGCAGCCGCTCCGCGCGCGGGTCCACGACGCGCGTGGCGCCCAGCCGCTGGGCGAGAGCCCGCCGCGCGGGCTGCGGGTCGGTCACGACGACATGGCGCGCGCCCGCGTGCCGCGCGACCGCCGCGGCCATGCAACCGATCGGACCGGCGCCGGTGACCAGGACATCCTCGCCCAGCACGGGAAAGGACAGCGCGGTGTGGACGGCGTTGCCGAGCGGGTCGAAGCAACTGAGCACTTCGAGTGGGATCCGCTCGTCCGCGCCCCAGACGTTGGTCATGGGCAGGCTCAGGTACTCGGCGTAGGCGCCGTCGCGGTTCACGCCGATGCCCCGGGTGTGCGGGCAGAGGTGGCGGCGACCCGCCAGGCAGTTCCGGCAGCGCCCGCAGACGAGGTGGCCTTCCCCGCTGACCAGGTCGCCCTCGGCGAAGCCGGTCACGTTGCTCCCGACCGCGGCCACGCGCCCGACGAACTCGTGCCCGATGACGGTCGGGACCTGGATGGTCCGCCGCG
>PWTM01000276.1 GCA_003563855.1 PVC group bacterium | reverse complement strand
GGCGAACCGCTGCATGTGCTGTTGCAGCGCCTGGCGCAGCGCGGCCAGCTCCTGCTGGTTCAACTGCCCGGACCCATCGCGGTCGAAGCGTCGAAGCATCTGCGGCCAGGTTTCCTGAAGCGTGGCCAGAACGGTCTCCAGAACGGCCCGGCGCGCGGCCATATCCGCCTGCTGCCGCGCCTCTTCCTCCCGGGCCCCGTCGTCGGGAGCTTCGGGCTGCTGCGGCGGAAACGGCTGAGGCGCCGGCATCGGCTCCTGCCCCGCGGGCCCCGTGCGCCGGCCCGTGGGAGACGTCGTCCCAGTCCTGTCTTCGTCGCGCGCATCGCGTGTCTCCAACGCCTCGCGCGCTTCAGGGCTGACCCGCTCCATGCGCTCGCGCCGCCGTCTTTCGGCCGCGGTCTCCGGCCGGCCAGCCTCGCGCGCGTCACGCGCCTCGCGCGCGCGCTCCAACTGCTCGCGCTGCGCGTCGGTCATCTGCTGCGCCTGTACCCCCGGCACTCCGATCAACAGCACCGCCGCCGCACCCAGTATGATCGTTCCCGTCTTCATCTCTACCCCCCGGCCGGTCGCACCCGGCCTGATTCGTAAACGACTCCCATTCCTTCTGCGTCTAACGGCGGGAGCCGCCGTCTATTGCCACTGCTTCCGGGTCCGTACGCGATCGAGCGGACCCGTGTCCATCCTAACCCCCTGCCCCCCGGTGGCAAGCACATTCTATGGAAACTCCGCGCGAAAGGCGGTGAGTCGTCGCGGAAACGAACAGGCCGCGCAACCGGTGCGGTCCGTGAGACAGTAGTCGTGGAAGACGTGCAGCAACCCCTGGCGGCGCAGCCCGTTCCGGTACCAGGCGGTCGGGTGATCGCGTCCGAAGAGTGCATGCGCCGTGCGGCGCAGGATCGCGTTGTCGGCCTCGGCCGGCAGCGCGTCGAGGCCCGCCAGATCTCCGATGGCGCCGGGTTCGACGACGGCGAGCGCCGGGTAGACTGCGTTGAGGACGGCGGCTGCCGCGCGGGCGCGGCCAACCAGCGCAACCGGTCGCGCGTGCGGGGTGCTGCCCCAGCTCAGGCGGCGCCCCCAGTAGCCCTCCGGAGGCGTATCAAGCAGCGCAACCGCATGGCGCGGCAGGGCCGAGGGCTCCATGCTTCGCGCCGCCGCGCGAAGGGCATCGAGCAGCGGCGGCTCGCGGGTGAACCACTGCGCGGCGGCGCGGAGACGGCGGACCGGGTGGTTGGCCGGACGCAGGCCCGCCAACTGCCAGGCGCCGGGAGCGAGCGCCCGGGGTTCCCAACGGGCGCGCCGTTTCCACCACGCGTCCCACGTGGCGCGCAGTTCCGCGCGCGTGGCGGCATCCCATTCCGGCCGCGGCGCCGCGGGCAGCAGCCCCGCCAGGCCGCCGAGCAGCGCGAAGGCCGTGCGCGGCGAGCCCGCCGCCTCCTCGCGAAGCGCGTCCAGCGGCAGCCGCTCAGCCAACCGGCGAAAAGCCCCCTTGTTGTGCCGGTAGCCGAGCGTGGCCATCGTCTCCTCGTAGAACGCCTGCCCGATCCCGCGCTCGCGCGCGAGCGTGGCGAAGCGCTCCGCCTTCTGCCGAAGTCGCGCCTCGCCTGCCGCATCCAGCAACGCCATGCACGCTTCGGCGCTCCATCCGGCCAGCACCGCCCCGCAGGGGCAGGCGGGCGGTCGGACGGCGTAGGGATAGGCCGTCGGATCCACCGCGTCGAAGCTGAAGGCGGGATCGGCCGCGAGCGGCTCGCGCAGCGCGATGCGCAGGGCGCCGGCCGGCAGCGGCGCCGAGGGCGGCGGACCGGGCGCAAACGTCACATGCAGCCGGACGCCCGCGTAGCGGGGATCCGCCGCATGCCCGTGCGCGGTCCAGTCGGCCGGCCGCACATGCACCTCGACATCTCCACGCACTTCGCGGCGCGGCGGCCCGACACGCACGACCGCCCCGGTGAAGTCGGGGCCCGGCCCCAGGTTCCACGTCCCGGGCGCAACGACCTCGACCGCCTCGCCGTCCGCCGTCCGCAGCCGGGCCGGGCGGAGCCCGTCGTCGTACCAGACGCACTGGAGCAGCCGTTCGGAAGACGGCGCGGCAAGGCCCGGCCCCACGGAAGGTTCGCGCACGCGGGCGGCGCCGCCCGGCGCCGCGCGTCCGGGATAGCCCGCGGCGCGACGGAACGGCCCCGCCGCGGACGCACCCCGCCTCCCTGTGCGACGCCCGCTCACGTCGCGACCCTACCGCCAGGACGGAACGGTTTCGAGGACTTTCCGCGGTTCCTGGCGTTCCCGGGGCACACTACGGCGCGACACGTCGGCCATCGCGGCTCGCGCGCCGCCGCCAGCCCCTTCCGCGCCCGCCGCCGCCCTCGTCCTCGTCCTCAGCGAGCGAAGTAAGCGGTCCTCGTCCTCGTCCTCGTCCTCGATCGGGAAGACACCGGGGAAGATCGAGCGCCGAGGACGGGAACGAGCGCTCTCCCGCACCGCGCAGCGGCTTTGGGGAAAGCCCACAACGGATTCGGCTGGACGGCGCGCGGCCTGGAATGCAGCATGCGCCGATGGCCGAGGACCCTACCCGAGGCGCGCAGCCCGCGCGTGACCGTTCCCCGGCGGAGACGCCGCCGGCGGCGGCCGGTCGCGAGAGCCCGGCGAGGCGACCCGGCTGGTTCCCTGGCACCTACGCCGAACGCCTCTTCGCGATGCAGCGCGCCTACCTGCGCTGCCGGCCGGTGCGCGACCGGCTCTTTCGCCCGGTCACCCTTCTCTTCGCGGCGCTGGGCTTCACGCCGGACGCGCTGAGCCTCGCCGGCATCGCCTGCATGGCGGGATTCGCGGTGCTGGCCCCAACCCGACCCGGCGCGGCGCTGGTGCTGATGGCGGTCGGCTGGGCGTTTGATCTCGCCGACGGCGCCCTCGCGCGGCACCTTGACCGCGCGACCGATCGCGGCAAGCTCGCGGACATCATCTGCGACACCGCGGTCTTCGCGCTGCTGGTCGCGGGCGCCGTCAACGCGAAGCTGCTCGGCCCGGTCCAGGGGATCCTGCTCGCCTACCTGATGCTGCTCTCGAAGGTCCTGCGGAGCATCCGAAACGCCCGGCACCTCGAAACCGACTGGCACTTCAAGGCCGTGGCCGGTGCGTTTCCGAACGTGATCGTGGGGCTCGTCTACGGACTCGTCCTCCTCGCGCTGGGCACCGGCCGCAACTGGTTCAACCCGGTGGCGGCGCCCGTCGCGATCGCGCTGCTGGTGGCCGACGCGCTGCGGTTCTCCAGTCGCGTGCTCGCGGACGCCGGGACGCCATCCGCCGGCCCCGCGAACGACGGCTGAGCGCGGAGGACGGGCTACCAGAGCGCAAGCTGGCGGCCGTCGGCGTCGCCGGGACGGCGCCGGGCGCGGCGGCGCGCCAGGCGCGGACGGCCCGGCTCGACATACTCCCCTTCCTCGAGGTTGGCCAGGATCTCCCGCGCCCGCTCGATGACCGGGGCGGGCAACCCCGCCAGCCGCGCAACCTGGATGCCGTAGCTCTGGTCGGCCGCGCCCGGAACGATCCGGCGCAGGAACGCCACGCGGTCGCCGCGCTCGCGCACCAGCACATTGTAGTTCTTCACCCCCGGCAATGTCAGCGCGAGGTCCGTCAGTTCGTGGTAGTGCGTCGCGAAGAGCGTCCGCGCCTTGACCGACGCCGTCCCGTGCAGGTGCTCGGCCACCGCCCAGGCCAGGCTGATCCCGTCGAACGTGCTCGTGCCGCGGCCGATCTCGTCGAGCACGATCAGGCTGCGCGGTGTCGCGTTGTTCAGGATGTTCGCCGTCTCCTGCATCTCGACCATGAACGTGCTGCGCCCGCGCGCCAGGTCGTCGCCGGCGCCGATCCGGGTGAAGATGCGATCCGTGAGCGCGATACGGGCGGACTCGGCCGGAACGAAGGCGCCGACGTGGGCCATCAGCGCGATGAGGGCGACCTGCCGGATGTAGGTCGACTTCCCGGCCATGTTCGGACCGGTCAGGATCACGATCTGGTTCTCGCCCCCATCCAGCCGCGTGTCGTTGGGCACGAACCGCTCGGCGCCAGGCAATTGCTCGATCACCGGGTGGCGGCCGGCACGGATCTCGATCCGGTCGTCCTCCGCGATCTCCGGCCGCACGTAGTCGAGCGCCTCGGCCCGGTCGGCCAGCGCGGCCAGCGCATCGAGCCGCGCCAGCGCCGCGGCCGCGCACTGCAGCGCCGGGGTATGCCCGACCACCTCGTCCCGGAGCGCGACGAAGAGCTCGGCCTCGAGCTGCAGCGCGCGGTCCTGCGCCCCGAGAATGCGGTTCTCCACCTCCTTGAGCTCCGGCGTGATGAAGCGCTCCGCGTTGACGAGCGTCTGCTTGCGTACGTAGTGCGCAGGCACCGCGTCGAGCTGGCTCTTCGTGACCTCGATGTAGTAGCCGAAGACACGGTTGTGCCGGACCTTCAATCCGCGGATCCCCGTCCGCGCCTGCTCGGCCGCCTGAAACTCCGCGACCCAGCGCCGGCCCGCCGACGAGGCGTTTCGCAGTTCGTCGAGCTCCGCATGGAACCCCGCGCGCATGACGCCCCCATCGCGCACCGTGGGCGGGGGTTCGTCCACCAACGCACGGTCGATGGCGTCAAGCAGCTCCGGCTGCGGCGCGATATCGGCGGCGGCCTGCGCCAGCACCGCCGCCGGGGCATCCCCGACCCGCCGGCGGATGCCGGGGAACGCCCGGAGGGAGTGGGCGACCGCGCGCACGTCCCGTGGATTTCCGCCGCCGGCGGCCAGCCGCGCGATGAGCCGCTCAAGGTCGCGCACGTCGCCCAGTTCCGCCCGCAACGCCTCGCGCCGGTCGCGGTCGGCAACGAGGGCCGCCACGGCGTCCTGCCGCTCGCGGATCGGCCCCGCGCGGCCGAGCGGCCGCAGGATCCAGTCGCGCAGCAGCCGGCCGCCCATCGGCGTCCGCGTCACGTCGAGCACGCCCAGCAACGTCGGACCGCCCACGCCGCGCGCGGTGACCAGCTCGAGGTTGGCGACGGTCGCCTCGTCGAGGAAGAGCGTTTCGTCGGGCCGGCGCACGCGCAACGCGCGCACGTGCCCGGCCGCGCGGCGCAGGTCGTCCGTGACGTAACCGAGCACCGCCCCGGCCGCGCCAAGCCCGGCCGTGGCATCCGCGCAGCCGAACCCGTCCAGTGAGACGGCCCCGAAGTGTCGCGCCAGCCGCTCCGCGGCGACCTCGCGTTCGAAACGCCAGTCGTCGAGCGGCGTGACCGCGGCGCGACCCGCGCCCAGCGCCGCGGCCAGCGCCGGATCCCCCATCTGTTCGCGCGGGGCAACAATCTCGGCCGGCGCGGCCTGCGCGAACAGGTCGGCGAGGCGGCCCGGCTCGACGGCTTCCTCGATCTCGAAGGCCCCGGTCGAGAGCTCGAGCATGGCCAGTCCGAGCACGCGGCCGTCGCGGCAGACGCCCGCCAGGTAGTTGCTGCGCGCGGCCTCGAGCGCGCCCTCCTCCAGGATCGTACCCGGCGTCACCACCCGCGTGACGGCCCGCCGCACGATCCCGCGCGAGGCCGCCGCATCTTCCACCTGGTCGCAGATGGCCACCTTCCGGCCGGCGCGTACCAGCCGCGCGATATAGCCCTCGGCCGCGTGGTAAGGGACGCCGCACATCGGCGCCTGCTGCCGGCGCGTGAGCGCAATGTCGAGGATCGGCGCCGCCGCAACGGCGTCCTCGTAGAACATCTCGTAGAAGTCGCCGAGACGGAAGAACAGGATCGCATCGGGCGGAAGCTCAGCGCGGATCCGCCGGTACTGCGCCATCATCGGCGTGGCCGCCCGTGTCATGCCGCGCCCACCCACAAGCCGCCCCACTCAGGCCCGCCGGTCGTCTTCGTCCTCGTCGTCCTCGAGCAGATCCTCGGCGGGTATCCCGTCGGCCTCCTCGAGCAGTTCGTCCACCCCGTCGCTGTCGGATTCCCCGTCCGTCTCCAGCGCGTCCTCGCCATCCTCGCCGTCGTCCGGATCGTCTTCGTCCACGCAGTCGGAACAGACCGCGCTTCCGGGATGACACTTGCCGCAGAACTCCGTCCCGCAGAGCGCGCACTCGCGCATGTAGTCGTCGCCGTGCACCATGCAGCCGCCGCCGAGACCGCCGAAAAGGACTTCCTCATCGCCGTTGATCATCTTTCCGCCCGCTCCTCGCCTCGTGTCCGCCGCCGGCCCGTCCGCCCCGCGGGCACCCCGCGACCCGGCGCGTTGCCGCCCTGCGAGGCCGGAACCTAGCATGCGGTTTCGCCGCCTGTAAAGAGAGGGCGCGTGGGGACATTCCCCAGTTCTCGGCGTGCGGTGGTTTCTCCCCGGGCGGCGTGGTGCGGCAGGCCGTGCCGCCCCGGGGGATAGAGCCATGGTGGTGACAATACCGAGAGGCAGGGGAGATTCCTCCTTTCACCGGGGCGGACTTCTGCCCCCTTTGCTTCCGCGGGCACTCGTACGCTGCAAAGAAAGTGACGCGATATGGAGTGCGGCGGCAGAGGGCGAAGCCCGGCGACGCCGCTTTCGGTTGGCGGGGAGAAACGGTCTCTCGCGGGGGCGAAAGCGGTGTCGCCGTCCCGGACGCGGGGCGCGCCCGGGACTCTGCCACCGCACTGTACGCCGAAACTCCGGCAGCGGCGCCGCTGTGGAGATTGGGCTGCATTTCAGCGTTTCAGCGTCTTCCTCAGGTGTCTTGCCCCGACACCCGACACGCGTCACCCGGCACCCAACACGCCCGCACGCTTCGCCACCGGTCTTCCAGACCTTGGAAGCCGGCCCATGGCACACTTCCAGGCCTTGGAAACGGAGGCGCGGCGATCAGCTCTTCCGCGGTTGGGACTTCCGCCCGCGCCCGCCCGGAAACGCCTCGGCCATCGTCTCGTCGAAGGTGCGCACGAACCGGATGTCGAGACCGCGCCGGATGTGCGACGGCAGTTCCTCGTACTCCTCGCGGTTCTCCGCCGGAAGCAGGATGCGCCGCACGCCGGCCCGCTTCGCGGCGATGGCCTTCTCCTTGATCCCGCCCACCGGCATCACCCGCCCGGTCAACGTCAGCTCCCCGGTCATCGCCAGGCCCGCGCGCAGCGGACGGCCCAGCGCCAGCGAGCTGAGCGCTGCGGCCATCGTCACGCCGGCCGAGGGGCCGTCCTTGGGCGTCGCGCCGGCCGGAACATGCAGGTGGATGAACCGGCGCGCGAAGAATGCGCGTCCCTCCGGCCGGCCGTCGAGCCAGGCACGCACCACGGTGTAGGCGATCTCCGAGGACTCGACCATGACCTTCCCGAGCTGCCCCGTCTGCTTGAACCCCGCCTCGCCCGTCTCCACCGCGGTCGCCTCGACCTGCAGCGTCTCGCCGCCCAGGCTCGTCCACGCCAGGCCCGTCGCGACGCCCGGCGCCGCGCGCCCCCGGCGGGCTTCGTCGCGGAACCGGCGCCGGCCCAGCCACTCCGGCACGTCGGCCGCCTTCACCCGAAACGCGTCCGCCTCCTTCGCGACCAGCCGCCGCGCCGCCTTGCGCGCCACCTTGCGGACGCACTGTTCCAGCCCGCGAACGCCCGGCTCGCGCGCGTAGCCGTCGACGATCGCCCGCAGCGCGGGCCGGTCGATCCGCAACTGTCCCGTCTTCAGCCCGTGCGCCTCGCGCTGCTTCGGCACCAGGTAGCGACGCGCGATCTCCAGCTTCTCCTCGAGGATGTAGCCGGCCAGGCGGATGACCTCCATGCGGTCCAGCAGCGGACGCGGGATGGTGTCCTCCTGGTTCGCCGTGCAGATGAAGAACACGTTCGAGAGATCGAACCGCACGTCGAGATAGTGATCGAGAAAGTCGCGGTTCTGCTCCGGGTCCAGCACCTCGAGCAGCGCCGAGGCGGGATCGCCCTGGAAGCTGGCGCCGATCTTGTCCACCTCGTCGAGCATGATCACCGGGTTCGCGCTGCGACAGGCCCGGATCGCCTGCAGGAACTTGCCGGGCATCGCCCCGATATAGGTCCGCCGGTGCCCTTTGATCTCGGCCTCGTCGCGCATGCCGCCGAGCGAAAAGCGGTAGAAGTTCCGGCCGATCGCGCGCGCGATCGAGCGCCCGACCGAGGTCTTGCCCACCCCGGGCGGGCCGACGAAACAGAGGATCGAGCCCGCGATCCGGCCCTTGAGCAGGCCGACGGCGAGGAACTCGACGATGCGCTGCTTGACGTCTTCGAGCCCGAAATGGTCCTCGTCCAGGATGCGCTCGGCCCGCGCGAGGTCGCCCACATCCTCGGTGTGCACACCCCACGGCAGGATGGTCAGCCAGTCCAGGTACGCGCGCGCGACAGCGAACTCCGGCGAGTTCGGCTCCAGCAGCCGCAGCTTCTCCAGCTCCTCCTCGATCCGCCCGCGCGCCTCCGGCGTCGGGTTCAGCTCGGCCAGCCGCTGTTCAAACCGCTCGACCTCCGCGGCCTTGCCTTCCTTGGCCAGCCCCAGCTCCTTCTTGATCGCTTTGAGTTGCTCGCGCAGGAAGAACTCGCGCTGCTGCTTCGAGAGCCGCTCCTCGATTTGTTTCTGGATCCGTGTCTGCAAGGCCGAGATCTCGATCTCGCGTCGGAGCAGTTCGAGCACCTTGTGAAGACGGCGCCGGATACTCAGCGTCTCGAGCACCTCCTGGAGCACGGGCGGATCGGCCGTGGTCAGCGCGGCGGCGATGTCGGCCAGGCGCCCCGGCTCGCTGAGGTTCGCCCGCTGCATGAGCAGGCTCAGCTCCTCCTTGTGCAGGGGGTTGACCTTCACGAGTTCCTTGATGCTGTTCACGACGGAAAGCGAATAGGCCTTGAGCTCGTCGTTCGGCGTCATGTCCGTCTCGGCGATGTACCGCACACGCGCCAGCAGCCAGGGCTCCTCGCGGAGGTAGCGGTCGACGCGGAAGCGGTCGTGCGTGGAGACGATCATCTGGATCGGCCCCTGCGGACCCGACTGCGCCGCGTGCTGGATCTCGGCCACGACGCCGACATCGTACAGGTCGTCCGGGCGCGCCGGCGGCGCTTCGCCGGCGCCATCCCCGGGCGTCGGGCCGCGGCGGAGCACGAGGCCGACATGACGCTTCTTGTCGCCGAGCAGCGACTCGATCATCGCGCGCGTGCCCTCACTCCCCAGGACCATCGGAAGCGTCATCCGGGGGAACAAGGGACGTCCTACCGGGACGATCGGCAACGTGTCCGGCAGCACGTCGCGCGCAAGAATCAGGTTCCCCTGCCCCCCGTCGCGATCATCCGCCTTGTCCAGCACCTCGACCGCAGGTTCCCCGTCGCGTTCCTGCTCCGCCATGTTCCACCCCTCCATCCGTGTACCTCTGAACAGACTAGGATTCGCCCCCCGCCCCGTCAACAGGCGGGCAAGTACAATTGGTGACAGGTTCTTTATTATCTTGCCCATTTCCATGTCCCCCGCCATGCTTTCCCCAGCGCGCGGCGCTGTGTCCCCGTTCGGGTGGGGCCCTCTC
>PWTM01000322.1 GCA_003563855.1 PVC group bacterium | reverse complement strand
CGGCCCCGCGCCCACCACCGCCGCCCCCGCGCCACCCACCCGGCGTCCGGAGTCCGGCGTCCGGCGTCCTCTCCTCTCCCCCCTCCTCGGGACAACCACCGACGCCCCCCCCCTTTTTTTCGCAAGAAAACCCCTTGACGCCCGCGGACTATTCCGGCATAGTCCACTTGCTTCGGTGGATTGAACTGGACCAGGAAGGACAATGGCCATGAACCTTGCGCTGACGATCGACAAGGCGAGCCCGGTGCCGATCTACCGGCAGATCGTGCTCGAGGTGACGAGGCAGGTGCAGGAAGGGCTCCTCGCCTCCGGGGATGCGCTGCCCTCGGAGCGAGAGCTGGCGGAATCGCTCGGCATCGCGCGCGGCACGGTCGCGCGCGCCTATGACGAGCTGACCCGAATTCACATCCTCGAGAGCGCCGCCGGACGCGGCAGCCGGGTCTCCGCCCGACAGGATGTCGTCGCCCCCTCCCGCAAGGACGCCGCGCGCAAGACGATCCACGAAGCGGTCTCCGCGCTGCTCGACCTGCGGTTCACCCCCCGCGAGATCCGGACGCTCTTCGACCTCGTGCTCATGGAGCGCGAGGCGCGGCGGCGGCAGCTCTGCATCGCGACGATCGACTGCAACCCGGAGGCGCTGACGATCTTCCATCGCCAGCTCGGGTTCCTGGCCGGCGTCCTGATCCGCGCGGTCCCGCTCGAGACCGCGCGCCGGCCCGACGCCGCGCGCCAGCTCGCCGCGTTCGACCTGATCCTCACCACCTCGACCCACCACGAGGAGTTGATCGGCCGCTGCCCCGAGCTGAAGGATCGAATCCTGCGCACGGTGGTTTCGCCAAGCGCGCAGACGGTCATGGACCTCGCCTCGCTGCGTCCGTCGCAACGGATCGGGATCGTGACCGAAAGCGTCCGCTTCGACGAGATCATCCGCCGTACGCTCGCCGACTTCGCGGTCGCGCCCGCGCGCCTGGCCTCGGCCCGGCTCGATGACACCGCCGGACTGCTCGCGCTGGTGAAAGACCGCGACGTGCTGATCGTCCCGCCCAACTGTCCCCTGATCGAGCAGCCCGGCCTCGCGCCCGCCCTCCAGGCCTTCACGCAGCGCGGCGGGCGGATCGTCCCGTTCGCCTACCAGATCGAACGCGGCTCGCTGCTGCATGTCGAGGAGCGGATCCGCGACCTGATGGCGCGCGCGCCCGCAACGGAGGCCGGCACATGACCGCGTCGCGTCCCCCCACCCTCGTCCTCGGCGTCATCGGCTCCGACTGCCACTCGGTCGGCAACCGCATCCTCCAGGCGTTCTTCGAGGAGGCCGGCTTCCGCGTGGTCAACCTCGGGGTGATCGTTCCGCAGGACGAATTCATCGACGCGGCGATCGAGGCCGAGGCCGATGCGATCCTGGTCTCGTCCCTCTACGGCCACGGCGAACTCGACTGCGCCGGCATGCGCGAACGCTGCATCGAGCGCGGGCTCGACGACATCCTGCTCTACGTCGGCGGCAACCTCGTCGTCGGGAAGACCCCGTTCGACGAGGTACGCCGCCGCTTCGAGGCGATGGGCTTCGACCGCGTCTTCCCGGCCGCGACCGACCTCGAAGAGGCGGCGCACCTGCTGCGCGAGGATCTCCAGCGCCGGCGGCAGCCGGCCGCGGTGACGGCATGAAACCCCGGAGGTGTTGCCCATGACGGCCCCCACTCTTCAATGGAACGCCTTCCTCGAAACCCGCGAGGAGGTGCTGGCGAGCTGGCCGACCGGCCGCGACGTGCGGCTCGAAGAAGGGCTCGCCGTCCAGCGCGCGCTGCCGGAGGAACGCCGGTTCGCCACGCGGATGCGCGAGGCGCGCGAGCAAAGGGCGCTGCTCCTCCAGCCGCGCGCGGGCGTCTCGCTTGTCGACGAGCATATCCGGCTGCTGCGCTACCTCGAGACCGAGGGCGGCGCCGATCTGCTGCCAACGACGATCGACGCCTACACGCGCCAGGGTAACTACCCCGAGGCCGCCCGCGGGATCGAGCGCTCGGTGGTCGCGAGCACCTCGCTGCTCAACGGGTTCCCGGCCGTCAACCACGGGCTCGCCGAGTGCCGCCGCGTGGTCGAGAGCGTCTCGCGGCCGATTCAGGTCCGGCACGGCACGCCCGACGCCCGGCTGCTGGCCGAGATCACGCTGGCCGCCGGCTTCACGGCCTTCGAGGGCGGCGGCATTTCCTACAATATCCCCTATACCAAGCGCGTGCCGCTCGAACGCTCGTTGACCGACTGGCAGTACGTCGACCGGCTTGCCGGCCACTACACGGCCGAGGGCGCGCCGATCAACCGCGAACCCTTCGGCCCGCTGACCGGCACGCTCGTCCCGCCCTGCATCGCGCTGGCGATCGGCATCCTCGAGGGGTTGCTCGCGCTCGAGCAGGGGGTCCGGTCGCTGACCCTCGGCTACGGCCAGGGCGGGCAGATGATCCAGGACATCGCCGCGCTGCAGGTGCTGCGCGAACTGGCGGCGGAGGTCTTCGGCGAGCGCGGCTTCCCCGACGCGGACGTGACGGCGGTCTTCCACCAGTGGATGGGCGGCTTCCCGCCGGACGAGGCGAAGGCCTTCGGCGTCATCGCCTGGGGCGCGGCCGTCGCCTGGTTCGCCGGCGCGGACAAGCTGATCGTCAAGACGCCGCACGAGGCGATGGGCATCCCGAGCAAGGAGGCCAACGCGCAGGGCCTGCGCGCCACGCGCCAGGTCGTCAGCATGCTCGCCGACCAGCCGTGGGCGGACCCGCCCGCCGCGGCGCGCGAGCGCGAGGTGCTCGCGCGCGAGGTCCGCGCGATCCTCGACCGCGTCCTCGAGCTCGGACGGGGCGACGTCAAGGCGGGCGTCGTCGCGGCCTTCGCCGCCGGCGTGCTCGACGTGCCCTTCGCGCCCTCGGTGCACAACCGCGGCCGCGTCCTTCCCGTCCGCGACCACGAGGGCTTCATCCGGCTCTTTCACCCGGGAAGCCTGCCGCTGCCCGACGACATCCTCGCCTACCACCGCGACCGCATCGCGGAGCGCGCGCGGGCCGAGGGCCGCGATATCGGGTTCGCGATGGTGACCGACGACATCTACGCCGTCAGCAAGGGGCGGCTCGTGGGGAGGCCGCGGTGACCGCCGCCATCCGCCGCGCGCTGTTCAGCCCGGGCGTCTCGGCGTTCTTCTTCGACGACCAGCGCGCGATCAAGGCCGGCGCGCGGCGCGACGGGTTCGTCTACCGCGGCGCCCCGCTGACCCCGGGCTTCCGCGCGATCCGCCAGGCCGGGCAGAGCGTCTCCGTGCTGCTGGTCCTCGACGACGGTCAGGTCGCCGCGGGCGACTGCGCGGCGGTCCAGTACTCCGGCGCCGGGGGCCGAGATCCGCTCTTTCTCGCCGACGCCGTCCTGCCCGTGCTCGAGCGCGAGGTGCGCCCGCGGCTCGAGGGCCGGCCGCTCGCCCCATTCCGCGAGATGGCCGGCTGGATCGACGACCTGCGCGTCGACGGCCGCCCCTTGCACACCGCGCTGCGCTACGGACTCTCGCAGGCCCTGCTCGCCGCCCGGGCCGCCGCCGACTGCCGGCTGCCCTGCGAGACGGTCTGCGCCGAGTACAGCCTCCCGCTCGTGCCCGGGCCGGTCCCGGTCTTCGGCCAGAGCGGCGACGCCCGGCGCGAGAACGCCGACAAGATGATCCTCAAGCAGGCCGACGTCCTGCCGCACGGCCTGGTCAACGCCGTCGACGGCAAGCTCGGCCGCGACGGGAGCGGGCTGCGCGCCTACCTGCGCTGGCTGGCCCGGCGCGTCCGGCGGCTGCGCCTCTCGCCCGACTACCGGCCGGTCTTCCACGTCGATACCTACGGGACCATCGGCCTCATCTTCGACCAGGACCCCGCGCGCGTCGCCGAGTTCGTCGCCTCGCTCGAGGCCGACGCCGCCGGATTCCCGCTCTACATCGAGGGCCCGGTCGACCTCGGCGCGAAGGACCGCCAGATGGCCGGGCTGCGCGCGATCCGGGAACGGCTCCACGCGCTCGGTTCGCCGGTCCGCATCGTCGCCGACGAGTGGTGCAACACGCGCGAGGACGTGATCGATTTCTGCGCGGCCGGCGCCGGGCACATGGTCCAGGTCAAGACGCCGGACCTCGGCGGGCTGCAGCACACGATCGAGAGCGTGCTGCACTGCCGGGCACACGGCATGGAGGCCTACCAGGGCGGAACCTGCAACGAGACCGAGGTCTCGGCCCGGCTCTGCGTCCACGCCGCCTGCGCCGCCCGGCCCGACCGGCTGCTGGCCAAGCCGGGCATGGGCTTTGACGAAGGCTTCACGATCGTCCATAACGAGATGCAGCGGATCGTCCGCCTCCTGCGCTGGCGCCTGGAGGAGGGCGGGTCCGGCGCGGAGACCCAGGCATGAAACGACCCGGCGCGCCGTTCCGGATACTCTCGCCGACCGCGATCCTCGGCTACGGGTTCCCGGAGGACTCGTTCCGGCGCGGGCTGCGCCGCCGGCCGCACCTGATCGGCGTCGACGCCGGCTCGACCGATCCGGGCCCCTACTACCTCGGCAGCGGGACGTCGTTCACCGACCGCGAGGGCGTGAAGCGGGACCTGCGCCTGATGCTGCGCGCAGGCGTGCGCGCGGGCATCCCCGTCGTGATCGGTAGCGCCGGCGGCGCCGGCGCCGCCCCGCACCTCGCCTGGTGCCGCGCGATCGTCCGCGAAATCGCCCGCGAGGAGCGGCTCGCGTTCCGGCTGGGCGTCGTCGCGACCGATGTGCCGCGCGCCACCGTGCTCGCCGCGCTGCGCGGAGGCCGGGTCCGCGCACTGCCCTGCGTGCCCGCGCTGACGGAAGAGGCCGTGCGCGCCAGTACGCACATCGTCGCCCAGGTCGGCCTCGAGCCCGTGCAGGCGGCCCTGCGGCGCGGTTGCGACGTGGTCCTCTGCGGGCGCTGCTACGACCCGGCCGTCTTCGCCGCGCTGCCGGTCCTGCGCGGCCATGACCCGGCGCTCGCGCTGCACCTGGGCAAGATCCTCGAATGCGCCGCCATCGCCGCCACGCCGGGATCCGGCGCCGACTGCGTGCTCGGCACCCTGCGCGGCGATGCCTTCGAACTCGAAACGCTCAACCCCGCCCGCCGCTTCACGCGCCTCTCGACGGCCGCCCACACGCTCTACGAGAAGTCGGACCCGACCCGCCTGCCCGGCCCGGGCGGCCTGCTGAACCTCGAGGCCTGCGTCTTCCGCGAGCTCCGGGGCGGCCGCGTCGAGGTGCGCGGCTCCCGGTTCGAGCCCGACCCCGAGGGCTGGCTGAAGATCGAGGGCGCGCGGCCCGCCGGCTTCCGCTGCGTCAGCATCGCCGGCATCCGCGACCCGATCCTCGTCCGCCGCATCGACGCCACGCTCGAGGCCGTCCGCGCGGCCGTCGAGCCCGGCCGTCCGGGCCGGCTCTGGTTCCACGTCTACGGGCGCGACGGCGTCATGCGCGACGCCGAACCCGAACGCGGCCCGCCCGGGCGCGAGGTCGGCCTCGTCATCGAGGCCGTCGCCCCGACACAGGCGCAGGCCGATTCGCTCTGCAGCCTCGCCCGCTCGACCCTGCTGCACTACGGCTACCCGGGCCGCATCTCGACGGCCGGGAACCTGGCCTTCCCCTTCTCGCCCTCCGACCTGCGCGCCGGACCCGTCTACGCGTTCTCGATCTACCACCTGGTCCGCCCGGGCGCGCGGCCCTTCGCGTTCCCGGTCCGGGTCGAAACCCTGCGAGGCGACCGATGACGAACCGCCCGACCCGCGCGGCGCGCCCCCCGGCCATCCCGCTGACCCGGCTCGCGCGCGTGATCCGCTCGAAGAACGCCGGCCCCTTCGAGCTGACGCTCGACGTTCTGTTCAAGACCGGGCGCGGGTTCCGCCTCGCGCGCGAATCCGGCGTCTTCACCCGCAGACGCATCGCGCGCCTCTACCGCGTCCGGCCCGGGGACGTGCTCGGGCTCCTCTGGTTCGAGCCGGCGCGCGCCGTGAAAGTCACGCTCCGACGCCGGATCCCCTCGGGCGCCCCGGGCGACAGCGATATCTACGGCGCGCAGCAGCACGCCCCGCTCCTCGCGCTGACGGTCCCGGAAGGCGCCGGAACGACCGCGAAATCCGCGGAGAAAGGACGGGCCCGGCCCACGCCATGAACACGCAACCGACGCCGCAACCCGGATCGCGCACGCGCGCGCTCACGTCGCGCGCGCACGAGACCGAGACGCTCATGGCCGCCGCTTATTACGCGCCGCGCGGCCGGCCGCGGCTCTACCGCGTGGCCGCCGAGCTCGCCCGCCGCTACCTCTACCCCGAAGACCTGATCGTCGGGATCATCGGCGCCGAGGGCGCAGGGAAATCGACGCTGATCCGCGGCCTGTTCCCGGGGCTCGAGCTCACGAACGACGACGACGGTACCAACCTGCGCCGCTCGCCGCTCTTCGACTTCACGGACGACACGGACTTCTTCGCGCCGCACACGATGCACATCGACGTGCGGTATGAATCCGCGTTCCGCCAGCCGGCCGCCATCGCGGAGGCCGTCACACACGCCGTCTCGCATGGGCGCCGCGTCGTCATCGAACACTTCGACGCGCTCTACGACACGCTCCGCTACAACGCCCAGATCCTCTTTGCGATCGGCGAGGAGATCCTCGTCGCGCGGCCCAGCGTCTTCGGCCCCTTCCCGGCCCGGCTCAAGGCCTTCGTCGAACGCTCGATCCGCTACCGCCGCATGGCGCACTCGGCCGAGGACCTGACCACGCACGTCCTCGAGCGCGACTACGGCGTCCACGCGCCGGTCTATCATTCGGACGTGAAGCACGGCTTCGTGATCAGCTTCGCCGAGAAGCCGGACATCCCCATCGCCGAGATCGAGGCCAGGGTTCGCGACCTGATCGCGCGCGACATCCGCATCCAGCCGGCCGGCGAGGACCGCATCCGGGTCGGCGACGCCGCGATCCCGTGCACCGGCACGCGAACTCACGTGGCGCGCGCCGGCGAGATCGAGCACTTCCGGCTGCTCCCCCACTACCTCGTCCATCCCGTCTTCGGCGAGCACCTGCTGGTCGGCATGGTCGGCGGCCGCGAGGGCGACCCCTTCGACGACCTGCTGCCGGCCGGCGACACCGATCCGCCCGACACGGAGACCCTGCCATGAGCGGAACGCCAACAACCTGGGAACGATGGATCGATCCGGACGCGGACGTCGCCTACCGGCGACTCGACGCGGACGGCGTTGCGCCGGACGGCGCGGGCGGGCTGCGGGTCGCCCCCGCGGCGCTGACCGCGCTCGCCGACGCGGCCTTCGGCGACATCGCCTTCTACCTGCCGGCCGGGCACCTCGACGCCATCGCCGCGGTCGCCGCAGACGCGGCCGCCTCGGCGGGCGAACGGCTGGTCGCCGCCGCGCTCATCCGCAACGCGGTCGTCGCCGCCGAGGGCGTGCTGCCCGTCTGCCAGGACACCGGTACGGCGACCGTCTTCGGCTTCAAGGGCGAAGCCGTTCGCACCGGCGCGGACGACGCGCGGTTCCTGGCCGAGGGAATCCGGCGTGCCTGGGCCGAACACGCGCTGCGCAGCTCGCAGGTCGCGGCACTCGACATGTTCGCCGAGGCGGACACGGGCGACAACCTGCCCGCGCAGATCGACCTGCGCGCCGTGCCGGGCGCGGCCTACCGGTTCCTCTTCCTCGCCAAGGGCGGCGGCTCCGCGAACAAGGCGTCCCTGGTCCAGGCCTCGAAGGCCGTGCTGAACGAGGCCGCGCTCGAAGCCCTGCTCGCGGCGGAGATCGACCGGCTCGGCGTCGCCGCCTGCCCCCCCTACCACCTCGCCGTCGTCATCGGCGGGACCTCCGCCGAGGCGAACCTGGCGATGCTGAAGCTGGCGAGTACAGGCTACCTCGACACGCTGCCCGAGCGCGGCTCGCCGGAGGGGATCCCGTTCCGCGACCGCGGCTGGGAGGCGCGCGTGCTGCGCCTCGCGCGGGATTCCGGCTGGGGCGCGCAGTTCGGCGGCCTGCACCTCGCGGCCGAGGCGCGGGTCATCCGCCTGCCGCGCCATGCCGGCTCCTGCCCGATCTCGGTGGGGGTCTCCTGCGTCGCCCACCGCCAGGCCCGGGCAAAGATCACGGGCGAGGGCGTCTTCCTCGAGGAACTCGACCGCAACCCCCGCCGGCTGCTCGACCGCGTCGCCGCGGTCCCGGGCGCAACGGACACGATCGACCTCGACCGTCCGGCCGACGCCATCGCCGAAGACCTGCGCCGGCTGGGCGCCGGCTGGCTCGTGCGGCTCGACGGCGACGTCATCCTTGCGCGCGACGCCGCGCACGCGCGCTTCCGCGCGGCGCTGGCGGAGGGGCGGCCGCTGCCGGACTACCTGCTTCGCCACCCGGTCTACTACGCCGGCCCGGCAAGAACGCCCGAGGACCACGCCATCGGCAGCCTCGGCCCGACGACGGCGCAGCGGATGGACGCCTACGTGCCGGAACTCATGGCGCAGGGCGCCTCGCGCATCATGCTCGGCAAGGGCCCACGCGCACCGGCCGTCGTCGAGGCCTGCCGGCAACACGTCGGCGCCTACCTCGCCATCCCCGGCGGCGCGGCCGCACTCTTCGCACAGGAAAACGTGGTCGCGTCCGAGATCCTCGACTTCGAGGACCTCGGCATGGAGGCCGTTCGCCGGGTCCGGCTCCGCGGCCTCCCGGCCCTCGTCGCGATCGATCCCTCCGGCCGCACCGCCTGGGACCGCCGCAACGCCGGCTGCCCGAAGGCCCCCTGAGGACATTTCCCAGTTCTCGCCGACCGGTTTGCGTAGCGTGTTGGAGTGGGCCGGATTGACATGAGGAAGAAGCGGAAACGCTGAAATGCTGAAACGCTGAAAGGGGAAAGGCGGAGGCTCTCGTGATCCGTAGTCGTCCACCGGAAAGGGACGAGCGGTCGACGACTACGGCGACGACTACGGATTACGACGCCGTGCGTCCCATCGTCCACCGTAGTCGTCGCCGTCGTCGTCAACCGAGTAGAAGACGCCAAGAAAACCGGGGACCGCCCCCCGGGAACGCCACGCTCCAGCGTGGCTCGGTCTTGGTCCGCGGGGTTCTCGTCCCCTTTGTCGGCCAGGCTGGAGCCTGGCGTTCCCGGGGGGGAGCGGTGCGGCCGACGGGGCTTCAGCCTATGGAGTGCGGTGGCAGAGTCCCGGGCGCGCCTCGCGCCCGGGACGGCGACACCGCTTTCGCCCCCGCCAGACACCGCGTGCCCCCCCGCTAACCGAAAGCGGCGTCGCCGGGCTTCGCCCTCTGCCGCCGCACTCCATATCGCGTCTCGCTTTTGGGCAGCGTAGGAGCCGCCCGTAGAAGCGAATGGAGTGGATGTCCGCCCCGGCGAAAAGAAGAATCGCCCCTGCCTCTCGCGGGCGAGGTCCGCAGGCTACGGGTCCGTGCGGCGTGTGGCGGAGGCCTGCGCTGCGCCGGCTCCCGATTCCGGCGCTTCGGCGGTCCCGACGTCGGCGCCGGTGATGAGCAACTGGCGCCGGGGCAGCGAGAGGATGATGGCCGCGTTCGCGGTCGGCAGCATGTGGGGGCCGTGGCGAATATCGCTGTTGACGACGTAATCGCGGTCCGGCACGACGAAATAGGTGCCGCGGTGGTCCTCCTGCATCACAAACCACCAGCGCACCTGCTCCATGAACTCCCTGAAGAGATCCTCGCCGGCGCGCGCCGCGGCCAGCGCCACCCAAAGCTGGTGAATCGAGGAGGAGGCATGGCCGCTCAGCCAGTTCCTCGGATCGAGCGCGCAACTGCGGGCCGCGTGATCGCCCAGGTAGCCCCAGGACGGACGGTCGTCGTTGCCGATCATGTGCGCAAGTGCCCCTACCCCGGTGGCCGCGCGGGCAAAACCCCGGGTCGTTTCGAAGGGCCCCTCCGGCTCCGGAATCGGCGACTTGCGCACGATGTACCGGACGTGAGGGGAACCATAGATGCCGGGCTCCGGCGCGGAGATGTCGTAAACCAGGTTCGTGTCCGCCTCGTCCGTCAGCCATTCGGGCGGGTCAATGACGCTCCCGTTCCGTGGGTGGCGTACCGTGTACGCACCGAGGTTCTCCATGCCCTGCTGCACGAAGAAGCCACAGCCCCGCGGACTCCTGGCCCGGCTGCCGTCTTCGAGGGCAATGACGACGGCGTCCCGGTTCCGGAACGAGTAGCCGGCCCGCACCCCGTCCGGGAATGTGTTTCGCAGGTAGCTCTGGTGCAGTCGCTCATGGGCCGTCGTGGGAATTCCCAGGCCGTTGACGCGCCATATGCTCATGGCCAGCATGGCCAGCCCGCCGGGTGTAGCCATGGGGCCGTATCCGAGACCCCCGCCGTGGGCGACCCGCTGCCGAATGGCTGGAAAGGGCTTGTGCGAGTAGCTTCCGGAAGCCGGATCGGCCCCGTGAACGTAGTACTCGCCCAATGACTCGATGGCGGGCAGCAGTCGCTCGTCCGCGTACCGGGTGAACAACTCGCCCAGGACGACGCCCATATAGCCGTATTCCCAGGCGGGCAGCCCCGCCTGTGACTCCACGCCGCGCGTCCTGTAGTCGGCCGCTTCGCGCCTGAATTCCTGGATCATGGCCTCGTGTTCCGGCTCGCCACTGGCCATCAGCGCCAGCAGGCTATGCGCCTGGACGTGGGAGTCGCCCCAGCGATTCCCGTTGCGCTCGTACTCCGCGACAAGCGCGGCGGTAAGCTGCGCGACCAGGTCGTCCGATCGGGAACAGTCAAAGGGAAAGGTCCGGGAAAAACGCTCCCGGGGCCGGATCTGCAACGCAACCGTCTCGCGCTCTTCCTCGTTGCCGTTCCGCCAGACGATGAGTTCGAGCTGGCCGTCATTCGCCTGGCTGTCCTCGATCAAGCGGGCCATTTCGACAAGCGGGCCATCCCACCCGTCAATGCCCCGTCCCCGCCCGAACTGGTGCGGCGTCTCCATGACCTCGCCGTTGGCGCCCACGATGATGTCGCCCGGATGAATCCGGCCATGGGCGGGGGAATCCTCGAACACGTAGCGGACGGTGAAGGAGGCGGGGTGCTCATGGGTGATCCGGGCGCGAATGCCGGTCGGCCCGACATTGAGATACCAGCCCTTTTCCAGGGCCTCCCACACCTCGGCCTCCTGCCAGGCTCGGACGCGCACCCCCCAGGGCCAGTGGGCCCTCTCGTTGATCGCACGGGCGGGCGTCCCCCCCAGCAGTTGAGAGAGGAGCATCGCCCCGATCGCCAGCCTCAGTGTTCGCCATCCCTTCAGTCGTGCCATCGGTTCTGCCTCCGCGTCCAGGATCACTCGTACAGGAAGACGATACCCGACAGGCACGGAGACTTCAAGAGAGGCAGGGGGGGGGACTTTCCGCAGGGGAATGCCCTCCAACGCCTCGGCGCTTGCCATCGGGACCGCGCTCTCCTAGCATAGGGGCCGACGGCAGACGGCGCGGCGCTGCGCCCGAGGCCGTGGGTGAATACCGTGAAGGACATCTACATACGTCGTGGCGCGATGCCGCCTCGAAGGTCCGGCCGCCGACCGGTGCTGCTCGTGCTGCTGGGGATTCTCGCCGTGGTCGCCCTCGTCTGGGGCGGCCTCGCCCGGCGCGCGCGCCGGGCGCGACCCGCCCCGGACGAGACGCCGCCCGCCGCGGACGTCGAACGCGCGGATCCAGCCCGTGCCCCGGAAGAGCCTGTGCCCGATGAGCCGCCGGAGGCGGAGGCCGACCCCGCAACGATCGCGGCCGTGCGCACCCGCCTCGAAGAAGCACGCGCGCGCCTGGCCGACGGCGATCCGGTCGCCGCGCGCGCCCGCGCGTTCGCGGCACTCGCCCGCGCGCCCGACCGCGCCACGCGGCGCGCCGCCGAGGATCTGCTCGGCGAAATCCATACCCGGCTCGTCTTCAACCCCTACCCCATGGAAGAGAAGGTCGAGTACGTTGTCCAGCGCGGCGACTCGCTCGAACGCATCGGCCGCCAGCACGGCATCGGCATTGAGCAGGTCGATTTGCTCCGGCGCGGGAACGGGATTCGCGGGGACACGATCCACCCGGGCCAGCGCCTGCGCATCCTGCAAGGCACCTTCCGCGTCGAGATCTCGCGGACCCGGAACGAGCTGACCGTCTACCTCAACGACCGCTTCTTCAAGCGCTACCGCGTCGGCACCGGTCGCTTCGACCAGACCCCGGTCGGCCGCTTCCGCGTCACCGGGCGCCTCCCGCATCCGGTCTGGTACCGGCCCGACGGCCGCGTCATCCCCTACGGCGACCCGGAAAACGAACTGGGCACACACTGGATCTCCCTCGATATCCCGCGCTATGGCATCCATGGCACCTGGGAGCCCGAGACCATCGGCCAGCGCGCCAGCGCGGGCTGCGTGCGCCTGCTCAATGAGGACGTGGAGGAGCTGTTCCTCCTGCTGCCGACCGGAACCGAAGTGGTCATCGCCGACTGACGCCCGACCCCGGAGGATTCGCCGTGCCCGCGTACACGCTCCCCTTCGAGAAGCCGATCCTCGAACTGCAGGCCAAGCTCGGCGAACTGCGCCGCTTCAGCGAGTCGCAGGAGATCGATGTCGGCGAGGAAATCCGGCGCATGGAGGAAAAAATCGCCGAAACGCGCCGCCGCATCTACAGCACGCTGACGCCCTGGCAGAAGGTCCAGGTCTCGCGCCACCCGCTCCGGCCCTACACGCGCGACTACATCGCCCGGATGACGGAAGGGTTCATCGAGCTGCACGGCGACCGCCGCTACGCCGACGACCCGGCGATCGTCGGCGGGGTCGCCCGGATCGACGGGCGCCGCGTGATGCTGCTGGGCACGCAGAAGGGCCGCGACACGAAGAGTAACCTGCGCTGCAATTTCGGCTGCGCCTTTCCCGAGGGCTACCGCAAGGCGCTGCGGCTCATGCGGCTCGCCGCGCGGTTCGGGACGCCGATCGTCACGCTGATCGACACGCCCGGCGCCTTTCCCGGCATCGAGTCCGAGGAGCGCCATATCGCCGAAGCCATCGCCGTCAACCTGCGCGAGATGTTCCGCCTGCCCGTGCCCATCGTGGTTTGCGTCATCGGCGAGGGCGGCAGCGGCGGCGCGCTGGGGATCGGGGTCGGCGACCGCATCCTGATCCTCGAGCACGCCTACTACTCGGTCATCTCGCCCGAAGGCTGCGCGGCCATTCTCTGGAAAGACCGCGCCTTCTCGGACCGGGCCGCCAACGCCCTCAAGCTGACCGCCGGCGACCTGCTGGAGGCCGGGCTCGTCGACGAGGTCATCCCCGAACCGGAAGGCGGCGCCCATACGGACCCGGAGGCGACCGCCGCCCGGCTCCGCGAGGCGATCGTCCGCAACCTCGACGCGCTCTCCAGCCGCCCGGCCGACGCGCTCATGGCCGCGCGCTACGACAAGTTCCGCGCCATGGGCGTCTTCGGCGAGACGCCGGTCCCCCCCCCCGCCCCCCCCGAAGCGCCGGCCGAGCCCCCCGACACACCAGCGGACACTGGCAAAGACGCACGGCAGGACAAGCCCGCCGAGTAAGGCCGGGGCTCGGCCGACCAAGGGAACGCCCCCCGAGACCCGGGACCGCGCCACCCCACCCGGCGTCCGGCGTCCGGAGTCCGGAGTCCCACCCCCGGGAACGCCAGGCTCCAGCCTGGCCGACCAGGGGAGAGCCGCTCCGAAGACCACGCCTGCGACCACGATGCCTGCGGGCGACCGTCCCCGCATGCGAGGCGGCGCCCCCCTACACCGACTTCAGGCTGGCATCGACCAGCCGCGCGGCGCGGCGCACCTGGGCGGGGGTCACCGTCAGCGGCGGCAGAAACCGCAGGACGTTGCCGGCCGTGGCGATGACCAGCAGTCCGGCCTCGCGCAGGGCGTCCTGGTACGGGGCGGCGGGGCGGTCCAGGGCGATCCCCGCCATCAACCCCCGCCCCCGCACCTGGGTGACGATCGGCCGGCGCGCCGCCGTTTCGCAGAGCCGCTCCGCCAGCAGCGCGCCCATCGCCTCGGCATGGGCGAGCAGGCCCTCCTCCTCGATCGTCTCGATCACGGCCAGCCCCGCCGCGCAGGCCAGCGGCGTTCCGCCAAAGGTGCTGCCGTGCGAACCGGGCTGGAAGACCTCGCCCAGGCGCGGTCCCGCGACGATCGCGCCCATCGGGAACCCGCCGCCCAACCCCTTGGCGACGGAGAACGCGTCCGGCTCCACGCCTGCATGCTGGAACCCGAACCAGCGCCCGGTCCGGCCGATGCCGCACTGGACCTCGTCGAACATCAGCAGCAGGTCGCGCTCGCGGCACAGGGCCTGCAAGCCCTGCAGAAACGCGGGCTCGGCCGCCAGCACCCCGCCCTCGCCCTGGATGGCCTCGACCAGGATCGCCGCGGTCCGGTCCGTCACCGCGGCCCTGCAGGAGTCCAGGTCGTTGAACGTCGCGTGGCGGAACCCCTCGGGGAGCGGAGCGAACCCCTGCTGGATCTTCTCCTGGCCGGTCGCCGTCAGCGTCGCCAGCGTGCGACCGTGGAAGGAATTGCGCATGGTCATCACTTCGTAGCGGCCCGACGGCGCGCCCCAGCGGCGGGCGAGCTTGATCAGCCCCTCGTTCGCCTCGGCGCCCGAGTTGCAGAAGAAGCACCGGCCGCCCGGCAGCGACCGCTCGACCAGCGCCTGCGCGAGCCGTCCCTGTCCCTCGTGGGCGTACAGGTTCGAGACGTGCATCAGCTTCCCGGCCTGCTGCCGGATGGCCCGTACCAGCCGCGGATGCGCGTGGCCCAGCGTGTTGACGGCGATCCCGCCCGCGAAGTCGAGGTAGACCCGCCCGTCCGCGTCCCAGACGCGCGCCCCGCGCCCGCGCACGAGCACGAGCGCCGGCGGCCCGTAGTTCGGCATGACGAACCGGCGATAGAGGTCGAGAATTCCGTCGGCATCCATGGCGTGCTCCTCAGGTCAGGATTTCGGTCCCCACCCCTTCGTCGGTGAACAGCTCCAGCAGCAGCGAATGCGGCAGCGCCGCGTCAATGATGTGCGTCTTGCTCACGCCTTCCCGGACCGCGTTGACCGCGCCGGCGATCTTCGGCAGCATGCCGCCGCCAATCGCGCCGCGGGCGATCAGCCCCTCGACCTCGCCGATGTGCAGGCTCGAGATGATCGACGTCTCGTCGGCCGGGTCGGACAACACGCCCGGCACGTCCGAGAGGAAGACCAGCTTGCGCGCGCGCAGTCCGCGCGCGAGCGCCGACGCGGCCTCGTCGGCGTTGACGTTGAAGACCCGGCGGTCCGGCCCGCGGCCCAGCGGCGTGACCGCCGGCACGATCTCCGCACTCAGGTACGCCTTCACGGGCTCGGGGTCGACCTGCTCGACGGTCCCGACGAACCCCCAGTCGCGCACCTCGCCGTTCGCAGGATCCTTCGCCTCGAGCCGCCGCACGCGCAGGATGTCGTCGCCGTGAATGCCGCGGGCCTTGCAGCCGAACCCCTCGAGCACCTCGACCATGTGCGGATTGACCCGGTGATTGAGCACGTCTTCGACGAGCCGCACCGTGGACTCGTCCGTCACACGCAGCCCGTCGCGGAACTCGGGCCGCAATCCCCGGCGCTTCATCTCCGCGTTGATCGCCTTGCCGCCGCCGTGAACGATCACCGGCCGGAGCCCGACGCAGGCCATGAAGGCGATGTCGTTCAGGATCGAGGCGACGCCGGCCTCCTGGTCCATGATGCTGCCGCCGAACTTCACGACCACGGTCTCGCCGCGAAACCGCTGGATGTAGGGCAGCGCCTCGATCAGTACCGCGGCCTTCTCGATCATTTTCTGCATGTCAACGGTTGATCCTTACGTAGTCTTCGGTGCAGTTGCAGGTGCGAACGACCGCCTCGCCGCGGCCCAGCCCAAGCCGGATGTCGACGGTGAACTCCGGCCGGGCCACGACGGCCTCGAGCGCGGCCGGATCGGCCGGCCCCGCGCGGCCCGCCCGCACAGCCGGCAGTCCGTCGAAACGGATGCTCACCTTCCCCTCCTCGACCCGCGCCCGCGCGTAGCCGAGCGCATCCATCACGCGACCCCAGTTCGGACGCGTGCCGGCCCAGGCGGTCTTGACGAGCAGGCTGTTCGCGACGGAGCGCGCCGCCCGGTCGGCCTCCGCATTCGAGCGCGCGCCGCCGACGCGGATCGTGACGGCCTTCGTCGCGCCTTCGCCGTCGCGCACGATCATCCACGCAAGCTGGTCGGCCGTCTCGAAGACCGCGTCGCGAAACGCCGGCCAGCCCCGGCTCGACGGCCCGAGCGCGCCGCCCCCGGCCAGCCCGTTGGCCAGGAACAGGACCGTGTCGTTCGTGCTTCGGTCGCCGTCGACCGTGATCCGGTTGAACGTCGCCTCCACGGCCGAGCGCAGCAGCCGCTGGAGGACGCGCGGCGGCACGTCCGCGTCCGTCGTCAGGAACGCCAGCATCGTCGCCATGTTCGGCTCGATCATCCCCGCGCCCTTGGCCAGGCCGCAGACGGTCACCGGCCGCCCGGCCACACGCGTCCGGACCGTCCATCGCTTGGGCCGCGTGTCCGTGGTCATGATCGCCGCGGACGCCGCCTCCCCGCCGTCCTCCGCGAGCGCCGGGACCAGCCGCGCAATGCCGCCGGCGATGCGGTCCATGGGCAGCGGACGCCCGATCGAACCGGTCGAGCAGACGAAGACCGTCGATTCGGGCACGCCCAGCGCCCGGGCGGCCAGGCGCGCCGTCCGGCGGGCGTCGCGCAGACCGGCGGGACCGGTGCAGGCATTGGCGATACCGCTGTTCACGATCACCGCCCGGGCGCAGCCGCCCGCCAGCCGCTCCCGGTCGAGCCGGACCGGCGCCGCCTGGACCTGGTTGGTCGTGAAGACGCCCGCCACGGCGGCCGGCACGTCCGAGACCAGCAGGGCCATGTCCGGCGCACCGTCCGGCTTGATGCCGGCCGCGCAGCCGGCGGCGCGGAACCCGGTCGGAAGCCGGGCCTCCTCGCTCCCCCGCGGCGTGCGGCGCATGCTCATGGAACGACCTCCTGCGGTCACGCTTGACCGGCCGGCCGACAAACGGCGCGACCCCGACACCCGGTGGGGTCGTCGGGGCCGGGCCGCAGGTCAAGCCGCATCAGCGCTTCGAGAACTGGAAGCGCTTGCGGGCGCCGGGCCGGCCCGGCTTCTTGCGTTCCTTCATCCGCGGATCGCGGGTCAGGCATCCGCTGCTCTTCAGCGGATCCTTGAAGGCCGGGTCCGCGGCCACCAGCGCGCGCGAGAGCGCGTGACGCAGCGCGCCCGCCTGCCCGCTCGTCCCGCCGCCCTTGATCCAGGCGCGGAACCCGAAACGCTCCCCCGTCTGTGTCAGCGCCAGGGGCTGGCCGATGAAGCGCTGGAGCGCCACGGTCGGGAAATGGCCGTCCATCGCCCGCCCGTTGACCTCGCGCACCGCCGGATCTTCCACCAGGCGCACCCGCGCCACGGCGGTCTTCCGCCGGCCGGTCGCCGCGTACGTAATCGTCTCTTCTGCCACGCCCTTCTCCTTCCCTCGGCGCCCTAGAGCGCCGGCTCGAACGGAACCGGCTGCTGCGCCTCGTGCGGATGCGCCGCGCCCGCGTACACCTTCAGCCGCTTGATCTGCCGGCGGCTCAACCGGTTCTTCGGAAGCATGCCCCGAACCGCCCGGAGGAGGATGCGCTCCGGGTGGCGCTTGCGCACCTCGGCCGCCTTCCAGGTCTTGAGTCCGTCCGGATAGCCGCTGTAGTCCCGGTAGAGCTTCTGCTCCTCCTTCGACCCCGTCAGCCGGATCCGCTCGGCGTTGACGACGACCACGAAGTCGCCCATGTCCACATGCGGCGCATAGTCCGGCCGGTCCTTGCCGCGCAGAATCTCGGCCAGCCCGGCCGCCAGCCGGCCCGCCGGCTTGTCCGCCGCGTCCACCAGCCGCCAGCGGTGGACCGCCCCGGCATCCTTCGGCATCGTCGTCTTCATCGTTCCCCTCTCCCCGTGCGCGCGGAAAGGAAGCGCTTCTACCCGAAGCGCGCAGCCGTGTCAACTCCGGCCACGCGCAAAGCGCCCCCCCCATCACTCCGCCGTCGGATCGTCCATGCGCCCGAGGAAGAGGATCGCGCCGGTCGTCCGGTCGACCAGCAGGAAGAGAAACGGACGGTCCGCGTGGAACGGTCGCGGCGGCGGCGGAAGGGAGGTCGTCTGCATGACGACCCCGGTTACCGCGGCCGCCTCGGTGCCCTCCTCGTTCACCTCGATCATCGCCTTGTGGACCACGTCGTCGATCCACACCAGGCCCGGCCGGTCCGAGCCCGTCATGCCCGGGAACTGCGCCTCGCGAGAGGAGAACGCGCGCCGCATGCCCAGCGCCCGGTACGGCGCGCGCAGCCGGTAGTCGGCCTCGATCTTGAAGCGCGGCAGCCGCACCTCGACCTCGCCGTGGCCCGGACGGCCCAGGCCCCGGATCCAGCGCGACACCCGTTCCGCATCCAGCGCCGCGACCAGCCCGTCGAGCCCATCCACTTCCGCCGGCAGCGCGACCAGCAGCATCGCCCGCTCCCCTGCATACGGCAGCGCCAGCACCGCCGCGCCGTCCTCGTCCAGCACCGCGTAGCGCCCCGTCCGCTGCATCATCGGCACGCGCACCGGCCCGGCCCCCGCCCGTCGGAAGGGCGCCTCGCGCGTCGCGCGCGCCTCGAACGGCTCCGCCCAGAGCCCCTTGAAGTAGACCGCGTTCAATAGCACGCAGACCGTGTCCTCGGGCAGTTCGTCCAGCAGCCGGGGAATCCGCGTGCGGGTCCGCTCCGAAACCCACGCGTTGATCGGTCCGACGTCGGGCGACCGGAACACCTCCGCCCCGTAGCGCGTGCGCATCCGGTCCACGAAGGCCGGCGTGACCAGTTCGGCCCGCGCGCCCAGCGCCAGCCCCTGCGCGCTGGTGAACGCGATCCGCTCGCCATCGGCCAGACCCGCCTGCGCCGCCCGCGCTTCCGACTGCGCCTCGTCGAGCCGCGCGAGCACCGGCCGCAGCGCCAGCACGCCGGCCATCTCCCCGGCCGTCTCACCCCCCGCCCCCACGAGCGCCATCGTCATCGCCGTCCCGATGCTCCAGGGCGAGAGCACCGCGTTCCCCTGCTCCCCCGCCACCTGCCGGAACAGCGCCAGCGCCGAGGCGTTCGTCCCCTCGATCCACTGCGCGCCATCCTCCGCCCGAACGCCGGCCGCCCCAAGCGCCGCCGCCAGCCCGATCGCCGCCATCCGCTTCCCGCTCATCCTCCGCCCTCCCCCGCAGGCCCAAGGCCCGCCGCTATCCATGCCGCCCGCCGATCCATCCGCCCCCCCGTACGGGCATGGCATGCCATGCCCTTCCCCTTCCCCGCACGGCATGCCGTGCCCCTCCCCTCCCGGCATGCCACGCCCTTGCCGCCGATCCTAGCGCAATCGCCGCTGAAATGCAGGCCCCGTCTTGACGGCCCTATTCTTATCATCTATGATAATCCCATGCCCTCCGTATCGGCACAGCTCCGGAAGCAAAGGAAAGCGCGCGGGGAGACACTCGAGACGGTCGCGCGGCGCGCCGGAACCTCGGCGGCCACGCTCTCGCGCTACGAGAACGGGTGGACCCGCTTCGAGGTCGCCACACTCCGCAAGCTCGCCGCCGCGCTGGGCTGCGACCTCCGCATCGAGCTGCAACCACGCGAACCCGGCCGCGACACCTCTCCCGCCCAGGCTGTCGCGCATGTGCGCCGGCTCTTCTGGGATCGCGCCCTCCGACCGGGCGACCTGCGGAGGCACCCGGTCTGGGTCGTCGAGCGCGTGTTGGAACACGGGCAACTGGACGACGTGCGAGTCCTCGCGCGCGCCATGGGCCGCGACGCCTTTCTGGCGGCGGTCTCCCGCGCACGATTCTCATCGGAAAGGACCCGCGGCTTCTGGACCCAGATCCTGGCCCTGGAGGGGAGATCATGCACGAGAGCGTTCTGCCGAAGCACAGCCTGGCCCTCCTGACCGCGATCGGCCGCGCCCGCGCCCCGGAGTTCGCCGGCTGGATCCTTGCGGGCGGAACGGGGCTCGCCCTGCAGCTCGGCCACCGCACATCCGAGAGCTTCGGCTTCTTCCGGACCGATGCGTTCGACGTCCGCGCGCTCCACGAACCGCTCTCCCGGCTGGGCGCCTACGAGACCCTGCAGGACGCGGAGCACACCCTGACCGTGCTGATCCGCAACACGAAGCTCTCCTTCTTCCGCGTGCGGGAGCCCTTCCTCTTCCCGCCCTCCCCCCATCGCTTCTTCGCCGTTGCCGACCGGCGCGACATCGCCCTGATGAAGCTCGCCGCGGTCGCCGGCCGGGGAAGCCGAAAGGATTTCGTGGACCTCTACCTGCTCCTCCAGGAACCGCCGGGCCTCGCCGAGGTCTTCGCGCTCCTGCGCCGGAAGCACGATCCCCGGCGCCTGAACCTCTATCACGTCCTACGGAGCCTCACCTACTTCGAGGACGCCGAGGCCGAGCCCATGCCCCGGATGCTCGTCCCGTTCCGATGGCCGCACTGCAAGGCCTTCTTCGTCCGCGAAGCCCGCGCCATTGTGCTGGATTGAGCGCATGCTATCCTCCCCCCATGACCCGCCCGCCAGTCATCAGGTCGGCCCAAACCGGCGTCGCGCAGCCCGAGCTCGAAGCCGGGCACGCGGAGCAGCTCGCCGACCTCTACCAGGTCGTCCTCTTCAACGACGACGTCAACTCCACGGAACACGTCGTGGGCGCGCTCCAGGCGGTCTTCGGACACGCGCTGGAGATCGCGGTCAAGATCATGATCGAGGCCCATACCCGCGGCCGCGCGATCGCCCAGGTCGAGGATCGCGAGGCCGCCACGCGCCACGCGCGGCAGCTCCATTCGCTCCACCTGACGGCAACCGTCGAGCCGGTATGACGCCGCCCGCCGCCGTCTTCCCCGACCCTCGCCTCGCGCCGGCGCACGGGCTGCTCGCCCTCGGCGGCGAGCTGTCCGTCCCCACTCTCCTCGCCGCCTACCGCGTGGGCGTCTTCCCCTGGTACAGCGAAGGCGAGCCCATCCAGTGGTGGTCGCCCGATCCGCGCTGCCTCCTCTTCCCCGATCGCCTGCGCCTGTCAGACAGCCTGCGCCGCGTGATCCGCTCCGCCCGCTTCACCGTGACCTTCGACCGCGACTTCCCCGCCGTCATCCGGCGCTGCGCCGTCGCCCCCCGCCCCGGCCAGGACGGAACCTGGATCACGGCGGCGATGATCGACGCCTATACCGCCCTGCACGCGGCCGGGTACGCCCACTCGGTCGAGGTCTGGCAAGGCGATGAACTCGCCGGCGGACTCTACGGCGTCGCGCTCGGCCGCGTCTTCTTCGGCGAATCGATGTTCTCGACGGCGACGGATGCCAGCAAGGTCGGCCTCGCCGCCCTCGTCGCGCGGCTCCGCGCGGGCGGCTGCCGCTTCATCGACGCCCAGAACCCGACCCCGCACCTCCTCCGCCTCGGCGCCGAGCCGGTCCCGCGCGCGCGCTTCCTCGACCTGCTCGCCGAGGCCCTCGATCCGCCGGACGACCTCTGGGCCGAACGCGACGACCTCAAGGATCCGCGCGCATGACCGACATCCTGCTGGCGATCCTGGGTGCCCTGCTGGTCGCCATCGGGCTTGTGGGCTCCGTCCTGCCGGTCATCCCGGGTCCGCCGCTCAGTTTCGTCGGACTGTTCCTTCTGCGCTTCACCGGCTTCGTCGCGGAGGCGCGCGGCGCCGCGTTCGACCGGCTGCTCTGGGTGACGGCCGGCGCGACGGCCCTGGTCATGCTCCTCGACGCCATCGTCCCCTCCTGGGGCGCGCGCCGGTTCGGGGCCTCGCGCTACGGGATGGTCGGCGCCGCACTCGGCCTCCTCGTCGGCCTCTTCTTCGGGCTGCCCGGCATCCTCATTGGCCCCTTCCTCGGCGCGCTCCTCGCCGAGCTGCTCGCCGGCCGCGGCGGCCCCGCCTCCCTGCGCGCGGGCTTCGGGAGCTTCCTCGGCCTGCTCACCGGCGCCGCCCTGAAACTCGCTGCCTCCGGCGCCATCGCGCTCCTCTTCATCCGCGAGCTGTTCACGCGCTGACGCCCGCAAAGGCCAGGGTGCCCGGCACAGCGGCAACGCGCCCGGGCTTCCAAGGCCTGGAAACCGAAACGCCGCACCCTTCCAAGGCCTGGAGACGCCCGCGCGTTGACGCCGGCTCCGGGTTAGTGTTCGATGCGGCAACGGACTGACGGCAGGGAGTGCGGATGAGCGCGAACGTGTCCATGCGCGCAAGCACTGGCGCGGCGGAGCCCACGAGGACCGCGCCATGACGCCCGGGCACGACCCGGCGATCCACCACCGGCGCTCGATCCGGCTGCGCGGGCACGACTACGCGGGCGGCGGATCCTACTTCGTAACCCTCTGCGCCGCCGACCATCGCCCGCTCTTCGGCACGGTCGTCAACGGACGCCTGGCCCTCAGCGACGCCGGCCGCGCCGCCGCCGACTGCTGGCGCCGGATCCCGGACCACTTCCCGAACGTAACGCTGGACACATGGATCATCATGCCCGACCACCTCCACGGCATCCTGCGCCTCGGGCGCGCGCCGGGCCCGACCCCGCGCACCCCCGCCTTCGGCCGCCCCATCCCCGGCGCCCTCGGCACCATCCTCGGCGCCTTCAAATCCGCCGCCACCCGCGCCATACGCGCCCTCCCCCGTACGGGCACGGCATGCCGTGCCCCCCTCCCCCAGGCACGCCGTGCCCTTCCCCGGCGCCCCCAATCGGCTCCCCCCCGTGAGCCGCGCCTCCACGGAAACGCTGCCGGCGCGCAGCCTGCTGCTGGACCTCGAGACCTCGCCGCAGGGCCGCCTCCTCAAAATCGGCGCCGTGCTCGGGGATCGCACCTGCCGGTTTGCCGGCGCGTTCGATCCGCAGACCGCCCTCGCGACGCTCGACCGGCTCGCCGATCAGGCCGATGGCGTGGTCGGGCATAACATCGTCCGGCACGACCTCCCCGTGCTGGCGGAAACCGAGCCCTCTGCCGCCCTCCTGCGCCGGCCGGTGGTCGACACCCTGCTCCTTTCGCCCATCTGCTTCCCCGAGAACCCCTACCACCGGCTCGTCAAGGACTACAAGCTGGTCACCGAATCTCGGAACGACCCCGTGGCGGACGCGCGGCTGGCCGGCACGCTGTTCGCGGACGAGATCGCGTCCCTCCACGGCACGGCCCGCGCCGCGCCGGACGCCTCCCGCTGCCTGCGCTTCCTGCTGTGCCGGGATACGGGGGACGACCCGACCCTCGCGGCGGGCATGCAACGCGTCTTCGCGGCTGCCGGCGGACCGGATGCGCCGGCGGAGGCGGACGGCCGCCGTCTCGTCTCGGAGGTCATCGGCAGCCTGTCCTGCCGGACCGCGGCCGCGTTCCTCGCGGACGCCGACTTCGCCACCGGGGAAGCGCGTTGGGCGCTCGCCTACGCCCTCGCCTGGCTGCGCGTCGCCGGCGGCGATTCCGTGCTGCCGCCCTGGGTTCGCCTGCACAACCGCGCGCTCGTCCCGCTCATGGAGCGGCTCCGGGATATCCCCTGCAACGACCCCGACTGCGCCTACTGCCGCGCCGTCCACGACCCCGAAACGCAACTGAAACGGTTCTTCGGATTCGATGGCTTCCGCCCCACCCCCGCGGACGCGGACGGCGGCAGCCTCCAGCGACGCATCGTGATGGCGGGGCTGCGCAACGAGTCGCACCTGGCGATCCTGCCGACCGGCGGCGGAAAGTCGCTCTGCTTCCAGCTTCCCGCCCTCGTCCGCGCCCATCGACGCGGCCAGTTGACCATCGTCGTCTCGCCGCTCCAGGCGCTGATGAAGGACCAGGTCGACGGCCTCGTCCGCCGCACCGGCATGCCGAACGCCGCGGCGCTTTACGGCCTGCTGACGCCGCCCGAGCGCGCCGCCGTCCTGCGCGGCGTGCGCATGGGCGGGATCGCGCTCCTTTACGTGGCGCCCGAGCAGGTGCGCAGCCCCGCGTTCCGCAACGCGGTGCTCCAGCGCGAGATCGGTTGCTGGGTGCTCGACGAGGCGCATTGCCTCTCCAAGTGGGGCCACGATTTCCGGCCGGACTATCTCTATCTGGGCCGGTTCATCCGCGAACTCGCCCATGCGCAGGGCGGCGCCCTGCCGTCCATCGCGGGCTTCACGGCCACCGCCAAGCGCGACGTGCTCGCCGAGATCGTCGCGTTCTTCCGGCGCGAGACCGGCACCGAAATCGTGCGCTACGAGGGCGGCGTCGAGCGCGACAACCTCCGCTTCGAGGTCCAGACCGTCGGCCCGCACGCGAAGCTGCCGCGGGTCGACGACCTGCTGCACGAGCGGCTGGCGCCCGACACCCGCGGGAGCGCGGTGGTCTTTCGCGCCACGCGCAGGGCCGCCGAGGAAACCGCCGCCTTCCTCGCCGAGCGCGGCTGGTCCGTGGCGCGGTTTCACGCCGGGCTGACGGTGCCCGAGAAGAAGCGCATCCAGGAGGCCTTCCTCGCGGGCGAGGCGCGCGTGATCTGCGCCACGAACGCGTTCGGCATGGGGATCGACAAGGACGACGTCCGGCTCGTCATCCACGCCGACACGCCCGGCTCGCTGGAGAACTACCTCCAGGAAGCGGGCCGCGCGGGCCGCGATCGCAACCCCGCCGACTGCGTCCTGCTCTACGACGAGGAAGACTGCGAGCGGCAATTCCGCATCGGCGCCCTGTCCGCGCTGAGCCGCCGGGATATCCAGCAGATCCTGCGCGGCCTCCGCAAAAGCGCGCGGGCGCAGCACAGCGACGAGGTCGTCATCACGACCGGTGAACTGCTCCGGGACGAGGATGTCGACGCGAGCATCCTGCCGGAAGACCGCACGGCCGACACACAGGTCCGCACCGCCATCTCCTGGCTCGAGCGCGCGGGACTGATCGAGCGCAACGAAAACCGGACCAACGTCATCCAGGCGCGCCTGCTCGTCTCCTCGATCGGCGAAGCCCGGGCACGGCTCGCCGGCCTGGACCTCTCCGCGCGCGAGACCGGCCTCTGGCTCGCTATCGTGCGCGAGATGCTCAACGCCGGCGAGACCGACCTCCTCGCGGTCGATGACATCGCGGCGCTGCCCGAGTTCCAGGCCTGGCTCGAGGCCTCGCGGAAGGAGGCTCCCGAGCGGATCGTTCGCGAGCGCCGCAGCCAGGAATACCTCAGCGCGAAGGTGCTGAAGATCCTGGACGCGATGATGGGCACGGGCGTGCTCAAGAAGGACACGCTGCTGACGGCGTTCATCCGCTACAAGGTCGCGGACCACTCGGGGATCCGGCTCCGGCGCGTTCTCCTGGCTGACCGCGAACTCGGGAAGCTGCTCGCCGAGCAGGCCCCCGATCCCGAAGGCTGGATGCCGCTCGACCTGCGCCGGATCAATGACGCCCTGCTCGCGCGTGGCGTCGAGTGCTCCATGGAAATGCTCCGCCCGCTCCTGCGCAGCCTCTCCGAGGACGGCCGCGGCTTCTCCGGGCAGGCCGGCAGCATCGAACTCCGCCACGTCGGGCACGACGCCTTCCGCGTGCGGGTCCGCCGGGAGTGGGCTCGGGTGGCCGAGATCGCGGAGCGGCGACGGCGCGTGGCCGAGCGGCTGCTGGACGCCCTGGTGCGCCGCGTGCCCCCCGACACGCCGCCCCGCGCCGACCTCCTCGTCGAGTTCACCTTCGAGGCCATGGGCGCAGCCTTGAAGGAGGATCTCGCCCTGCGCTCCGACCTGCGCGACCTGCCGGCGGCGGTCGAACGCGGACTCATGTTCCTCCACGAGCAGAACGTCATCACCCTGCAGAAGGGCCTGGCCATCTTCCGCTCCGCCATGACCGTCCGGCTGCTGCCGGAGGCCGCCGGGCAGACCTATACCGCGGAGCACTACAACGCGCTCCGCCACCACTACCGCGAACGCATCTTCCAGGTCCACGTGATGAACGAGTACGCGCGGTACGGCCTGCAGCGGATCAGGGCCGCGCTCGAGCTGGTCGTCGCCTACTTCACGATGGAGCGCGAAGCGTTCATCCGGCGCTTCTTCCACGGCGCGCCGGAACTGCTCGAACGCGCCACGACGGCGCGCTCCTATCGCGCGATCGTGGACGCGCTCGGCAACCGCGACCAGATCCGCGTCGTGACGCAGCCGGTCGGGAAGAACCTGCTCATCCTCGCCGGACCCGGATCGGGCAAGACGCGGACCGTCGTCCACCGCTGCGCCTATCTCCTGCGCGTCAAGCGCGTGCGGCCCCGCGCAGTCCTCGTCAGCTGCTTCAACCACCACGCCGCGATCGAGCTGCGCCGGCGGCTCGGGGCCCTCGTCGGCCGGGACGCGATCGGGGTCATGGTCCAGACCTACCACGGCCTGGCCCTCCGCATCCTCGGGCTGTCCTGCCGGGGCATGGCCGAGCGCCGCGGCGGGGAGCCGGACTTCGACCGGCTCATCACGGACGCCGTGGCAGTGCTGCGCGGAAAGCAGTCCGTGCCCGGCGTCGAGCCCGACGAGGCGCGCGACCGACTGCTCGCCGGCTTCGAGCACATCCTCGTGGACGAATACCAGGACATCGACGCGCCGCAGTACGAGCTGATCGGCGCCATCGCCGGCCGGACGCTCAAGGATCCCGACCGCCGGCTCTCCATTCTTGCCGTGGGCGACGACGACCAGGCGATCTACGGCTTCCGCGGCGCCAACGTCGAATTCCTTCGCCGCTTCCGGCAGGATTACGGGGCGAACGTGGCGCACCTGGTCGAGAACTACCGCTCCACCCGCTGCATCATCGAGGCGGCGAACGGGTTGATCGCGGCTAATCGCGACCGCATGAAGACCGACCGCCCCATCCGCATCGACCAGGGGCGCGGACTGCTCCCCGCGGGTGGCGTCTTCGGCGAGCGCGACCCGCTCACCCGCGGCCGCGTGGCGAGGGTCGAAGTCGGCGACATCCAGGACCAGGCCGCGGCCGTGGTGCAGGAAATCCGGCGGCTCCGGTCGCTCGGCGCGGACCGCTGGGAGGATATCGCCGTCCTCTCGCGCACCCGGCGCGACCTCGCGATCGTCCGGGCCGCCGCGGAGGCCGACGGCATCCCCGTGACCTGGCCGATGGAGCGCGGCAAGATCCCGCCGCTGCACCGTATCCGCGAAGTGGCGCGCGCGCTGGACACGCTGGCCAGGGACCGCGGGACGGCGCGCGCCTCCGAGCTCTCGGCACGCCTGGGGGGCGCGGACCCAACACCGCCCGGGAATCCGTGGTCGGCCCTGATGCAGACCCTGCTGGCCGACTGGCGCGGGGAGACGGCCGACGAGCCCACGCCCGTCAGCGACTTCGTCGAATACGCCTACGAGGCGCTCGCCCAGCGCCGTCGCGAGGAGGCGCTCGGCAGCGGGGTCATCCTCGGCACGGTCCACGCCGCCAAGGGCCGGGAATACCCGCACGTCCTGCTCTGCGGCGACTGGTCGGGCGCAGCGCCCGGCGAGCGGGAGGAGGAGCGGCGTGTGCTCTACGTCGGCATGACCCGCGCCAGGGACACCCTGACCGTCTTCCAACGCATGGACCGCCCGTTTCCCTTTGCCGCCGAACTCGCGGGGTCCTGGATCGCGGCCCGCCGGGAGCGCGCCGGCGAGCCCCGAAGCCCGCTGCTGGAACGCGACTACGCGCTCTTCGGACTGGAGGACCTCTTCCTCGACTTCGCCGGCCGCCGACCGGCCGTCGACCCGATTCATGGCGCACTGGCCACGCTCCAGCCGGGCGACGGCCTGACCCTCCGGACCCACGGCGAGCGCCCCGTACTCGCGGACCCGACGGGCCGGATCGTGGCCCGTCTCTCGGCGAGCGCCACGGGGCGATGGACACCCCGCCTGGCGGCCATCGAATCCGTCCGCGTCGTCTGCATGGTCGTCCGCCACCGCACCGACATCCATGACCCCGCCTACCAGCCGCGGATCCAGGCCGAGCAATGGGAAATCCCCATCTGCGAAGCCAGGATCGCCCCCAGCCCAGGCTGACCCCACCGCCCCACCCGCGCCCCTCGCCGCCCTCCCCGCATGCCATGCCCCCGCCTCTATCGCCGCCGTGCCAGCCGCCGCCCCCCCCGTAAGGGCATGGCATGCCATGCCCCTCAGTGCCCCCTCAAAAGAAACCGCCGAAAAACCCCTTGCACCCCCCGCCCCCTTGCGGCATACTCACCCGCGTTGACAGCAAACTGCGGGGTGGAGCAGCCCGGTAGCTCGTCAGGCTCATAACCTGAAGGTCGCAGGTTCAAATCCTGCCCCCGCTACCAGCCTACGCGTCAGGCCGACCGGCGAAAGCCGGTCGGCCTGCTTGCTTCGGCTGGCACGCCAGTGCCAGGCGGAGCAAGAGCGTAGGCTGCCAACCCAAGAGCGCAAGCTCCCCTCGTGCCCACCCGGCCTTCCGTCTCGCCACCACCGACTCCAAGCGATAGCCTGCCGCCATGCCCCACGCCTGCACCCTCCGCCGGCACCGCCCATCCGTACCCGAAGAGCGGCTCAGGCCGGGCCTTTCTCCGGAAACGGCTCCTCCCCGCCTGAAACCGTCACGCGCGCATCCACACCACCGGACCATTCACATTCAACCGATCGGTTGAAAACCGGGGGTCCACTTCAAGAAGACGCCACCCACTCACTGGTCCCGTGAGCCGCCGACGTATGCCGCTGCTGCGTACCGCTTGCCTCGGACGTGTAACATCCCGTATACAGTGCTCATGGATTCGACGTTCGGCAGCTACGTTCGGGAGAAGCGCGAGGCCTTGCGGCGGCGGGACCGGTCGTTCAGCGTGCGCAAGCTGGCCGAGCGCCTCGGCGTGCAGCCCAGCTACCTCTCGAAGATTGAGCTCGGCCAGGTCGGGCCGCCTTCCGAGGCGACCACGATCCGCCTCGCGGCGCTGCTCGGCGAGAACCCGGACGAACTCCTGGCCCGCGCGGGCAAGATCTCGTCCGACCTCAAGGACGCCATCCGCCGGCGGCCTACCCTCTTCGCCGCCCTGATACGCCAGCTCCGCGACGCCCCCGACCCCGCGGTCGAGCAGGTCGTCCGCGAATCGCGCGCGACCTACGGATCGCCGGAACCTTGACCGAAGACGAGACCGCTCCGCCCCTCCTCCGGCGGAATCGGCCACACCATTCGCGGCTGTTTCCGTGACGGCATGGCGGTCTACAGCCACAGGAATGGATGGCCTGGGAGAGACCCTCGGGATAGGCCGCCCCCTCCCGCGCCGCGAAGCGGCGCCCTT
>PWTM01000212.1 GCA_003563855.1 PVC group bacterium | reverse complement strand
GCCGCTCGTCGTGCTCGTCCTCGTCCTCAGCGAGCGAAGCGAGCGGTCCTCGTCCTCGTCCTTCGAGATCCGAGGACGAGGACGAGGACGAAGGACGAAGGACGAAGGACGAGGGACGAGGGAAGGAGCCCGGGCTCCAATCGTCCACCGCCATCGTCGCCCCCTATCGTCGCCCCGAAGAGACCCGAAAGAGCCGGGTCACGACGAAAAAGCGAGCTCCAGCCCCGCGCGCTCGGTCGACGATTACGGGCGACGAGTACGGTCTACGATGGCCTTCGGTCGTTCCCTTGTCCTTCCCCCCTCTGCGTTGCGACCACTGCGTGGTCGCAACCCCTCGTCCCCCGCAACCCACCTCCCCACCCACACACCCACACACCCACACACCCATCCGCCATTCCCCCCTGGTCACAACCCCGGCTCTTGGCGGAACGGCGGGCGCAGGCTAGACTCCCCGTCGGCCGCGCGGGGGGACCGCGCGACTCCGGAGAATCTCCGCCATGACCCTTGTGTTCCTCTCCCGGCCCGACGCCCGCACCCGGGCGCTGCTGGCCCTCGCCGTCCTCGCAACCCTCGCGGTCGCCCCGACCACGCGGGCCGCCGACCCCGAGGCGCGCCTCGCGCTGGCCCTGCTGACCGACGCCGCGCGACGCGGCGAGGCCGAGGCGCAGTTCGCGCTCGCCGAGCACTACGCCGCCGATCCCGACGCCAGGGCCGGCGCGCGCGAGGCCGTGCTCTGGTGGTCCGAGGCCGCCCGGCAGGGCCACCCGGCCGCCATGGCCCGGCTGGCCGCGGCGATCGACGCCGGGCGCGGCATCCCGGCCGATCCCGAGCGCGCGGAGATCTTCTGGCGGCGCGCCGCCGAACGCGGCCATGCCGGGGCGCAGTGGCGTCTCGCGCGCCGGCTCTCCGATCCCGACGAGGCCGACGCCTGGCTGGAGCGCGCCGCGGAGTCCGGCCACCCCGCGGCGCTCTTTGAACAGGCCGACCGGGTCGTGCGGGGCTGGGACGGGCCGCCCGACCCGCGCCGGGCCCTGCCGCTCTTCCGGAAGGCCGCGCTGGCCGGGCACCCCGGCGCGCGCCATGCCCTCGCCCTGCGGCTCGCCCGCGGTGTCGGCGCCCCGGCCGACCTGGAGGCGGCCTACTTCTGGTCGCTCGTCGCCGTCGCCGACGGCGTCGCCGAGGCCGAAGCCTTGAGCCGGACCGTCGGGCGGCGCCTGGGGCGGGCCGAACGCCGACGGCTGCGCCGCGAGGTCGCGGCCTTCCGCGCCGGCGAGGGCGAGCCGCGCTGAACCGCGCGGCGCCCGTGCCCCGGGCGCCGCGCCGGACCGCGACTACGGGGGATGCGACCGTGATTCTCGGCATCGACATCGGCGGCACCAAGACCGCCGTCTGCCTGGGCGCGCCCGACGGCACGATCGCCGCCGCCGCGCGGATGGCGACGCGCGGCGACGAAGGCCCCGACCTCTGGCTCGCGCGCCTGGTCGAACTGGCGGCCCGGGTGCGCCGCGAGGCGCCGGAGGCGAAGCCCGAACGCATCGGCGTCGCCGCCCCGGGCCCGATGTCGGTGCGGACCGGGACGATGTTCGCGCCGCCGAACATGCGCGGCTGGGTGGACGTGCCGGTCGCGCGCATGCTCGCCGGCGCCTTCGACCTGCCCGTGCGGATGGGCAACGACGCCAACGCCGCGGCGCTGGCCGAGTTCCACTTCGGCGCCTTCCGCGGCACCCCGGACCTGGCCTACCTGACGCTGAGCACCGGCCTCGGCGCCGGGATCGTCAGCGGCGGCCGGCTCGTCAAGGGCGCCATCGACATGGCCGGCGAGATCGGCCACCACGTCGTCGATCCCGACGGACCGCCCTGCGCCTGCGGCCTGCGCGGCTGCCTCGAGCAGTACTGCGGCGGCTACAATGTCGCGCGCCGGCTGCGCGACCGGATCGTGCGCGAGGGCATCCGGACCGCGATCCTCGACGAGGCGGGCGACGACCCGGCCGCGATCGACTTCCGCGCCATCGTCGCCGCCGTGCGGCGCGACGACCCGTTCGCCCGCGAGGCCTGGGCGACCTTCGTCGAACACCTCGCACACGCGGTCGGCACCGTCCTGATGTTCTTCAACCCCGCCACCGTCGTACTCGGCACCATCGCCGTGCACGCGGGCGACCTTCTGCTCCCGCCCCTGCGCGCAGCGCTCCCCCGCTACGCCTGGGCGCCCGCGATCGCCGCCTGCCGGATCGCGCCCAGCGCGCTCGGCGCCCGCATCGGGGACCTCGCCGCGCTCGCCGTCGGGCTCGAAGGGGACGAGGCGGAATGACGGCGAACGCGGGACGGGGCCGGGCCTGGCACTGCGTGCGCACCCGGCCGAAGACGGAGCACCGCGTGGCGGACCGGCTCGCCGCGCTCCCCGGCGTCGAGCCCTTCTGCCCGCGCATGCGTTACCGGCGGCCGACCCGGCGCGGGCCCGTCTGGTTTTCCGAGGCGCTCTTCCCCAGCTACGTCTTCGCCCGCTTCGCTCCCGCGCAGCAGCTCCGCTCCGTACTCCATACGCCGGACGTGCGCGGCCTCGTGCGGTTCGGGGAGACGATCGCGACCGTGCCCGCCCCGGTGATCGCGGAGCTGCGCCGCCGGCTCGGCGCGCACGAGATCCTGGTCTTCGACGCCCCGCTCGAGCCGGGCGAAGAGGCGCAGGTGGCCGACGGCCCCTTCGCCGGGCTGACCGTCGTCGTCACGCGCGTGCTCCCCGCGCGGGAGCGCGTGCGCATCCTCTTCACGTGGCTGGGCCGCGAGACCGAGGCCGAGCTGCCGCTGCGCGCGCTGGCCCGCACGCGCAAGCCCCGCGCATTGCCGCGCGAGGAGGATGCACCGTGAACGCGGTCGCGCCGGGCGCCTACCACATCTGGACGATCGGCTGCCAGATGAACGAGGCCGACACGCGCCGGCTCGCCGCGCGGCTCGAAGCGCTCGGCTGGCGCGAAGCCGCGGACCCGGATTCGGCGGACCTGCTCGTCCTCAACACCTGCGTCGTCCGGCGCCAGGCCGAGGACAAGGCGCTCGGCCGCCTCGCGCAGGCCCGCGCGCAGAAGCGCCGCCGGCCCGACCGGATCGTGGCGCTGATGGGCTGCCTCGTCGGCGAGCGGATGGACCCGGCGCTGCGCGAGCGGTTCGACTTCGTCGACGTTTTTCTCCCGCCCTCCGACCCCGGCCCGCTCCTGCGCCGGCTGGCCGCGGCCGACGCGGCGGAGGCGCCGGGCGAAGCGCCCCTGCCCGCCCGCCTCCGCCGCAGCGTGCGCGCACACGTGCCCGCCGTGCTCGGCTGCTCCCTCGCCTGCGCCTACTGCGTCATCCCCTACCGCCGCGGCCCCGAGCGCAGCCGGCCGGCCGGGGAGATCCTGGACGAAATCCGCGCGCTGCTCGCCCAGGGCGTGCGCGAGATCGTGCTCCTCGGCCAGATCGTCGACCGCTACGGCCTCGACCGGCCGGACGCGGGCGTCAACCTCGCCGGCCTGCTCCGGTCGGCCGCGCGTCTCGACGGCCTGCGCCGGCTGCGCTTCCTGACCAACCACCCGCGCTACCTGGACGCGGCGCTGATCGAGACCGTCGCGGACGAGCCGCGCATCTGCCCCCACTTCGTCATGCCCTTCCAGTCCGGGAGCGACGCGGTCCTCGCGCGCATGCGCCGCGGCTACACGGCAGAGGACTACCGGGCGCGCGTGGCCGCCATCCGCGCGCGGTTGCCGGAGGCGTCGATCCAGACGGACATCATCGTCGGCTTCCCGGGCGAGACGGAGGCGGACTTCGCGGCCACGGCGAACCTGCTCGAGGAGCTGCGGCTCGACAAGGTTCACATCGCGCGCTACTCGCCGCGCCCGCAGACCTGGGCCGCGCGCCGCCTGCCCGACGACGTGCCCGCGGAAGAAAAGGAGCGCCGCCGCGCCGCGCTGGACGCGATCCAGACCCGCATCCTGTCGGAGAAGAACGCGGCCTTCCGCGGCCGCGTCGTGGATGTCCTCGTCGAAGACCGCGACCCCCGCCGCGGCCGCTGGCGCGGCCGCACCCCCTGCGACCGCCTCGTCTTCTTCGAAGCCCCCGGCAACCCCCGCGGCCGGATCGTCCCCGTACGCATCCGGGAAACCGCGCCCTTCAGCCTGATCGGCGCCGCCGAATCCGCGAACCCGACCCCGCCCTGACCCCGCGCCGCGCCGTCCAGGCCTTGGAAGCCAGGCACCGCGGGTCGTCCAGGCCTTGGAGACGCGGTCCCGCGCCGCTCGCGTACCGCCCCGACGGCGGCTCTCCTCCGGAACGCACGGGCGTTTGACCCGGCATCCCGGTCACCGCCAGTTCCGTCCGCTTCACTCCCGCCCCGCACCCGGCGTCCGTGCCCGTCCGTGCAAGAGCGACCCGACATCGTCGCCGGCCGCGTGGATCGCCCTGCGTTCTCCGAGCAGCTCCTTGCAGGGATATGATTTGACAGCGAAAAGGCGTGCCTGCTACGGCATACGCTTCTTCGAAGCGATGCGTGTGGACATCGCGCAACAACAGGGAGGGGTGCATGAAGGACTCGCGATGTGTCGTCTTGATCATCGCCGTGCTGGCGCTGGCCGTGGCGCCGTGGAGCGCACGCGTGGAGGTGACGGTGTCGAACGTGACCGCGGCTCAGCAACCGGGCACGAAGCTGGTGCAGATCACGTATGACGTCGCCGCGGACACGCCGGCGGTGACCGTGTCGCTGGAGGTCACGGACGGCGACACGCCGCTGCCTGCCACCAGCCTCACCGGCGACATCGGCGCGGACGTCGCCACCGGCCCGGGCAAGACCATCGTCTGGGACATGGGGGCCGACTGGGACGGCAACGTGGCCGAAGGCGTGACGTTTACCGTGACGGCGGATGATGGGGGGGGAGGAGCCGCCGGAAAACATGGTGCTGATTCCCGGCGGGACGAACAGCGGGACGGATCCGGATTTCGGCGCGTACAGCCTGACGGTGGATTCCTTCTACATGGACAAGTATCTCGTGACGAAAGGGCTCTGGGACGCCGTGCGCAACGATCCGGCAACGGTCCAGCGCGGCTATACCGATCTGCGAGTTGGCGGCGGACAGGGGGTCAATCACCCGGTGCATTCGGTAAGCTGGTTTGACGCGGTCAAGTGGCTGAACGCCCGCAGCGAGTTGGATGAGCGCGAGCCGGCGTACTACACGGACGCCGAATTCACACAGGTTTACCGAACCGGCAATGTGTCGGAGCCCTACGTCAAGGCCACCGCGAACGGCTATCGCCTGCCGACGATGGACGAGTGGGAGTACGCGGCCCGTGGTGGACTGCAAAGCAAGCGATTCCCGTGGGGGGACGAGATCCACCATGGCCGTCACGATCTTCCGGATCGGGCCAACTACCAGGCCAATGGCAGCGCCTATACGTACGACACCAGTCCCTACACGACGTGGACCTATCACCCGAAAGGTCGGGAGACCGGGAGCATGCCCTACACGACGCCGGTGGATCATTTCCCGGCGAACGACTACGGCCTGCACGACATGGCGGGCAACCTCTGGCAATGGAACTACGACTGGCACCCGTCGCACGTGGGCTCGTTCCGCGTGTTTCGCGGCGGCTGCTGGGACTTCTTCGCGTTCGGCTGCCGGGTTGCCGGCCGCGGCTCCGCGCCCGGCGGCGCCTACGGCTACGTTGGCTTCCGGGCTGTCTTGCCCCCAGGTCAGTGAGCTCAAGCAAGCCAGGGGGGTGGCCGTTCGGGCCGTGCCCCGCGGATGCGGGGCCGAGCGGAAGCGAGAGGCTGAACGGACACCGGGCGGGTGAAAGCCGTGGCGGAAAATGAAGGGGGTGCAGGGGGCGTGCCCCCTGCCGAAAATTGAAAACGATGGGAATGGGGATGGAAAGGGAGAAAGAGCGTCTGACGTCGACTGACGCCGACGCCCGTCGACTACCGCGCGAAGAAGTCGGCGGGCGTCGAGGGAAGTCGGCGGGCGTCGAGAAAAGGATCGGCCCATGAAGCACCTCTTTGGCAAATCCGGCGGTTACCGCAAGCTCGATTCGTTCACGATCGCCTCGATCGTGCAGTTGGCCACCTGGCGGTTCTGCACCACGTTCCTGAACCGACGCAACGACCCGACCGGGCGCCAGTTCGACCAGATGACCCAGGCGGCGCGCTCGGGCCGGGTGAATATCGCCGAGGGCTCGGAACGGGCCGGCACTTCGACCGAGACCGAGATGACGCTGACCGACGTGGCGCGCGCGAGCTTGGCCGAACTCAAGAACGACTTCGAATTCTGGCTGCTGTCGCGTCGCAAGCTGCCGTGGAAGGTGCCCTCGCCGGAGGCCTGCGAGGTGCTGGATCTGCGGCTGGACCTGAATCCGCTGGGCGAGGGCGACGGCTTGCACGAGGCCTCGGCCTATTTGCTGGCCCAATACGACAAGTTTGCCCGCTGGATGGAAAGCGACGATCCCGACCTCGTGGCCAACGCGCTGCTGCTGCTGATCGGCCGGACGCTGAACATGCTGGCCCGCCAGAAGGAGGCGCAGGGCGAGGCGTTTCGCCAGGCCGGCGGCTTCCGCGAGCGGCTCAGCGCCGCGCGCCTGGAAACCCGCGACGAGCAACAGGCCGAGCCCGGCGCGCCCGAGTGCCCGGATTGCGGCAAGCCGATGCGCAAGCGCCTCGCCAAAGCCGGCCGCAACGCCGGCAAGCCCTTCTGGGGCTGCAACGCCTTTCCCGAATGCAAGGGCACGCGGGAGGTGGAGGCGTGAGGGAGCGACGGCCATCGACTGACGTCGACGCCCGTCGACTACCGCGCGCAGAAGTCGACGGGCGTCGAGGGAAGTCGGCGGAAGTCGAGGCCCCCACCCCCGTTTTGAGGAAATGCAACAAGGAGACCACCCATGAAGCCCAAACCCCGCCGAACCTTGCAGCAAAACCTGGCACTGGCCGTCTCGCTGGCCGGCGGTCTGCTCCTGCTGGCCGCCGCCCCGACCCTGGCCGCGACCGGCACCGGCAGCGCCGTGGCCGATCTCGACAGCCGCAACTACACGCTGACCGTGGCCTCGGCACACGGCAACCCGACCCCGGCGGTGGGAACGCACACCTACGCCTGGCGCGCCACGGTCAGCGCCTCGGTCGAGGCGACCGTGACCGAAAACGGCACGAACTACGTGAACACCGGCTGGACCGGCACCGGGTCCGTGCCGGAAACCGGCGACACGAACGCCACCGGCGAGATCGAACTGACCGAGCTGGTGTCGGGGATTGAGTGGGGGCGGGAGGAGCAAGCGGAAGCCATCCTACTGGCAGAAGACTTCGAAGACGGTGCCCTGAATCCAAAATTGTCGGTCACCACAGTCGGTACGTTCAATACTCCCCCCGGCATTTACGACCAAACTTTTTTTGGCGGCACCAAGGCGTTTACCTTCGGGTACTCGACTGCGTCGGCTAACGCATTTGATAATTTTGAAACGGCAACAGCAGTCCCGCCCCGACCCCGATCCCCCCCCCCCCTGAGCCTTGCCGCCCACCATCCACCATCCGAAATCCGAGATCCAAGATCTGAGATCCGCGATCCGCCATCCTACCCGGCCAGGGCCGCACTCAGGTCGGCCCAGAGCTCGTCCATGGCCTGGGGGACGACCTTCACGTCGGCCAGGACCGGCATGAAGTTCGTGTCGCCGCTCCACCGCGGCACGATATGGCCGTGCAGGTGGGACTCGAGCCCCGCGCCGGCCGCGCCTCCGAGGTTGAAGCCGAGGTTGAACCCGTCGGGCCGGACGGTCGCGCGCAGCGCCCGCACGCCGAGGTCGAGCAGGTCCATGATGGCGGCCCGTTCCTCGGGCGAGAGGTCGCCCAGGTCGGCCACGTGCCGCCGCGGGGCGACGAGCAGGTGCCCGTTGTTGTAGGGGTAGCGGTTCATCAGCAGCACCGCGTGCGGATCGCGCCGCAGCACGAGGTTCGCCCGGTCGTTGCCGGCCGGCAGGATTTCGCAGAGAAAGCAGCCGCCGCCGGAAGGCCGCCGGATGTACTCCATCCGCCACGGCGCCCACAAGGCCTTCGTTCCCATCGACCGCCCCCCATCGCCCGGACCCGGGCAGACCCTACGGCAGCGGTCGCCCGGGGGTCAACGGCGGCGGCGGGGGACGGTGATCGGTACGGACCATGACCGTGCCACGCTGGAGCGTGGCGTTCCCGGGGGCAACCCCGCCGGCGCGTCCCCCACGCCCCTTACCCGCGTGAATAACCGCGGGGGGTTCTGCGTCGATAGGGCAGACGGTCCGGGCTGCGGAGGGCAGCGCGGAGGCGAAGGGAAGGGAGAGCGGCGATGAACATGCGCCTGATCGGAATGGCCGCCCTGGCCGCGCTCGCGCTCGGGTTCGCCGGCTGCGATGTCGAGGTGGACTACGTCTACGCCGCCGACACCGGCATCTGCGCGGAACCCGTCTACGACTATGTCTGCGAGGTCGTGGTGAGCGGGCGCTGCGGATACGCGCTCCCGGACGCGCGCGTCGGCATCTGGCTGGAGAATACCGGGGCGCTGGGCCACGCCACCACCGGGTACGACGGGGTGGCCAGCTTCATCGTGCGGGCCTCGCCCGGAACCACGATGCACATCAGCATCCAGGCCGCCGGCCATCTCCCCGTGGCGATCGCGGATACGACCGGCGACAGCCTGCACCTGACCTATGCCGTCGCGCTCCCCTGCGACTGACGTCCGCGCTCAGTCGTCCGCGGGCGTCTCGACGGCATGCGCGGCCTCGATGTCCGCCCGCGCCAGAAGCGCTTCGACCACCTCGCCATCCAGCGGGAACCGGATCCGGACGCGCACCGGGGAGGCGGCCTCCAGCACCTCGACCCGGCTTCCGCCCCGAAGCAGGCCCATCCGCGCATGCGGCGGCTCCGCCGCGAAGACCGTTGCGGCGCGCGCGAGCACGTAGGTTCCCGGCGCGACCTCCGGGAACGGCGGGCGTGCATCGCGCGCACGCGCGGCTTCGCGTACGCCCCAGCCGCCAAGCCCCTCGACGCGCGCCTCCCGTTCGAGCCGGCGGAGGTGCGCCCAGTACCGGGCCTCCGGCGTGCCGTCGGGCAGCTCGGTCGCGAAACCGAAGACCCGCCCCAGCCCCGCACGCACCAGCGCGGCGCAGAGGAACTCGCCATCCTTCTCCACGAAGCCGAAGTACCGCGGCGACGGGTTGTGCGTCGCGTACGGGATGACGAACTCCTCGACGGCGTCGAGGATCGCCTCCGGTGCCTCCCCGTCTTCGGGGAGCGGTTCGTCGAACGCCGCGCCGATGTCCTCGGGATCAGCCTGGACGTAGACGGGTCGGTCCTCGATCGTCTCGTAGTAGTCGGCGATCAGGTCCACCGTGCGGTAGCCCAGTTCACGAAATTCGCCGGGACCGAGGTCGCCGACGGGCCGTTTGTTTCGGCTGGTCATGAGAACTGTACAGCGTGCTGGACGATAACGATAGGATAGATCCGAGACGGTCATCGTTTCGGTTGCGCTGAAACAGTTGTCGGTTT
>PWTM01000059.1 GCA_003563855.1 PVC group bacterium | reverse complement strand
GGCCCGCCGCCGGCGCCGCCGCCAACGCGAGGGCCAGGCCGGCCGCCGTCGCCCGGCGTCGGAAACCCGCGGCGATACCCATGCTCACTCCAGGCCCCGCAGCCAGACGGTCCAGGCCGAGGCCTCCACCGTCACCGCGTCCGCCCGGTACAGCAGGCGCTGCGTCGCGGACATCAGCGGAATCGGCGGGCTCTCCTCGCGGTAGCCGACCAGGTGGAAGTGCGCGACCAGCGGAGCCGCGTCCATCGCCGCACTCACCGCGTTGCCCGGCACGAAGGCGCGCAGCTCCGCCGGTTGCGCGTGCGCGAGCACATGCTGCCGCACCCGCGCCTCCGTCCCCCGAACCGGTTCGTCGGCCCGCGTGTAGCGGCGTCCGTCCGGCCCGGTCCGCCAGTCCGCCAGGTAGCGCGGCGCGGCGGCGCTGCCGTAGGTCGGCGCGATCGCGTACCGGCCCGCCCGCTCGCGCGCCGTGTTCATCACGTCAATGTGCGTGCTGGAAAGCCGGCCCAGCTCGACCAGCGCGATCAGCAGCACGACCAGCCCCACCAGTGCCACCGTCATCTCGAGCAGCGCCTGGCCGGCGTCCCGACGCCCGCGCCCGAAGGCTCCCGCGCGCGCCCGCATCGTCAGTGCCCTCTCCGTGTGCCGCCGCCCGGACGCCCCGGACCGGGGCCCGTCGGTCGGCGGCAGGTGTGGGCGAAGCGCGCCAGCCACTCCACGCCCGCCTCCCGGAATTCCGGGTCCTCCCACGTGCGCAACTGGCGGCAATACCAGCAGGCCGCGCCCAGCGCCTCCGGGCCCCACCGCATATACGTCGGCAGGTGCTCGTAGATGTGTTCGGCCCAGCCGGGACGGCTGCCCCCGGCCGAGGCCGTCGACGCGTCCACCGGGATCAGGCGCACTTCGCGGAACGCCGGCAACACCAGCCCGTAGCGGCTCGCCACCACCGGCCCGTCCAGGCGCCCGAACGGCTTCGCCGCCGCCGTCCACGTGATCGTGTCGCGGCCGCCGCCCGGCGTTACGCGGTCCGAGGCGGTTTCCGTCCGCACCGCCGCGTCCGCGCCCACGACGTCGTACTCGGGCCGGATCTCGCTCAGGAACGGGAACCCGTCCGGAAGGAACGCCGACCACGACGACCAACGGCCGGGATCGTAGGCCGTCCACTCGGCCGAGACCCGCAGCACCTCCGGCTCGATCGCGCGCCCGGCCGCCTGCGCGATCTCCGCGCGCAGCGCTTCCGGCGGCCCCGGAAGCGCCGCCATCGAACCGACCCGCCGAAGGCCCAGCCCGAAATACTCGGCATCGACCGGCGCGGGCTGGTGCAGTACCGGCAGCGGATCCCATTCCGTCCAGTCCGTGTACGTCTCGAGCCGGTCCCGCGCGTGGTGGTGGAACCAGCACCAGTCGCCCGAGGCGATCGCGTCGTAGAAACTCGGGTTCAGCAGCAGGTGCCGGTGGTCGGCGTAGTCCGTGTACCGGCGGACGTTGTCCGGCGCGGCCGCAATGCCGTCGGCCGCCACCGCGCCGATCATCGCCGCGTAGTCGGCCCAGCCGTCGGGCCACGGTGCGCGGTAGGCGGTCGGGTAGGTCTCGCGCACGAGTCGCGCGTGGCGGTTGACGCTGTCCGTGAACGAACGGTTGACGAAAAGGCCGTTCTGTTTCGCCGCCTGCTGCGAGGCCGCAAACGCCGTCATCGGGCCTACGAACGCCAGCCGGGCACGCAGCTCCGCCAGCGCCTCGACGGTGTCCGACGGATCCTCCCCGCGCGTCAGGGCGTCGGAGATGGCCAGGGCCTGCGCGACGTTCAACTGCCCGACCAGGTTCAGCGAGACGCCCTGCCAGCGCGCCGCCGCCAGTGCCGCCGCGTCGCCCGCGCCCTGGCTGCGCATCTTTACCGCGACGATCCGGTGCAGGTCGAAATTCCACAGCACGACCAGCGTCAGGATGACGAGCACGCCGAGCAGGAAGATCAGCGTCTGGCCGGCGCGCGCGCCGGCTCGGCGGCGGCGTGGAATGCGCAGGTTCATTGCAGGTAGACCGGGTAGTGAAGTTCGCGCGTGATCGCGTGGTTGCCGGCCGGGGACCCGCTGCGCAGCGGCACGTGATCGTCCGCGTAGAACAGGGCGCGAAACGGATGGACCAGCGGGAACGGCTGCTCGGTGCGCACCCGGACCATGTCGCCGAACACCTCGTCGGCCCGGTGCCGCAGGTCCGGCCAGCGCTCGTAGTCGAGCACCGCCGGCGCCTCGTTCCACCAGTTGGTCCCGAGATAGAGCGGGATGCGCGAGCGCTCGACCTCCGCCTGCGGCGCCCGCGGCCCGCGCGCGCGCAAGGCCATGCGCCAGAGCGCGCCCGGCCGGCCCTCGGCCCAGAGCTCCGGGCTCGCCCAGGGCGCTGGTTCCGGGGTCTGCATGGCGCCGGCATTCGGGATCGAGGCGACGCGGACCACCTTGTGGACCATGAAGTCGTTGAACCCGACCATCCGCGCCCGTGCGCCGGCCGTCGCGGCATACGTGTTCACCGTTCGGGCCGCGTACAGCTGCGAAAGCTGCAGCAGCCCGAAGAACAGCAGGCTCACGACCACGATCACGAAGCAGGACTCGATGAGCGCCTGCCCCGCGCGCGCATCCCGGGGCGGGTTCACGGAAAGCCCGCGCCCGAGATCAGCGGTCCCGGCCCATGCGCCGGAGGTAGTCCGCCGAGGACTCCTCCAGGGCCGCATCGGCCGCGGCGCTGTCCCCGCCCAGCTCCTCGACCGCACCGCCGAACATCGAGCGGATCCGGTCGCTGAAGACCGCGAGGATCGCGAGGGCCGCCAGCGCAACGATGACCACGATCATGATGTACTCGGTCAGCGCCTGTCCGCGCTTCCCGCGTCGATTCCGTTTCATGTCCGTTCTCCCCGCCGGTCCGCCCGGCGTCGCGCCGCCGCTTCTTCCGCTTCGCCCCGCCCGGCGGCCCGGCGGGGCCTCCCGCATCCCCCTCAGGGGAATTCCGACGCCACGAGGTCCAGCACCCGTCCCCCGTACGCGCGGAACGTGTACAGGAACAGGGCCAGCATGCCCAGCACCATCACCAGCACGCCCGCCATCACGACGAACTCCGTCAGGGCCTGCCCGGCGCGCCGGGAACCCGACTTCGCACCTCGGCGTGCGCGCTGGCCTCTTGCGTTCACCACCTAGAGCCTATACCTTGGTCAACGGAATGCAAAGCGTGAAATTGCGATACGGAAAAGCGATCCCGCGCCGGGTCTTTCTGCGCTGCGCGCTGGCCGCCGGCGCGGCGGCGGTGTTGCGTCCGCGCGTGGGCTGGGCCGGGGCGGCGGCGCTGCGCATCTGTCCGCAGTGCGGCCACGAGGCCGACGCGGATGCCGTGGCCTGCGGGCATTGCGGGGCCACGTTGCCGACGATCGAGCCGCGCGCGCCCGAACCGCCGCCCGAGCCGCCGCGCCCGGAGGAACCGGCCGACCGCGCGGCGGCCGCCGCGCGGGCCGCGGCCGCCGCCCAGGAGCGCACGGCCGGCGCGCTCGCCGAACAGGGCGCCCTCGCCGGCGCGCTGCTGCTCTACCGCAACGCCGCGGCGCTCCACGCGGCCGGCGCGGCCGGGCCCGCCGCGCGCACCCGTATCGAGGCCGCGATGACCGGCCTGCAGGGCCGGCTCATCGCCGCGGAGATCGAGTGCCCCGTCTGCGAGGGCGCCGGGCACCAGCGCATGCAGACGGTGGGGATCGCCGGCGATGTGTTCGAGCAGGAGGTGCTCGCGCGCGCCTGCGCCGCCTGCCGCGGACGCGGCGCGCTCGGCGTCTACCGGCCCGCCGGCGAACTCGGGCGCCTGCTGGCCGATGCGCGCGCCGCCCTCACGCGCGAGCAACGCCAGGGCGGCTTCGAGGAGGTCCAGGGCATCTGGCTTCCGCACGGCATGGACGAAGCCCTCGGCGTCCGGGAACGGGCCGCGCTTCGCCGCGCGTTCGACGTCGAGTGCGCCTCCTGCCACGGGTTCGGCCATCTCGGCTGCACGCGCTGCCACGGGGCCGGCCGCCTGCGCTGCACCAGCGGCGCCTGCCTGCACGGCGTCGAGCTGTGCCCCGCCTGCCGCGGACGCGGACGCGATGCGCGGGGCCGTCGCTGCGAAGACTGCCGCAGCACCGGCCGCCGGACCTGCCCCGTCTGCGAGGGCGCCGGCTGGCTCGCGTGTACCGCCTGCGAGGGCGGCGGCCGGCTGGTCTGCACCACCTGCCGCGGCGCCGGCCGGCCCGCGACCTGCAGGACCTGCGACGGCGCCGGGATCGCCCCCTGCACCCGATGCCGCGGAACCGGGCAGTCCCGCGGCGAACCCTGCGCCTGGTGCGAGGGAGAGGGCACCGCGCTCTGCGCCACCTGCCGGGGATTCGGGCGTGGACGCCGGCGCTGAACGGCCCGCGATGAACCGCACGACCGCCGAAATCCGACTCGATGTCCTGGCCGCGAACCTGCGCGCCCTGCGCGCCGCCCTCGCGCCCGAAACCGCCGTCCTCATGGTCGTCAAGGCTGACGCCTACGGCCACGGCGCCGACGCGGTCGTGCGTTGCGCCGCCGCCGAAGGCGTGGGCGGGTTCGCCGTCGCTTACGTCGGCGAGGCGCTCGAAGCGCGGGCCGCCGCGCCCGGCGCGGAAATCCTGCTGCTCGGCGTCGCCGGGCCCGAGGACGTCCCGCTCCTGCTCGAGCGCCGGATCACGCCGGTGCTTGTCGACGTCGAACAGGGCCGAGCGCTCGGCGCCGCCGCGCAGCGCGCCGGCCGCGCGCTTCCGGTCCACGTCAAGCTCGACACCGGCATGGGTCGCCTCGGCCTCGACTGGACCGCCGCCGCCGAAGCCGGCGCGGCGCTTCGGCGCGAGCCCGGCCTCGACCTGCGCGGCGTCTGCACCCACTTCGCGACCGTCCGTCCGGGCCCCGGCGATCCCGCCCTCGTCCAGGGCGCGCGCTTCCGCGAAGCCGTCGCCGCGCTGGAAGCGCAGGCCGGCCGGCGCCTCGTCCGCCACGCCTCCAACAGCCGCGCCCTGCTCTTCCATCCCGCGTTCGATTTCGACGCCGTACGCCCGGGCATCCTGCTCTACGGCTACGAGGCCCGCGATCCCGCCGGCCGTGTCCACACGCGCCCCATCCTGGAATGGCGCGCCGAAATCGTGCAGGTCCGCCGCGTGCCGGCCGGGTTTCCCGTCGGCTACGAGAGCACCCACGTCACCCCCGCGCCCACCACGCTCGCCATCCTCGCCGCCGGCTACGCCGACGGCTACCCGCGCGCGCTCGGCAACCGCGCCGCCGTTGTCATCCGCGGCCGGCGTTGCCCGGTCGCCGGCCGCGTGAGCATGAACTGGATCGCCGTCGACCTGGGTCCGGACGCGAAGGAACGCGCGGGCGACGAGGCCGTCCTCATCGGGGGGGCGGACGGCGCCGCCGTCCGGGCCGACGAGCTGGCGGCGCAGGCCGGCACGATCCCCTACGAGATCCTCACCGGCATCCGGCCGGCCCATCGCCGGTGGACCGGCGGGGCGTCCCTCAGAGACCCAGCATGACCCGCGCCGTGTTGAAGTAGATCAGCAGGCCCGTGATATCCACGGCCGTCGTCAGCGCCGGGCTCGCGACCAGCGCCGGGTCGAGCTTCAGCCGCGCCGCGAGCATCGGCAGCAGCGCGCCCAGCAGCGTCGCCGAGACCACCTGCAGCGAGAGCGCCACCGCGATCGTCAGCCCCACCATCCAGAGCGTGAACTCCTCCGGCACCTGCTCGGCCCGCGAGAGCAGCATCACACGGCCGAACGAGGTCAGGCCCAGGATGCCGCAGAGCATCAGCGCCACGCCCGCCTCCTTGAACAGCACGCGAAAAATGTCGCGCGCCTTCACCTGGCCAAGCGCCAGCGCGCGGACCACGACCGTCGCCGCCTGGCTGCCCGTGTTCCCGCCCGTGTCCGCCAGCATCGGCATGAAGAGCGCCAGGATCAGCAGCCGCTCCAGCGAACTCTCGTAGCGCTGGATGATCGTCCCCGAGAGCAGGCCGACGACCGCGAGCGAGACGACCCAGCCGACGCGGTTGCGGAAGTGAACCCAGGCGGGCGTCCGCAGGTAGTGCCCGGTCTCGTGCGCGCCGGTGATCGCCATCAACTTTTCGAAGTCTTCCGTGTTCTCCTGCGTGATGACGTCGATGGCGTCGTCGTGCGTGATGATGCCGACGATCGCTTCGCGCTCGTCCACGACCGGCAGCGCAAGCAGGTCGTAGCGCTGCAGCATCCGCGCGGCCGCCTCCTGGTCGTCCGTCGCGCGCGCGCGGATGACCTCCCGGTGCATCAGGTCGCCCACCCGTTCGGAGGCGCGGGCGACGATCAGGTCCTTGAGCGAGATGACGCCGACCAGGCGCCGGTCCTCGCCGAGGATGTACGCGTGGTAGATCGTCTCCTTGTTCGGCGCCTCGCGGCGCAGGCGGGCGATCGCCTCCTCCGCCGTCAGCTCGGGCCGGAGCGTGACGTACTCGGATGTCATGATCGAACCGGCCGTCCCCTCGGCATAGGAGGAAAGCCGCCGCACATCCTCGCGCTCCGCCTGGGCCATCGCCGGCAGCACGCGCTCGCTCTCCTCCTCGGGGAGGCGGCGCAGGAGGTCGACGCGGTCGTCCGCCGGCATGTCGGAGAGCAGCCGGGCCAGGTCGCCGCGCGAGAGCTTCTCGGTGATATCGACCTGGAGCGATTCGTCCAGCCGGCAGAAGATCTCGGCGCGCGGCGTGGGGGGCACGCGCTTGAGCGCCTCCCAGGCCTGGTCGGCCTCGAGCGCCGAGAGCGCCTCGGCGAGCGCCGCGGTGTGGCCGGACTCGCAGAAGGCCTGGATGTCCTTCGGGTCCGCCTGTTCGAGGTAGCCGCGAAGCTCCTCGGGCGCCAGCGTCGTGGGGTCGCGATCGCTGTCCATGGGTCACCTCCGTTTCCGCCGCCGCGCGCCTGCACGCGGAACGGCCGCCGGAGGCGACGTTACCCGCTCCGGCCGGATGCCCCGCGCAGGTCGGCAGGCTTTCGCTGCGGCCCGTCTTCGGATGCGCTCTCTTCGGCGGCGGCGCAAGCGCCGCCGCCCTGGATTCCGGTCTCGTTCATGGCCTCAGATCGCGGCGGCACGGATCCCCGCCCGCCGACTGCGCCAGCCTAGCGCACGCCCGGCCGCGAGGCAACCGCCGCGTCGCCCACCGCGGAGTCGCCCGCGGCCTTGCGAGCTTGCGCGCCCGCCCCGCTCGTGCGAGTCTCGCCAGCGTCGGCGACACGGACGGACACGGACCGACACGGACGCCGGAAGTCCGACGCCGCGGTCCAGTCCGTGCCGGTCCGTGTCCGTCCGTGTCCGCCCGCCCGCGCCCGCCCACAAAGGAGGCCATCATGCACCGCAAGCCCAAGAAGCCCGAGCCCAAGAAGCCCGAGCCCGAGACGCCTGCGCCCGAGAAGCCGAGGCCCAGGAGGCCGGAGCCCGACAAGCTCATCCCGAGGCACGGCGGCTACGAGAACACGAAGACCTGGCAACTGGCCGACCTGCTCTACGACGTGACCTACCGGTTCTGTGACAAGTTCGTGGATCGGCGCAGCCGCACCCACGACCAGATGGTGCAGGCGGCGCGCAGCGGCGCCCAGAATCTCCAGGAAGGAAGCGTGGACTCCGCCACGTCGAAGAAGATCGAAATGAAACTGACCGGCGTCGCGTGCGGAAGCCTGGAGGAGCTCGAACGCGACTACCGGAAGTTTCTCAAGCACCGCGAGCTCCCGGAATGGCCGCCCGATCACCCCGCGCTGATGCGCTTCAAGGCCATGCGCTGCGCGACGCTGGAGCAGTTCCGGGCCTGGGTCGCGGATGAGACGCGCCGGTTTTCCGCCGGGCGCACGGACGGACACGGACCGACACGGACGCGGGAAGTCCGACGCCGCGGTCCAGTCCGTGCCGGTCCGTGTCCGTCCGTGTCCGTCCGTGTCCCCCCGCCTCCGCCCGTTTCGCCCCGCGCATTCCCCTCCGTCTGCGCGGCCAACGGCGCGCTGTCCCTGCTGAATCTCTGCATCCACCTCGTCGGAAACCAGATGGACGCGCAGGCCGACGCCTTCGAGAAAGAAGGCGGCTTCACGGAACGCCTCTACCGGCGCCGCAGCCGCCGCCGCGAGAAGAACGACTGATCGCGGGAGGACTTCCAAGGCCTGGACGTCAGCTCTCCGCCGTCTTCCAAGGCTTGGAAGTCCGCTTCCCATAGCCTTCCAGGCCTTGGAAGCCAGAGACCCGCGCTATTCCAAACCTTGGACGCCGGCATCAGCCCTCGGGGCGCTTCCCGACTACGTGCTGCGCAGGTAGCGGTCGCGGTCCATCCGGTGGCGGAGCGGCTCCCCGGCCGCGAAGCGACGCAGGTTGTCGAGGCACACCTTTTGAAACGGGGTCAGCTCCGTCGGCGGCGCCCCGTCCATGGGCCAGCCGTGCACGACATCGCCGACCTGGTGCGCGGTGAAGATGACGTTCTCCCACTGCCGTGCGGGGTGGCCGTCGGGCAGCCGATCCGGCGACAGCACGTCCAGCCCCGCCCGGAGCCGTCCGGACGCCAGCTCCGCGAAGAGCGCGTCCTGGTCCACGATCGCCCCGCGCGCCGTGTTGATCACGATCCCGTGCCGGGGCAACCGCGCGAGCAGGTCCGCGGTCACCGATCCCGTCGTCTCCTCGCTGAGCCCCGCGTGGATCACGACGATCCGCGCCCGGTCGAACAGCGCCTCCAGCGTCTCCGCCCGCCGGCAACCCTCGGGCAGCGTCTCGACGTAGGGGTCGAAAACGTGCAGCTCCGGGCCGAACGGGCGGATCATGTCGACGAACGCGCGGGCAATCGCCCCGCAGCCGTAGATCCCCACCGGGTTGCCCTCGAGGCTGCCGCCGTACGCCGCCTCGTCCCGCCGCCAGCCGCCCTGCTCGATGAGGCGGATGTGCGCCCGCAGATCCTTCAGCACCGCGAGCAGCAGCGCCATGGCGCCCTCCGCCACGCAGACCGCGATCGCATCGCCCCAGTTGGTGACCGGAATCCCCGCCTCGACGATCGCCAGCGGAACCGACGCCCGGACGGTTCCGGTCAGGTTGCAGACGTACCGAAGATTCCCCGGGTCCGCGGCAACCGACTCCGGTATCCGCGCCGAGCCCCACCCCGTGACCAGGACGTCCGCCTCCCGGATCCGCGCGGCCAGGGCATCCTCGTCCATCTGTCCGCCGTGCTCGATCGCTTCGAAGGCGCCCAGCTCGCCGACCGCGCGCACCATGATCTCCGGCCACGCCCGCCGGTTCAGGCCGCGTTCCGCGATGTGGAGTATGCGCAGGCTGCTCATCCGTTTCCCCCCGTTGTGGACCTCCGACCGACGGTCTGCCCGGAGCGGCGATGCCGCGCCCGAACCCTCGACACCCTAGCCGATCGCGCATTCCGTGTCGACGGACCGGCGACGTGGACTTTCCCCAGTTTTCGGCGTGTGCGTGTGTGTGCGTGTGTGTGTGCGTGAGGGGGACGGTGTGGAGC